>NZ_CP136051.1:3190000-3509000 GCF_032999765.1 Imperialibacter roseus | reverse complement strand
AATCGCCTGCTCGACTGGTACTGCAGTGGGGAATACGCCAACGAGATTCGTGGCGATTTGCTCGAGCTGTTTGACCGCTGGGTGGAGGAAAATGGAGCGAGGAAGGCTAGTTGGCTATATGTAGTCAACGGGCTCATGTTCCTGAGAATGTACAATGCACGAATAAGGAAAACTCAAATAAAGACTAATCAAATGACTATGATCACCCATTACCTCAAAATCGCCGGCCGCAACATGGCCCGCCAAAAGCTGTATACACTGGCTAACATCGTTGGCTTATCTGTTGGTATCGCCGTTAGCTTGATGATCTTCCTGCATGTGGACAAAGAGCTGAGCTTTGATAAAGCCTATCCCAAGCATGACAATATCTACCGCCTGGCCGCTACCACCTGGGCCAAGTCGTCGCCTACCCAGGGAGAGGCTTTTAAAGCCTATATGCCGGAGGTGAAGGAGTTTTGCCGCTTTGCAGACTTTGGCGGGGAGCTTACTGTGCTCAATGTGGGCGAAGACTTCTTCGACGTAGAGCATGTGTACCTGGCCGATCAATCAGCCATTGATATGTTTGACTACCAGTTTGTAAACGGCACTGCCGAAGGCGCCCTCACCCGGCCCGGCACCACTCTTCTTACCGAGTCGCTGGCGAAAAAAGTGTTTGGAACAGACAACCCGGTTGGCCAAACCATCGAGCTGAATGAGAGCGATAAGTTTGAAGTGACCGGCGTGATCAAAGACCTGCCAGCCAACTCTCATATTAAAGCCGAGCTACTGGTTTCCATGCCCACTTTTATGAAATGGGTAGATGCCGACTGGTACAGTAACAAAGGCTGGATGGTTATGTACACCTATGTGTTGTTCGACAACCAGCAGCAAGCCGAAAGCGCCATGACCAAAATGCTCGACTTTCAAATCGACTACAGGCAAATTACAGAAGAAGGAATGGCAGAGGTAAAGGCGGAAAATTTCTTCTACGAGCTTATGCCGCTGACCGACATCCACCTGCAGTCAAACAAGATTCAGGAGATGGGCCCTAACTCCAGCGCTACTTATATCTATATTTTCATCACGCTGGCAGTGTTCATTACTATCATCGCCTGCGTCAACTTTGTCAATATCTTCGTCACCATCTCCATGCGCCGCATCAAGGAGATAGGCATGCGCAAGGTGATGGGTGCCAAACGGGGACAGCTATTGCAGCAGTTCCTTGGCGAGAGCATGCTTACGTCGGCGCTGTCGGCGCTCGTAGCTTTGGTGCTTTGCGCCATTGCTATGCCGTTTTACAATTCCCTGGCGGGCTCAGGCATTGAGGCCGTACAACTGCTGGAGCTGAAATACCTGGCCTTTGTGGCGGGCATTGTGTTGTTGATTGGCCTGCTGGCCGGGGCGTACCCTGCGCTGGTGGTGTCCGGTTTTACGGCAACCAAAGCCCTTTCCGCCAAGCGGGATGCCCGCACCAGTGGTGTATCGGGTTTCCGCAAAGGGCTGGTGGTGTTCCAGTTTGTGCTGTCGCTGTTCATTATCATCAGCACGGTAGCGGTAACGGAGCAAATGAACTTTGTGCGAGACAAAGACCTGGGCTTTTCCGCCAGTCATGTGGTGGCAGTGAAAACCTACGGCAAAATGAAAGAGCAGCTGGTGGAAAACAGGGAGAGCCTGTTTGCCCGGCTGAAGCAAAACCCCGCCATTGAGGATGTGAGCCTGTCGTCGAACCTGATGGGTGACCAGCTGAGTGTGGAGGGCTTCCGTCTGGCCTCCATGGATCCGGATGCCGACTATCCTTCGGTCAATGTGCTGCGGGTAGATGAGGGCTTTCTCAGCACCCTGGACATTGAGCTGCTGTCGGGGCGCACATTTCAGCCGAAAGCTGACACGGGAGGTGTCTACATCATCAACAAAAAGCTGGCTGACCTGTGGGGGATAGAAAACCCCGTGGGAGAAATGGCCGAGCAAATGACAAGGAATGAGCGAGGGCCTATTATCGGCATGATCGACGATATTCATTACTACTCCCTACACAGGGAGGTAGAACCGCTGGTGATCGAGTACAAACCGTGGTGGACAGGCTATATGCTGGTGGAAATAGACGCAGAGAATGTGCCACAGACGGTGGCTTACCTCGAAAATTTTGTGCAGGAGGTAGCGCCAGCCAGCATCTTCCATTACCGCTTTCTCGACGACCGCATCGATGCACTCTACAAAGAGGAGTACAGCATGTTCAAAATCTTCAGAGTATTTTCAGTGCTGGCGATCATGATTTCCTGCATTGGCTTGCTGGGGCTGGCCGCTATTGAAGTGCAGCGCCGTACCAAAGAGATTGGGATCCGCAAGGTGCTGGGAGCCAGCAACCAGGGCATTTTGGGGCTGCTGAGCCGCCAGTTTGTGGTGATGGTGGGTATTGCCATAGTAGTGACTGTTCCTTTGAGCATCTATGCCATCGGCGAATGGTTGGCCAACTTTGAGTACCACATCATACCCGGGGCTTTGACGTATGTGCTGCCATCCGTGTTTTTCATCATGCTGGCGTTTGCCATGGTGGGTTTGCAGGCGTTCAGGGCGGCAACGGCGAACCCATCGGATAGTTTGAGGTATGAGTAAGGGGGAGAGCGGGAGAGCTAGGAGTGCGAAAGTGAATTGAGTTGCACAATCGGACAGTCAGACAGTCCGACAATCAGATACTACCTGTAGTTGGGCGTGTCCAAAAGTCTTATTTTTTTGGGGAAGCCACCCAGCCCTTCGATTTAAACACTGCCCAAATGGCCATGGAGTGCCCGTGGCCAAGCTCATAGGTCTGTTTTAACCAGCTGACCAAATCAGTGGCTTTCATATCAGGCAACAGTAAGCCGTCGCCCTCCAGCTCTTTCTTAAAATCTTCGGGGCTCTTGCTCGTTTTGGTTTTGATATTGTCGATATAAGCTTGAAATGACATATTATTAGTTTTTCTTATTCTTTTGAATCTTTTGAAGCATTTCTATATCTGCCTGATCCTGTGGACGTCCGGTATTCAATTTCGACAAGATGAGGTGGTTGAGGTGCAGAAAGGGAATCGTTATGTCGTCCAGATTGGCCAGTACTTTTTCTCTATTCGCTGTTTCGTAGTCAATAAGGTTGATTTTGGTAAGAAAATCGATCCGCTCTGGTACGTCACCAATCTTAAAGAAAACTGTCTTGGCGAAATCTAATTGGTTCAGTTCCCCCAGGGAGTCTTCTTCTATGCCATACCATCTGAGTGCCTGTAGCAGTTTGGCTTTATTGACATTATCGGGCTTTAGCCAAATGTCGATATCGCCGGTTGTTCTAGCATATCCGTGAAAAATGACGGAGTAGCCACCAATAATGATAAAATCTACTTCAGCCTTTCTTAGCAGTTGGAGTAACTTTTGATGCGACTCTACAAAAAGATTCATTCGTTCCTGGTGATCTCAACCCTCGTAGGATGCCCCCTTTTCGAAAGCTGGGCCCTTGTGATCCCATAAGCTCTCAGTGTTAAGTCAACCGTGTTTTTGATTCGCTCATATGGAGAGGTAGCAGCCATTTCCTGGATGTCGGATTCGTTCATTTGCTCGAATGAGTCCATAATGGTGATTCGCTTTTTCTTTTGAGTAGAGGTTGGCATTTGTTCTTTTAGAGATATTTGTCTTTCTGATTGCGGCTATTGATCATGATCTCAAATAACCCTGCTCATCTCTTTCTAATGCAATTTAAGGTTTTGAATGGAAGTTTGGTTAAAACCATAGGTTAATTATGGATTCGCTGAGGTATGAGTAGTCTGGTGTGAGGGTAAATCCAGGGACAATCCCGACTACGCTAAAGCTTCGGCGGACGACCCACCTTCGCTAAAGCTTCGGCCGACCAGAAAGATTGTGTGCATCCTTGGTGTCTTCGTGCCTTTGTGGCCATGAAGCTCCTTTTGAGGAATAGTAAATGGCGGAAGTATGGAGACGGAAAACCGTAGCCCCCCGGTGTCTGACGGCTCTTTCAGAGAGGCTAATTGGCCGTGCCGACACCTGACGACTACAGGCCTTGTATGTTGTAGCCGTGCCGATAGCTACCTTTCAAGCCCTAAGCCGGGCACCCCTAAGCCGGGCACCCCTAAGCCGGGCACCCCTGAGCCAGCCCCATCCTGCCAAGCGGTCTTGCCGACACCTGCGTTTCAATCCCTGATCCAAACCAAATTTACTGGTGTGCGGCTTTCTTTAGTAGCCAGGTCTTTGAATCCGCTCATCATTTTCATAGGGCCGTCGATGGTGAAGGTATCTTCCAGCAATGAAGGAAAATGGCTGGGATTGGTACGGTAGGTGTAGGTTACGTGAGTTGAAAACTCTCCATTTTTGGAGAAGCTCCATTCCCGTTCAGGTACGTTCACTCTGGTCATAGAAGTGGGTGCTTTTTCTTCAGGCGACGACCGGAGGTTCACTGTCACAGTTTTGAAGTCGGGCGTGTGTTCGAAAGTAGCCAGGGTTACCATGTCACGGTTGGGAATCGGCCATGGCAAATCGATCACCTGATAGAAGACAAGTAACTTTTCGTGGTGATATTTTATAAGCTCGCTGCTCTTCATACCATCCATGAAGTCGGTATGGAATTCGTTATTGTACAGGATGTTGACGCATGTTTTGACGCTGGCCGGTACTGTGAAAACGGCCATGAAATTCCTCAGTGTGTCGCATTTTTGGTCTGACTCGTAGAGCGTAATGCCGTTAAGTTCCTCCAGCACAGTCCACCGAGGCTGGGAATGGCAGGTAAAACCGATAAGAAAAAGTGTTGTAAGCAGACTATAAAAAAAATATCTAAGCATTATATGTCAGTATTGTATCTCAGCATTGCAGCATCAAGATACAAAATTCAAAATAAAAAAGGCACGCTCAAAATGAGGTGCCTTTTCCCCAAACCTACTCTAAAACCACTCAAAACATTTTCTTATGTACTTTGTTGGCATTCCAAAACTTTGGATAAAACCTGATCAGGTCCCACCACCAAATGAAAGTCAGGGCCAGTCCCTGAAACATCAGCTTCGGTCTTTTCAGGTACTTAAACCTTGTTTTGAAGTAATACCATTGTGTCTTTACCATTACCTCCCAGTAGATGATTTGCCAGGGTGAGGTGCCTCTGTTTTTCCGGTAGCTTTCCGGGTCCTTGTAGAATAGGCGGAACTCACTCTCCATGATCTTCATCCTTTTGGAAACCTTCGTAAAGGTGTCCATGCGGGGTGGGTGATATACAAGCATATCAGCGCAGAATCCAATCTCTCCGGTTTTTTGTATTCTCCAGGCCAGGTCGGCGTCTTCGTTGTGCGGAAAAGGAAATTCCGTATCGAATCCGTCAATGGCGTCTAGAGCACTCTTCAGGTAGGCAGCGTTACAGGTAGGAACGCTTTTGTTGCCCTGCGTATTATCTATCTGGTGTGTGAGAGGCGTAATTTTGTCTTTATCAGTAAAAGTGCTTCCCTGCAAACCCACTATGTTGCTATTCTTAAATTGAGCATCAATCGTACATAGCCAGTTTTGTGAAGGAATGCAGTCGTCGTCAGTGAAGGCGACTATTCTTCCTTTTGCATACTGAATCCCTAGATTCCGTGCCGCAGCCGGCCCCTGGTTTTGTTGGTTGAAGAATCTTAGGCCTATGGTGCCAAAAACCGAATATTCTTCAAGCAATTCAACCGTTCCGTCGGTGGAGCCATCGTTGATCACAATCACCTCGTAAGACAGATGGCAGAAGTTCTGGCGGCTAAGTGCATCCAGGGTTTCTTTTAGAGAATCCTTTCTGTTATAGGTCGCAATTATTACCGAAATATCCATAGCTAAATTCTTTTATGTCTTAGAGTGAAGACGGCATATCCGGCAGTCGTTATTAGCTTCTTCATTTGATCACCTCCGTCGTTTTTATGGGTGCCTCTGACTTTTTCAGCAGCCCGAGCACTTTTCCGGTGCTTTTCAGGTAGATACCCGGAATTTTTGCAAATGTGGAAACGATGCTGATGTCAGCCTCTTTTTTGAGTATTGTTCCAATCCAGATAAATCCTCCCAGCTCAGTAACGGCCATAGAAAGCGGGGCGCCCATCAGGCCAATGACGCTCATGAGCAGGTAGCCAATGCCGATATTCAATATGCTGTTAACCAGCACAATGCGGAATGCCATCTGAGGTTTTCCCATGGCAGTCACCATGCTGCCAAAGGCTGCGCCAAAAGGCGTTATGATGGTAGCCAGCAGAAGGTAAATGGCTAGTATGGACCAGGATTGTCTATATTCTGGACCACTCACCAATTCCAGAATAAAAGGCGATAAGAAAACGCCAGTTATTGCAAATGGAATGGTGAAGGCCAGAAGCTGGGCAATAGAATCTTCGAATGTGTGTTTGGCTGCTTTCAGGTCGCCTTTGTTCACATGCATTACCAGGCTGGGAAAAAGGATAGACTGGAAGGCGTTGTTGGGCAAAAGAGCGATTTGGGAAAAGCGTTGTGATACCCCAAGGAAAGCCGTTTGCTGCAGGCTAAGGAGCGCACTGGAGTAAAACAGGCTAATTCTTGATGATACCGCTGAGGTAGCTTCCCGCAGCATGGCAAAAAAACCAAAATGACGAATAAGCTTCAGATTTTCCTTTGCCGTGGTCGCCTTGATGATTTGCCTGTAAGGAAGGAAGAATGAGGCAAAAATGCCGCCTGCAATGCTCCCGGCTCCCATAGTAGGCACGAGGTAAATGACTTCCGCTTTGTTCAGGTAGAGTAGAACGAACAAAACGATGATGGTGCAAAGGTTAAGTAGATTAGTAATAAATATCTCTTTGATCTGCAATTGGCTTCTCAGGTAAAATACCTGCCAGCGAAACCATGCATTCGGAATAGCATACAAGGGGTAGAAGAGGAGGAACTTGCCAAGGATTGTGCCCAGAAATAAACTTACCACAACGATGACGAGGCTTGTAACCAATTCAAAAGAGATCATCACCGTAAGGTTGGTCTTTAGCGAGCTGTGGGCTGAGCTACCAGTTATGCCAGCGGTGCTTTTCACCATGGCCGACTGAATGAGGGCATCTCTGAGGCTGCCTGCCATAGCAAATATGGCGATGAACAGGAACCAGGCTCCTGTGTCTTCGGTACTATACATCCGGGTGATGGCTGCGACCAGGCCTATGCCCAGAGCAAACTCAATCCCGTTGTTTAGTAGTGACCATATTTTGTTTCTGAATGAAATCATTAGCAAGTAAGCCTTTCATTGAATTATGATTCAAATTTAGCTTGCTCGGCTTGCTCTTTCTGATCAAAATCGATGGATCGAAACATAATGGCGGCAAACAGCCAGAAAAGCACGCTCATTGGGAAAACGCCTACCACCTCCTGCCCCCATTCCACGACGAGTAGCGGAGCTATGGCGCAGATCATGCCGGAAACAATAGCTTTGTAGCGTTTATTCTTCATTTTCCAGAAAAGGAAGGTGCCTTTTACGAGAATATTGTAGTACACATTGAGAAAGAAAAGCAAGCCTATCCAGCCCAGCTCTACGGCTACACGGATCAAACCTGAGTCAGGCGGGAAGTTGGCCAGAAAGGTGCCGGGAGAGAAGCGCTGCCCCCAAACGCCTGTGGAGCCAAGGCCACCGCCAATGGGGTGCTTGAGGATCCAGGGGAAAATGATGGCCTTGTTGCGGGCACGGGTTTGGTAGGAGGCGTCCTCAGATGCCTTGAAAGTGCTTTGTATGCGCTGGATGTGGTAGTTGTTAGTAGGCATTACGGCCACGGTCACCATCAGTGCACCGGCAAAGATTACTGAATAGTAGAGCTTCTTGTTTCTTGAAAGTACCACCCAGCCAAAATAGAAGATGGGGATGATGACATAGGCTGATCGTGTACCGGAGTACACCATGCCCATGAGTGTTGCAAGGAACGTGAATAGCAGGAAGAGCTTTGTAAATGTGCCCTTGAAAGCCGTTAGCAGGGCCACACATAGCATGGAAATGAAAGCCATCAATATGCCAAACTGCGCCGGTGAGCCGATGCTGCCGATGGCTCTCCACCGACCGTAGTTGAAAACGAGGTGCATGACGTCGTGCCTGACCACGTAATTATACTCCCAGCTAAAGTAGCCAAAATTAGCCTGCCAGATGCCCCAGCTGGCCGAAAACAGCGAAAGCCCAAGGATGACAAACAGCAGCCTGTACATTTTCTTGGGCGTAGTGAGCATGTCGTACGTGAGAAAGAAGAGCATCAGGTAGCCAACTGCCGGCCTTATCACAAAGAACCAGGCCTGCCGGGATGCGGCCATGGGATTGAATAGCTCGAAGACATTCATACCGGCCCACAACAATATGGAAATACTGACTGGACTTGAAAAGGTGCTCCAGTCCTTGTTGTAGGTGCAGCGGTAAAGCATGCCCACCAGCATGGTAACGATGACCACATCGAGCAAAATGCCCATGGGAATACCTTCGAAGAGCCTGTTGGGGATACTGACAAAGAAGGCCAGGCCCAGCATGATATAGATGCCAATTTCCGTTTTCCATAGGGCAGATACACCAATGGGCAGTGCTACCACCATCACAATGATGCCGAGCGCCACGATGATGCCTTTCGCCACCATCAACTTGGCAATGACGGGCACCAAACAAAGCCAGAATACCCACTGCATCCATGGGGGAATACTTCCCTCGCCCCGGATAAACCGGCCGAGGATGGTTCCTGAAGATGGAGAGAGGTTTTTCATTTATCTTGTAAGAAGACGCCTCTGAAAAGGCATCTTCCTAAAGCTTGTGGGTAGTATGAATAAATTTGCCCTGGTTTTCCTTCTTAATACTCTTGGCGGCATTGAAAATATTGTTAAACGCTAATTTAGGTAGCTGAAGTCCATGCTTCAATGCCGTGCCTAATGCTTGCTGGCTAATAAGGAACAAAGCCACTGCTAGTCCAAGAATGATTACCGAGGCGGTAAACAATGGCAAATACAATGGCCAGCTACCAAAGTAAGCATACCAGCCAATTTCCAAAGCTGCTGCCATAGGAGCGATGACCACCTGGACAGACCTTGGCGGCCTCCAAAGTGTGATAATATAGTCAAATGCTGCCATTCTTCTGTAATTAATGGCCGCTTTTAGCAGTGTTTTACCATGGTACAGCGCATTGTAGTATTGCTCGCCAAACCATCTCAAGCGCTGTGGGTTGTGTGCTTCAATTGCAGAAGTCTTTTCCTCGTAAAGCTCGCTGCTGGGCCAGTAGATGGTACGCACATCTCGCTTGTGACTCAGTAGCTGTACCATAAAGTTTTTATCGAAGCCAGGAGCCCTGGGGTCCAGGCTGTTGATAGCCTCTGAAAACAGCTCTGCTTCAATTAACGCCCCACTCCCGCTAATTTCAATCATCAGCCCCATATTTTGTTTCGCCTTGCGGAACATGGTGTCGTTAAGCGCTTCCGTGGTATTATCGAAGAAAGCCACTGAGTTGTTTACCGACAGAGACGATCGCTTGCCCTGTATGATGTCGTAGCTATCGTAAATTGATTCAGGAATATTGTTGAAATAATCTTTGTCGAGCAGGTTGTCTTTGTCCACCAGCATAAGAAATTCAGGGCACCAGGTACCTTTGTTGCATTCACGCTGAATAGTGTGGGTAATGTGTCGCAGCGCATGTTGATAGGAATTGCCTCCCAGGTGCCCAAAGACAACCTCCTCGACAAAAAAACCTTTTGATTTTACAAAATCGGCGTAGCCGCTGTCAGCTTCCTGGAGCAATACATAAACGTGGATGTTCTTTCTTGCCCTGATAGCTGTTTCAATGGAGTTAAGTACTTCCCTGAAAATGGGGCCAGGTTTGTAGGCCGGTAGCACAAGCAGCAGGTGTGGATTGCTCTGGTTTTTATTTTCCTCCGATGCCTTTGGATTGGCATAGCCCAATACGATGAGGGCCAGCCAGTAAAGACTGTAAAAGAGGAGGAAAAGGGCGATTGGGTACATTATAAGCTGCATAGCTGTCATTATTTCTAAAAGTCTCTTGTAATTAATTTCTTCGTGATCCTTCTTATGAAGGTTCTTTTCTTGGGTATTTCACCCAGGTAGTCTTCCATGTTTTCGATGTCTACCCTGTTGAGCAGTGTGCCCAGGAACTGCAACCTCGATTCAAGAAGCATTTTTTCTACTCTCTGGTCGACCTTTGTCATAATGCGGTTAGCGCCGAACACGTAGAGGACATGCTTGGATAGCTCCATCCAGAATCCCGCCTCGGCACTGATGTTGATAGGGGAGGTGATCAGCACAACAAGGTCGTTTTCGGTTTTCATCTTATCTAGCGACTCTACAATTTTGGTTCTGTTTTTTATCAAACCATTGTTCTCTACTAAGGGCTTGAAATCAATGAGAGACTCATAGGTGTTTTCGTTCATCCAGTCGGCGTCAACAAAAGCCACCTTTTTCCCAGATCCTTCCAGTAGCGATTGAAGTTCCATTGCGATGTAGTGCTTGCCTTCACCTGCCTGGCTGGAGGTTAGCATCAGTATGCCCTCATCGTCGAAACATTTGCTCATGATCAACTGCAACAACTGAAGGATTTGTTGCTGATGAATGAGCTGAAGCGCTTTGCCGAGCTTTTTGTCTTTTTCTTTGTCTGTTATTCTTGGGAGGGCACCAATGACGGGCAATGATGAACTCCTCTCAAATTTCTCGACGCTGATGATGGATGCATCAAGCAACTGAATGATGATAAACACAGCTGCCATCAGCACGAAAACAGCTATGCCGCCAGCGGCTACTATTACAGGCCTTTTTGAAGGCTCCGGCTTAGTGGGAAGAGACGGAGGGTCAATCACCTCTATCATGTTCTCACCAGAGCCAGACTCCATGGTTTGCGTCAGGTTAAGCTTGTTGAGCAATACCAGGTACACATTTTGTGCTGTACTGATTTCTTGCTCAAGAGCTACTATTGTGGATTCGAACGGGGCAAATTTCCTCGAATAGTTAGTAACCCGCTGTATTTCAGCGTCTATGATGCCCACCACATCAGCATTGGTTTCTGCTTCCAGGTCATAATTGAGGTACTTGCTGGCCAGCTCCAGCTGTATCCTGCTTGGGTCGTAGGGGCTCTTACCAGTCAACTCTATGAGTTTCGCATTAATGGCCTTTCTTGTAGTTTCCACATTGTTTTTCACCTGCGCCAGGGCTCCAGCATTGTTTTCTTCCAGACTGGTGGTAAGCACCTCACGGTTCAGCCTCTTCAGATCTTCCTTAAGCTGCACAATTTCGGCGTTGGTAGTCAGGTCAAGCGATAGGGCGTTACCTGCGGCCACAGTGCTCAGTACTTCTGACTTACCTTTCGCTGAGGAGCTAACCTTGGCCATCAGGTTGGCCCGGGTACCTTCCAACTGCACCAGATACACCACTATGGCCTTGGTATGCTCGCCAAGGTTGATGATGCTGTTTTCTACTTTGAAGTTTTCCAGCTTTTTGATTTTCGCATCCAGGTCCGCTTTCGCCTGCTTTACCAGCCCTTCAATCAAGTCTTTATGACTTTTGATTTTGTTTTTGGCAATCTCACGGTTTTCGTCGATAAGGGCCTCAATAAACAGGTTAGCTATTATTTGCGTCTTTTCAGGTATGTGCTCTGAGAGCTCAAACTTCATGAAGTTACTGTCCATGATGCGGTACGACATCACAATATCCTTCAGTCTTTCAATCTGTAGTTGATGGAAGTCAAGGTAGCTGGCTATGAGCGTGTCAGGAAACTGCTTCGGACGAAGTTGCTCATTGTTATGCTCGATTTCATCGAGGCGTTTCAGTACTTCCTCTTTGTTAGCAACAAGGTTTTCATTCCCAACGGAAAAAATGTTTCCGCCTTCAAGACCTTTTCTTACTGCTTTGATCCTTACCCTTTCTATAGGTTTTTTCGATTTCAGCAGCTCCACAATGTTTTGGAATACCGTGTGGATCTGGTATTGCTTCATGTCCTCATCCGTCAGACTAGTGCTTTTGCTTTCCTGCAGATTGAGGTACAGTTTTGCTTCTGTCTTGTAGGTCTTTTGGCCATTGGCCGTCATGTAGATGATCAACGCCATAGTTAGCCCAGGCACGAGCACAAGCTTAAGCCAGTGCTTCATTAATGTTCTGAGTATTGCTATTAGTTGGTCCATGGTTTTATTGCTCTGAAGTGGCAGACGCAGCTTCAGTGTCTGAGATCATGATCGAAATTTGTCTTCTGATTTTCCTGACTGAGAGTTCGGCTTTCAGCACAGCCTCCTGGGTCAGGTTCATTCCGTTCTGAGTTAGCAGCACTTCTTCCATGCCTGCTTCGCCTTTTCTGAAACGTTCGGTGACCAGTGTTACCTGCTCGCTTTGTGTTTGATTGGCGGATATCCTTAGCTGTGCAATCCCAAGCGCCTCAAGATAGGTGTAGAATATGTCCACTACCTGCGTTCGGACTGCCTTGCGTTGGTTTTTTAAAGAATTTTCGGCTCGTACAATATTGTACTCTGCTTCTCTGATATAGCTCCGGCGGTTGATGAATTTTTCAGGGTCGATGCCCAGGGTAATACCCAGGTTGGGGAGCAAGCCAGCTGTTGTCACCGATTGGTTTTGACCGTCCAGAGAAGTGTTGAGTGAAAAGAAGTTAATGCCCATTCTGAAGGTAGAGAGCCACTTGTTTTTCTCCTGCTTCACATTTTCGTACTGCTGGGCAAGCTCGGAGTCGAAGCTTTTCAAGTAGTAGGAGTTGACAAGTGCCAGTTCGACCAAACTATCGATGGCTGCTTCGTTGGAAAGAAGCACCTCAACCAGTTCGATTTCCTTCGCCACGTCTATCTCCTGCCGGGCGAAGACCGTCATGGGTGAGAGTAAACATATAAAGATGAATAAGCGCATAACTAGTTTATTTGATAGTACAAATCTATTGCAGCGCACTCCCTGTTCGGGATTTATTAGATGTTTGGAGGGGGTAAGCCGGTTAATGACAGAATCCGGCGATAATTGGATTTACAGGACTGCAACGTTGCAGGCCCAAAAAAATGGGAGGATGTTCTTCAGGCAGGGCTTTCCTGGTGCGCTTAAAAGAGAAAGGGAAACCAGCAGTTTCCCTTTCACACCATAAACCATGAATATTTAAAAATGAATCTTTACTTCTTTTTGTAAAGCTTGTTGGTGTTTCTGTAGCCAGGTTTGTCCATATACCAGTCCATATAGCTGAAGCCTGAGCTTTTAGCCCACTGATTGAGGTTTAGGTAGCCCTCTCTTACATCTCCGCCCTCTGCAGGGTAGTCGAAGGACATGGGAAGGTTCATCGCCCATGGAAGCTCTTCTTTTGACCTGTAGTAGATGCCTCTGGAAGGATCTGAATTATCGTTTTCGGTTCCAAAATAGCTATGATCAGCGAGATCAGTTGGTTCATAGCCTGGCATGTGTATCTCCCGTCCTCTCTCCTGATTGATGAATAAGAATGGATTGTAGGGAGCCGAACCTAGCTCTGCAAAGGTCACATGTCTTGTAAAGGCGACCACGTTTCGGATGGTGTCGGGAGCCACAAAGCTGTTGGCTTGTATGGTATTGATGATACCCGAAGTTGGAAAACCACCATGAACCTTGTCGGATACAATAATTGTAGCTTTTGATTGTCCCTGCTCGGTGCCGTTAGCATTTAGAGTAACAACCGAGCCGTGTAATTCGCTGCCAGTTACGGTTGCAACCAGGCTGGGTGCAAGTTTGGTTGAAAACCCAAATCCATTCTGATAGCTTGCGCCAATTGCTTTGATCACGAATTCTGATTTCAGGTTGGTGATTTTGTTATTGGCATCTGCGAATTGTGTGAACCGATATTCCACTACGAAATCGTTGAAGTCATAGTCGCCATAGCCAGGCCATCTGTCTTCGAAGGTAAAAGTGCCGTATGCATCCGATGAAGGATAGTCATATTTATAGGCATAAGCCGGGTCATTGGGAAACTCATCATAAACGTTGCTGACACCGTCTCCATCATCGTCTCCGGGCTTGTCAATTGGCTTAATGTTTTCAGTGCTGATGGCTGTTATTGGATTTGAGGTGATGTAGAAAACAGCGTCGTTGAAGTCATCGTCACTTCCGGTTGCTCTATTCAAGTCTTCAAAACCAATGACAAAAAGTTCATTTTCCTCATCATAAAGCGTGACTGTGTGTTGTTTCAACGAAGTATCAGCTTCGGGGTTGAGGTGGCTATGTGAGTAGTACCTGCTGGCAGTTTCTTTTACTTTAGAGGTTGAGGCATCGAATCCGTTGGCTATCAGCGCAAACCCAATGGACGTTCCTGAATCAAATGTACCCAGGTGAATTTTGTCGCCAGATTTCAATGGCCCACCTGATCCATGAAGAGAGGCATTTGGAAAGCCGATGTAAAGTGTTTCGATATCACTTGGCACTGAGGGAGGATTGCCAGTCGGATAGGTGTAGAACCCGAGCGTGTTGAGGTAGCCTGCACCCTCAGTAACGAACGTCATCCAAACATCCGCATCCTGCACGATGTTAAGATTAGTTTCTGTTCCGTCAGCCAGGTAGGCCGGGTGGAACGTAGGCACCGGCTTTGTTTCAGGCAGTGACGCATTCACAAACTCCAACAATTGTGAGCTAATTTTGTCACGCTGTAAAAGATAGTCGGGCCTTCCGCTGCTGTTGTAGTTACCGAGTGCGGTGATGGTGGCTGCAGCCATTCTTCCTGCAGAATTATCCACCATGGTGCCATCCTGCACGCTTTGGTTAGGTATAAGCTCGTCCGACAGGTAGTCAAACGTATGATCAAAACCGGCTATTAACACCTGTGAGTTAAAGCTTTCGACGGGAATCACCAGAAAGTTAGGCAAACCGAGGTAAGAAAGCTCCATGACCACTTCGGTGAAAGTGTTGGGCATGCTGTACTCAGTTTCGAAATTGCCTGTTTGGTCCGTAAAACCTTTCAAAATGATTACACCATTTTGGAGAGGTGATTTGTCCCAAAGGGTGATTTTAACTCCTTTGTGCGGAGTGCCTGCCTCATCTGTCAGTTTGATGCCGATGGCCTTTGTGGTTACATTCGAAAAGTCCAGATCGTAGGAATTCGCCTGTTGGTTACCTGGGCCACTGTCAAACTCTTTGATACAACCCGTCAACAAGATTGCACCAAACAGAAAGGTGATCACGTCGAGACTTCTAATTTTCATAGCTTTAATTTTCAAAAGGGTATTTATACGTTCTCGTGCTGGAAGGCTGCAAGAGGCGTTTTTACTAAAATTTTGATGTCCATCCACAGAGAATAGTTTTCGGCATACTCTATGTCGAGGCGTTTGCGGCTGTCTTCCGATGTGGCTTTTTTACCTCTTTCGGTTACTTGCCAAAGGCCTGTGATGCCGGCTGGAGCCATGAAGCGCTTTGACCAGTCGTCGGAGGTAAGTTTTTCGGCTTCATACAAGGGGAGGGGGCGGTTGCCAACGATTGACATATGCCCCAGCAGTACATTGAAAAGCTGTGGCAATTCGTCTATGCTTGAGTTCCGGATGATTTTGCCAACCCGGGTAATTCTGGGGTCGTTATTGATTTTAACAAAAGAGTTTTTCTCTTCTTTCTGCTTAAAAGCAGCGAACTTGGGCTCTTCTACCCAGTAGTCATCGCCAATCAAAACGTTCTCGTCGTCAAAGGCGATACTTTGATCAACACCGTCAATTTTTGTTGTAGGATCTTCTACGACTTCATCTTCCTGAGCGTAGTGATTCAAGTGCTTCATGTTTTCCAGCAGCTTGTCAGCATCGGGCCTCATGGAGCGAAACTTGTAAAAGGGGAATATTTTGTAGCCTGTGCCTACTCTGGGCGATTGATAGACAATCGGTCCTTTGGATTCCAGCTTAATGAGAATGGCCACCAGAATAAGGATGGGGCTGATCATGAGAATGATCATCGAAGACACCACGATGTCAAATAGCCGCTTAGACAGAGGCATTTTGAAAGTGGCGACATTTTTCTTGTCAGCTTTTTTTTCCGAAGTGAAATGTATCAGGGTCTTGACAATCCCAACAAAGGTTTCTTTATTTTTTGAGTACTGAACTACATCGACAATAAATGGAGGTAGCTGCATGGCTGCCGGGATAGCGATGTTGTCGAAGTCGACAAGCACCACTTTCTTGTAGTAATTTTTTTCGGCTTGCTCCTTTACGAGGTCTCTCAACTGCTGGTGAATATCCGGCTCCGCCTCAATGAAGACAAGGTTATGAGCCTGCGTGCCCTCAATGGATGGGTGCCACGACACAGAGACTCCATTGGCGGTAAGCTCCTCGGTAACGGGTAAAAGTCTTTTTCCTATAGCTGCAATTTTCATCGGTTAGGCTGTTTGTTGAACCTGATGGGAGGCAAGAATACCTTCGATTTTCACCTGTAGTTCCACGGGATTGAAAGGTTTGGTGATAAAGTCAGAAGCACCAGCTTTCAGACAGTTGATTCTGTTATTGCTATTGCCTTTGCCCGAAAGGATGACCACCGGAAGATGTTTGTACACAGCCGAAGACTTGAGGTAGACTAAAAGCTCGTAGCCATTCATGCCGTCTAAATCGAAGTCGGCAAGTATGAGTTGAGGCGTTCTTGCTTTGTCGTGTAACACTTCCAGGGCTTCCTCGCCGCTACTTACTACTTCTGCTTCAAATGAGCTTCCAAGGATATGCTTAAGGAAGCTCCGCATCATTTCGTTGTCGTCGATAATCAAAAGTTTACTTTTCATGGTTTTGTCGTTTTATGGATGATCAAATGTAAGGCCTGATGGCTCCGGGCCGGGGAAGCTTTAGACGATTGGTAGGCTTTTATCGATATTTGGGAGGAAATGAAATGATGTTTAGAAGTGAATGTTGACCACCCAAAGTAGAATTTACCGCCTCAATTGGCCGATAAGTTGCTATGTATGTGTTAGTAATGTTATATTTCGGTGTTTTTCATTATTGAAAGATATTTTATAGCTTCACCAACTAGGGATGTAGGCAACTGAGAAGGCCGGATTACTCCAAACAGTAGTTTTTTTTTGCTCAAAACCAGCTAGTTTGGCGAGGTTTCACTTGGCATGCAAGTGATTGCCTGGCAGCCGGCGGCTTTATCTTATTGTATTATTTGTGTAATTGACTTGTAACAATCACAAAACCAGTGATTGTTTAACAAGACCCTTAGTTCGACACCATGCCTCGATTGTTTCTTTCTTTTGTACTAATCGCCATATATTTTACCGCATCCGCTCAAAACGTGGATAAAATGCTTCGTGATGCGGAAAAGATTTTTTATCAGGAAAACTTCGTTTTGGCTCGGGAAAAATACAAAGAGATACTAGAAATAGACCCTAAACAAACCAAAGCAAAGTACCACTATCTTATTAGTCACTTCCTTACCGATGGCAGAGGCAAGCCGATAGATGAATTATTAGAATTGGACGATATTCAGGGGAAAAAAGACAAATTCTTCTCTTACTGGCTTGGTAGAATTTACTTTGGCAATTATGACGCCCAGCATGCTATCAAACACTTCCAAATTTTCTTAGATCTGAGAGCAAAGAAGAGTGAGGAGATAGTCGACGAAACCAAGCGGTTTTTTACTGATGCGGAATGGCTGCTGAAATACCTGAGGAATCCTGATGATTTCGAGATTAGGCTTGTTCCCGGTGTCAACTCCGAGCAAAACGACCTTTCTCCGGTATTTTTTAGTGGCAACGATGAATTGCTGTTTTTTTCCTCACGCTCCAGAGAAGGTAGAGATGATGTATTCAGGGTGTATCATACTAAGTTTGGAGAGTCTAGCTGGGAAAAGCCAACGCAGGTTCCGATACTGGGAGACTTTGAGTATGAAAATGCCAACCTGGAAGTGGTGAATGAAGACGGAAAGCTGTTTGTTTTTGACCGAAAAAAGGGGGGGCGCCTCTTTTATAGTGAGCAAAAGGACGGTCAGTGGACAGTCCCAGCCGAGTTTGATGCCACGTTGTCTAACGCCCATGTCCATTCTCATTTTTTCATCAACCCCAAAGAGGATCGGGTAATATTTGCTTCCAACGATGGAAAGAAAGGCAAGGATTTTGACCTTTTTGAGTCAAGAAAAGATCCGGAAACAGCGAAATGGAGTGAGCCGACGCTATTGCCTGGTAGTGTAAACTCCACTTTTGATGAGCTTAGCCCTTATTTGAGTGTCGACGGAAATACCTTGTATTTCAGCTCAGATCGGATTGGGTTTGTTGGAGGGTACGATGTATTTAGTTCAACATTTGACGAAACCACGAAGGCGTGGGGTGCACCAGTGAATATGGGGTTTCCCATTAACTCCCCCGATAATGAGCTCAACTTTAAAATGAAGGTGGATGGCGAGGAGGGGTATTTTTCGTCGGATCGCATACACGGTATGGGGGCTTTCGATATCTATTACTTCTGGGCCATTGAGAAGGTCAACATAAAGGGTGTGATTACTGACGGGGCCACAGGTATGCCGTGCGTCGACTGCCAGATCAAGTTTCACCCTTCGAGCTATTACGATGAGTCGTTCACCAGTTTTACGGGGGAGTCTGGCGCCTACGGGAACGAGATTATTGCTGACGAGATTTTCGTAGTTGAGATTTTTGATGCCGACGAAAATATGATTTATAACAATAGCCTCCAGATAAAGGCGACGGGTGGTTTGGCGACCACACTTACCAGGAATTTTGTTATCGGGGGAGAGCAAACAGAGGAGATGTTCACCCTGAGCAACATCGACGTGAAAATGCCTGAGCAGGCCGATACGGACTACCTTATTGCCAGTAAGGAAAAGGCAGTTGTGGCGCTGATTAATGAGGGTGGAGCTGGAAACTCAGGTAGTGGCAGCACAGGAACAAGCGCTACCGCCGCCGCTGGTAGCGACACTCAGGCTCATAGCCACAAATACAAAGAAGCTATCCGCAAGCTGGTAAGACCAAATGTTTATTTTGAAAACACCAAAGTCTATTTCTCTTCTGACTACCAGCCGCTGTTGGATGAGGTGTTGTCTTTAATGCGAAAAGATGAAAGTCTGGTAATTGAGGTGGCTGGTCACACTGATAATTTTGGCGGAGAGAAGATCAATATGGTTATTTCGCAAAACAGGGCGGAGTCAATCAAGAAGCATCTTGTAGGAAGGGGCATTGCTGCCAACCGGATCGTAGCCAAGGGATATGGAGAAACTAAACCTATGGCTAGTAATGATCAGGAGTTGGAGGGACGGGAGCTCAATCGAAGAGTAGAGTTTCTGGTGATAGCAGAGGGTAACTAGTCTGGGCACTCTGAAAAGCTAAAGAGGCTGTCTCAAAAGTCCCAACTGGATGTCAGGTTGAGCTCGTTCCACGTCGGTGTCGAAACCTTGTTATTAGTCCTAAAGAGCATTTCGACGGGCTACCGATGACGTGTTAATGAGTTTTTTAAAGAATGTGGATTTCGACGGAGCTCAATCTGACACATTCTTTTGAATTTTTCGAATCACGTCATCTCAATTGGTGCGGTTTGCCAAAAATGTTAGGTCTCAATGTGACAATTACGTCAGCAATAGGCCTTTTGAGGCAGCCTCTTTTCATGACATGGATCCTCTTTTTAGCCCAGTAAGAAGAGAAAAATCAAAGGAAACAAGAGCCCAATGGCGGCCAGTTTCCAGCCTCTTTTTCTAAAACTTTTGTCGCCTTTCACAATGAACATCCCTGTAAAAGCGATCACAAGCATGGCCACCCCAAATATGTCGGAGTAGTAGATCCAGAAGTCACTCGTGTCAACATGGAGCTTGGTCATTTGACCTAGAAGCGGTGTGGTCATATACTTTTCCAGCTTTCCCTTGCCCGTGGTCACGTCCATTGTCACATCCTGAGTGCCGTAAGATATTCTCAGCGTGTTTCCATCCATGCTGTACCTGCGAAGCTGGTCATCAATGGCCTGACTTTCGGTGAACGATTTGATGAACTCATCGTTCACAGCGTTGGCGCTTGTCGGTGTCATACTTATTTCTTGCGACGTATACTTTACCCGGCTTGGGTGCCAAACTCTCCGGTGGTTAAGGAAAATGCCTGAAAAAGAGAAGGCAATGATGAGCCCAATGTAGAAATAGGCGATGTCCCTGTGGGTGTTTCGTGCGGTTAACTTCATATCAGTTCACTTTTGGGGGTGAAATTATACATTTCACTTAAGAAAGTTTTATAAAATCGACGTTCACTTACTTTTTATGGAAGCCCCACTTTAATTGAGCTATTGTTGCGAAAGTGCTACTTGCCAATCAACTTGTCCACGGAGTATTTGCCGCCTCCCATGATCAGCAAAGACACGAAAATGACCAAAAACAGCAGCGGCTTTTCTTTGGTGCCAAAGGGGTCGGCAGCGTGAGCCACAAATCCGGCGGTTGTCATCGTTACTATGAGCGGGATTGCGGCCAGGCGTGTGGCAGCACCCAGCATGATGAGGATGGCGCAGAGAAACTCGGCAAACACGGCGAGCGACAAAGAGATGGTTGGCCCAAGGCCCATGAAATCCATGAAACGGATTTCCCCGCCCGAAAACAGGCGTTGAAACTTACCGAAGCCATGCGTTAACATAAATGCACCCGAAAACAGCCTGAGAACGAGGAGGCCAAGTGATACATAGTTTTCGTTGATTGAGCTGGAGAGAAGTTTTTTCATTGCAGAAAATTTAAACGTTTTGACAATTGATTATAGAGTAAACCAGTAGTTGAGCTTAAATACGATGGCTTTGCTTTTGGTCATAAGGAACGGATCCGCAAAATAGTTATCCGTGTAAACCAAATAGAAATCCGACATTGGCTTGTATCTCCACTGAAGCCTGCTGTTGATGTTGAAGTTGTTTCTCTGGGTGTTGTACTGGAAGAAAGTTATCCAGAAAAGGCTATTGGAGAAATTGATTTCTGACCGCTGGCTAAATAGGCTGATGCTTGCGTTGCCGTAGCCTTCAGGAAAGTCTAACTCATTTTGCTCAAAGCCTAGTGAAAAATTGCCCCAGGGTTGAACTCTGTAAATGATTTCAGCTTGATAGCTTTTGATTTCGCCATTGTAGAACCCACCGACAGCCGTCTCAGCAGAAAATGCCAGTTTCTTTCTTTCGTCGGACTTGTAAGCGATCCCTATTTGGCTAAAATTATACGTCGCCGGAGGCAGAGGAGTGGCGTCGATGAAGGCAGTGGAAAATAGCAGTCTTACGTCGTTGTTATTGACTCCGATCTCAACCCCGGAGGTGTTTTGAAATCTTAATTCATACCCTAATTCGGTTACCCGTTCGTTAAGCGACCAGTCCGGGTTCCAGTCCACTACGTTGCTGGCTGAAATCTCGTGAGAGTTGATTTTCCCTCCATTGGTTGGCCGAATGGTGTAGCTGCCTTGACTATATATATGTTCAAACCCCAGCCTGATAACAGTGTCCCGTAGCGCATCATAATTCTCCAGCCTTGGAATGAAGCCCATGTCGGCATAAAAATCCGTTGGAACAGAAATATAGTCTGCAAATAGCGACCAATGCCTGTCGTTGTACCCGGCAGTATAGTGCTGTGAGTAAGAAACACCAGCGCCCGGTTTTTCTGATACGCTCACAAGCCCCGTACCGGTTAACGAACCCGATATGTTGGAATAATCGAACCCAAGGCCACCATTTCTGCCATAGTTAGTTTTATCAGTGCCACCATCATCAGTAAAACTCTGCCGGTTATGAAAGTAGCCCTTCACAAGCGACCGGCCGAAGACTCGCTGATTGACAGCAATGGCGGTGTAATTTTGCGCTTCAGTATCGTCTGTTGCTCTGGTTTGAATATTCATGATACCCACCCGCATGCGCTGCGTGAGGTTGCCGCTAAGCCTGGCACCAGCAAGAATGGGGATGGGTTGAGCGTTTTCGTCGAGTCCTATCCGGCGGGAAAAGAAAGGACGGTTGGGGCCACCTCCGAAACCTGTAAACAAGTCGGCATTTTCCAGAAAAAAGGTTCGCCTTTCGGGATAGTTGAGGCTAAACCTCGTCAGGTTGGTTTGTTGTACGTCTACCTCAATCTGAGAAAAATCCGGCAACACGGTGAGATCCAGGTTGAGGGAGGAGGTAACACCAATTTTGGCGTCAAGTCCGCCTGCCAGATCAGTTGAGGTGACGGGCGTTTCTTCCTCCCGGTTATTGTTGATCCCTCCGGTGATGAAAGGGATCACCGATATATTGGTTTTTACAGGATCGGGTGCTTTGTCCCATACCATCAGTCCCGTATAGCCCAAATCATAACCATCGAAGTTGACTGGGATATTGGTCCAGGCATGGTATTGGTTGGCCTTCAGGTCGTTGCGGATGAAGTTGATGCCCCACTCACCGCTGTTGGCTTCAAATCGAAGTGTTTTGAACGGGATGGCCATTTCTACTATCCAGCGGTCTTCGTGCCGGGTTACTTCTGAGAACCATTTGTTGTCCCAGCTAAAGTTGAGGTTGTTGGAGCTGGCGGCCAGCAGGTCTTCAGCCTGTACATTCATGGGGCTTACACCAAAAAAGAAGCCATTGGTTTTTTTATTGACAGGGTCTATCACTACGGCAATACCATCACCATCGAAGTACCTGATGTCCCTTTTGAGTGTTTGCACCACATAGTAACTGGTGTCGTAACACACGGCGCTAACGTAGAGAAATTTATCGTCATAAGTGGCCCGCATTTCTGTTTGCCGTGGCGCCTGCTGGTCGTCTCTGGGAAACTTCATCCAGAAGTCTGTCGCCACATCGGCAGTTTGCCAGCTGCTTTCGTTAAGCTCGCCGTCGAGAACGATGGGGTCTTTGGCTCGTTCAATACGGAGCTGATACTTAGATTGAAATGCTGTGTTTTTCTTTTCGTTGGCTTCCTGGCAGGTGGCGTCCAGAAAAAATAGATGTCCAAAGATGAACGTAAGTACGGTTTTGCGCATAAATCCGGCAGGTCGCTTGTAGGGTGTTGGTCGTCTAATTCGCAAAGAAAGACGTTCAAAGGTAACAGTCAACCAAAGACTTGCTGGGCGGAGTGTAAAATAATGTCACCGGGCAAAAAAGAGCCAGCTTTTTTAGTAGTGGTCTTTTTTACTTTCATAGGCAATTCTGTTGTGCTTTATATCACTCAAGCCCAGTTTTCTATTTTGAGGGAAATGACTCTCGGAAACTCTTTCTCATTATTTGTTACAAGTGTCTGATCCAGGCTGAGTGCGTGAGCTGCGATGAGGGTATCTAGAGGGCCGATGGGAGTCCCTTTGTTTTCAAGGTCTGCTCTTATTCTGCCATAAGCTATGGCGGCATCTTCATTAAATGGAAGGATTTCTAGTGGGACAAGAAATTGAGCAAGGGCAAGCTTATTTTTCTCGGGTAATGCACTTTTCATTACTCCATAGTTCAGTTCAGATAGGGTTATGGAAGAAATCCCAATTTCGCCTAGGGAAATAGATCGAAATCGTTCAAAAACATGAAGGGGCTTTTGTTTGATTATTTAGATGCAAATATTCGTATCGAGAATATACATCAATCAAATGTTTCCCTTTTTTGTTCAATTGGTTGATCTCTCTCGATCATGAAGTCATCGGAAAACTCATTCACACTATCAATCAAGCTCTTCCAAGGATCGTGGAAAGGGATAATATACAACACATTGCCAACCTTTTTGAGGTAGGCCTTATTGTCATTAATCTTAAGGCTCTCGGGTATTCCAATCAGCTGAGTGCCTGTAGAATCTTTTATATCAATTGTTTCGAAACCCATGGCGTAATTTTCAACTAATGTACAAAATTAAAGAAAAAGGAAAACAAGGCAGGTTTCACCTGCTTTTCTTTATAACGAGAAAAGGCCACCCTTTCAGGTAGCCTCTCTATTTTTATTTCTCAGTTGCTGATTAGGCTAGCTGAGCTTGAATTTTCTGGTTCAATACTGATTTTGGAACTGCACCAATTTGCTTGTCAACCACCTGGCCATTTTTGAAAACCAAAAGGGTGGGAATGCTGCGGATGCCAAACTTAGCGGGTACCTGTGGATTCATGTCCACGTCCATTTTGGCGATAACGGCTTTGCCTTCAAAATCACCAGCCAGCTCCTCAACTATTGGCCCGATCATTTTACAAGGCCCACACCATTCTGCCCAAAAGTCAACCAGAACGGGTTTGTCTGAGCTAATGATCTCCTCGAAATTAGCGTCAGTTACTTCTATTGCTTTACCCATTGTATGTATAATTTTTGTAATTGCTGAATACCTTACACAAATATAGATCAATAAGTTCTACATCCCCTTCAAAAAATCTTAATATGTATGCTTGCGGACAAAGCGAGGGTTTGAGATTGTGGGTGGCCGATTGAGTGAACCAGCAATCTAAAATCTTCAAATCAGCAATTTCTCAAGTCATCACCTCATATTCGAGATCACCAACGGCGTCCAGCTGTTTGATCAACTCGCCTTTGGGCTCTACTTGCAGCTTTCGGGAGAATAGTTCCAGCGAAATGTTTTCCGAGGGGTCTTGCACCACCACCTTGAGCGGACAGGAACCGGCATGATCTATTGCCATTTGGTGCAGTTCGTCAATCATCTGCTCGGTGAGGTTATTAACATCCAGCTTCAGGATAAGTCCCTTAGCCATTTTGTCTCTGATGTCATTCAGTAACTGAATTTCGCTGATTTTAAACTCAAGTTCCCCTACACGAAATTTGGATGGTTGCATAAAACCCTCAATAAACAGGTACCAGCCCACCATGTAGAACTGCTTGAACTTGACATAGGTGTCAGAAAACATGAAGAACTCGTAGGAGTCGGAATAGTCTTCCAAGGTCAGAACACCGAATGGATTGCCTTTTTTGGTTGTGCGGTGGTTAATACCACTTACAATGCCGCCAAGTCTGATAATACCACCGTTGGCGAGACTCTCGTCATTCTTGAGGTCAGTTAACGTGGTGTTGCAGAAGTGTTTCATTTCAAAGCTGAACTGATCGAGCGGGTGCCCCGATATATATAGTCCCACCACTTCTTTTTCTATGTTCAGCTTCCTGATGTCGCCAAAGGGTTCGATATCGGGTATTCGTGGTTTTGGCACCTCTACTTGTCCGGAACCGCCGAAAAGTGACACCTGATCGCTGGCTGCCTCCTGCTGAAGTCGCTGCGAATACTTGGTAATGAGCTCGACCAGTGTCGACTCGCCGTCTGCCGCTTCGAGGTACTGCCGGCGGTGATATTCTTCAAAACAGTCAAAGGCTCCCGACATGGCCAGGCATTCAAAGGTTTTCTTGTTAAAGCCGTTTTTCACCACCCGCACACCGAAGTCCCAGATGTCCTGGAAGGGGCCGTTTTTCTCCCTTTCTTCTATGATAGACTGAACTGCGGCCTCCCCAGCCCCTTTAATGGCACCGAGACCGAAGCGAATTTCCCCCTTTTTGTTAACCGCAAAGTTCACCCTCGATTCATTCACGTGAGGGCCCAACACAGGAAGCCCCAGGTTGCGGCACTCTTCCATGAAGAACGACACCTTTTCGATGCTGCTCTGGTTGTGAGTGAGCACCGCCGACATATACTCTGCCGGGTAATTCGCCTTCAGGTAGGCCGTGTGATAGGCCACCACTGAGTAGCAGGTAGAGTGTGATTTGTTGAAGGCATATTGGGCAAAAGCTTCCCAGTCTTTCCAGATTTTGTCGAGCTTGTCTTTAGGATGCCCTTTTTTGGTGGCGCCTTCCACAAACTTGCCTTTCATTTTGTCCAGCACTTCCCGCTGCTTCTTACCCATGGCCTTTCGCAGCACGTCGGCCTCGCCTTTGGTGAAGTCGGCCAGCTTCTGCGACAGGAGCATCACCTGTTCCTGGTAAACGGTGATGCCGTAGGTTTCCTTCAGGTTGTCCTCCATTTCGGGGAGGTCATAGGCAATCACTTCTTTGCCCAGCTTTCGGGCAATAAAGTTGGGGATGTATTCGAGCGGCCCCGGACGGTACAGGGCGTTCATGGCAATAAGGTCCTCGAGCCGGTCGGGCTTCAGGTTGCGCAGGTGCTTCTGCATGCCTGGCGATTCAAACTGAAAAGTACCATTAGTTTGGCCTTTTTGATACAACTCGAATGTCTTGGCATCATCCAGCGGAATTTCGTCGGGGTCGATAGTTATACCATGTCGTAGCCGAATATTCTCGATGGCCGTTTTGATAATGCTGAGGGTTTTCAGGCCCAAAAAGTCCATTTTCAGCATGCCCGCACTTTCCACCACGCTGTTGTCGAACTGGGTCACCAGCAGGTCAGAATCTTTAGCGGTGGACACCGGCACGTGGTTGGTGAGGTCGTCGGGCGTGATGATGATGCCGCAGGCATGGATACCAGTGTTCCGCACTGTCCCTTCGATAACAGCCGCTTTTTGCAGCACCTGGGCCTTCAGGTCTTTGCCATTTTTAAAGGCCATGAGCTCAGGCACTTCCCTGAATGCTTGAGTAAGCGACGTTCCCGGCCTTTCAGGCACCAGCTTGGCGAGAATATCGGCATCGGACAGCGGCAGCTCCATCACCCTGGCGCTGTCTCTGATCGACGACTTGGCGGCCATGGTGCCGTAAGTAATGATTTGCGCCACCTGGTTTTTGCCGTATTTGTTCACTACCCATTCGATGATTTTGCCCCGGCCTTCATCGTCAAAGTCAATATCAATATCGGGGAGTGATACCCTGTCCGGATTCAGGAATCTCTCAAACAGCAGATCGTACTTGATAGGATCTACGTTGGTAATGCCGATGCAGTAGGCTACTGCCGAACCCGCTGCCGATCCACGCCCAGGGCCAACCGAAACACCCATCTTACGGGCTTCAGAGGTGAAATCCTGCACGATGAGGAAGTAGCCAGGGTAGCCCGTTTTTTTGATCGTTTCCAGTTCGAAGTCCAGCCTTTCCTGGATTTCAGGGGTGATTTCGTTGTAGCGCTTTTTTGCACCTTCCATGGTGAGGTGCCGCAGGTAGTCGTCCTCTGTTTCAAAGCCTTCAGGGATAGGGAAGGCGGGCAGGAGCACATTTCTGTCCAGTTTGTAGCTCTCAATTTTTTCCAGTAACCCGCCGATGTTTTCGATGGCTTCCGGCACATCGGCGAACAGCTTTTTCATTTCCTCTTCGGACTTGAAATAGAACTGGTCGTTAGGAAAACCAAACCGATTGCCTCTGCCAGCTCCCTTGGGCGTTGACTGAACCTGGCCGTCTTTTACGCACAGCAGGATATCATGGGCATCGGCGTCAGCTTTTTCGGTGTAGAAGACGTCGTTAGCCGCAATTACCTTGGTGTTGTATTTTGCTGCCAGCCCCAGAAGCACATCATTCACGTGGTTTTCTTCAGGCAGGCCATGGCGGATGAGTTCCACATAAAAGTCGTCGCCAAAAACCTCTACCCACCACTTAAAAAGTTCTTCGCCCTGGCTCTCGCCCTGGTTCAGGATGGTGTTGGGAATCTCACTGCTGAGGTTGCCACTCAGTGCAATCACGTTCTTGCTGTATTGCTTGATCAGCTCTTTGTCGATTCGGGGATAAAGCCCATAAAGTCCTTCCATGTAACCCAATGACGAAAGCTTGATCAGATTGTGATAGCCATCTTTGTTTTTGGCCAGCAACACCTGCTGGGTCATCCTATCGGGATTGTCTTTGGTGAACTTTCTGGTTTTGCGGTCTTCAGAGACATAAAACTCACACCCAACAATGGGTTTGATCCCCTGTGCATGGGCTTCTCTTACAAACTTAAAGGCGCCAAACATGTTGCCAAGGTCGGTGAGGGCCACTGCCGGCATGTCATATTCTTTGGCTTTGCTCACCAGTTTTTTGATATCGGCGGTGGCGGGGAGAATGGAAAACTGAGAGTGCACGTGAAGGTGGCAGAAGGGGCCTTTGATATCAACAGCGACAGCTTTTCCGGGTGTCTTATCCTTGTCTTCCTTTTGCGCAAAATTCGCTGCTTCCAGCTTGGGTTCTTCATAAACAATAGAGGCAGGGTCAGCGCCATCAAGGGGCTTGATCACCTTTTCTGTGATCAGTCCGAAGAAACATTTGGTGGTGGCTGCCACGTCGTAGGCAGCATCGTGCGCCTCATCGAATCCAACGCCGAAAAGTTTTTTGTGCAACTCAGTGAGCGTGGGCCATTTGAACTTGCCGCCCCTTCCGCCAGGGATGGCACAGTATTCGGTAGACTCATTCTTAGTATCGATGCTCTTGAGCGATGTCAGTGGGCTTTCGATCTCTTTGCGGAGATACTCACAGCCCATGATATTGATATCGAACTCAATATTGTGGCCTACTACTACTTCGCACCTGGCCAGGTCTTCGTTGAACTGCTGAAGAACATCTTCCAAAGGGAGGCCCTCTTCCAGTGCTCTTTTAGTAGAAATGCCATGTATTTTCTCAGCATTGAAGGGAATTTCGAACCCTTCTGGCTTCACAATCAGGTTGTTGTTTGAAACAAGCTTTCCGGAGGCATCGTGCAGTTGCCAGGCAATTTGCACCACCCTGGGCCAGTTGTCCAAATCCGTTAACGGCGCATTATAGTTTTGGGGTAAACCGGTGGTTTCGGTGTCAAATATGAGGTACATAAAGCTTCGGGAAAGTCAATGAGAACAACGACGGTGAAAGTAGAAAAATTCCACAAACAGTTATCCACAATTTTTGACTAATAAGTTAGTTGTGTTAGGGCAGTTAGTTCCATAAAAATGGAATTTATGTTATTATCACAAGTATTTTTAGGCTAACTTTTACGCTAATAATTAATCGAAACCAAATTATACTTCAACCGCATGTTTAAACTGAAAGCTAAACCCCTTCTCGTTCTATGTATTTGCGTCTTGTTTTCTTTTTTAACCCCACCAGCTTCTGTTAGTGACCTGATAGAGAAACTGGAGGCTTACCTGGCGTACTACACGCCAGAAAAAGTGTATGTCCATCACGACAAGCCTTACTATTCGGCTGGAGACACCATTTGGTTTGCCACCTACCTTACCCATGGTATTTCGCACATGGCATCGGCCCCGAGCAAGCTGGTGTACGTGGAGGTGGTTAGCACCGACGGCTCCATTGTGGCCAAAAGAGATATTTTTATCAAAGAAGGTACTGGCAGTGGAGATATTGCCTTGCCAGACACCCTCGTATCTGACACCTATCAACTGAGGGCCTATACCAGCTTCATGCGAAACTTTGACCCTGATTTCTTTTTCCAAAGGGAGCTTCGGATTGAAAATATGCAGTCGCCGTCGTTTGACGAGGCTGATGTCTCGGGGTCGACCGCACAGTTGAGAAGTGAGGAGATGAAAAACTATTCTGACCTCGTCAGACTACAGTTTTTCCCTGAGGGAGGAGATCTTGTGGAGGGGCTGTGGAGCACAGTTGGCTTCAAAGCTACCGGCCCCGATGGTAAGGGCGTGGAGATTGAAGGAGAGGTATCCGATAACACGGGCAAGAAGATTGCTGACATTAAAACCACCAGGTTTGGGATGGGTAAATTCCTGATGCAGCCCGTGGCAGGTGAGAGCTATAAGGCTACGTTTAAATTTGGCATGGAAAAGATGCAAGTGCCTTTACCGACGGCGAAACCATCAGGCTATGTGATGACGATGACCAATGTGTCGCCAAAGTATGTAACACTGAAGGTAGAAGCAGCCGGTGGTGAAAGCACGGACGGAGGAACCGTTGTAGGCCATGTAAGAGGAGTGGTGTTTTTAACGCTGCCAGCAAGCGATGGGCAGCCTTTGCAAGGGTTGATACCCAAGGAAAATTTGCCCGAGGGTGTTGCGCAGTTTACTTTTTTTGACAAAAAGGGCCAACCGCAGGCAGAAAGGATCGTGTACATCGATCAACCCGATAAGAGACCGGTTGCCAGGCTGGACGGGCTTCAGGCGACATACAAAAAAAGGTCAAAAGTTGACCTTGCCATAATGATGGCGGAAGCAGATGCAGCGAGCACATCTCACTTGTCGGTGGCGGTAGTGGATAAAACGAAAGTGCAATTTGATCCTCATTCAGATGATATTGTGAGCTACCTGCTAATGACCTCCGATATCAAGGGCGATATCGAAAACCCGGGTTACTATTTTGACGAGGACAACAAAGACAGGGTGCCAGCACTGGATAATTTGATGCTGACGCAGGGATGGAGACGCTTTACGTGGAAGGACATTATGGAAGACAAAAAGCCGGACATCAATCACCTGGTGGAGCCGGGCTTCAGTATTGCGGGTAGAGTGACAGATTTCTTTTTTCCTTCAAAGCCGGTGAAATCGAAGGTGACAATCACTGGTACAGAAGCTGACGGTGACTTGTGGTCAGCTGAAACAGAGGCGGATGATGACGGTTATTTTCTATTCACGGCGCTGGATATCGACGACACGGCACGAGTAGTTATTCAAACGCCCAACGAGAAGAAGATGAGTAAAAAGGGCGGCAAGAAAGATTTTGTTGAAGGGGGCAATGTAAACCTCGCAACCAAAATAGTTGTCAATGAGACGAAATCGCCGGAAATAAAATATGGTGAAATGGCGGTGGAGGAACTGGTTAGCAGTAAAGCAATAGCGGCCTATCTTGAGGAGGCCAGAAAGGTGAAGGAAATTGAAGCGGCATTTGCAAAGCAAGACGTGGTAATTTTGGATGAGCTGCAAGTGGAAGGAGAAAGAGTGAGAACTGGTGAAAGATTTAATAAGCCAGGAATGACATACAAGAAGCCAACCCGAAGGCTTGATGTAGACTCTCTCACCAGAACCACACAGTTTTTAAGTGTTTTCGAAGTTTTCATTGGCCGAACACCAGGGGTTAGAGTCGTGGGCAGTTACCCAAATTATGACCTCATCATCAGAGGAGCATCAAGCCTGACGGGGAGCATTAACCCCCTTTATATATTGAATGGAAGTATTGTGGACGTAAGTTTCATCAATACCATTCCAGTTGATCGGGTTGATTTCGTCGACGTATTGACCGGCACGGGAGCAACCATGTACGGCTCAATGGGTGCTGGTGGAGTTGTTGCCGTTTACCTGAAGGATGGCAGTGAAGTCGACGAGTCTTTCGTGCCTAAGGGGTCGCTCGGAATGATACATCCTGGTTTTTATCACGCCCGGGAATTCTACACACCAGACTACAGCACTAAGAAGGAGTCGCAAGTAAGAACGGATATACGCCCCACACTCTACTGGAAAGGTGGCCTGAAAACAGCGGAAGGGGTTCCAGCTAAGCTGGAGTTTTATACATCGGATGTGGCTTCCACTTTTGAAGTGAGGGTAGAAGGAATAACGGAAGATGGTCGGCCATTTGTCAAAACGGAGGAGTTTGTGGTGAATTAGACACTCACCATCACAAGCTTCTTCGTCTCAAAAAATTCTTCCTTAAAGAAGTCGCTGAGGTCGTGCACGTGGTAAGGATAATCTATTTCTGACAGTTCTTCTTCCAGATCGCCGCCTTTGAGGTAAAGAATGCCGTTTGGAATGTTGTGCTTAGGTGTTTTGCTAATTTTATTTTCTACCCACTCTATAAAGGGCTTTAGACGGGTAACTGCCCGGCTTACAACGAAGTCCCATTCACCTTTCAGCTCTTCTGCTCTGCCATGAATAGCCGTTACGTTTTGGATGCCAGCACCCTTACATACTTCCTTCACCACCAGTATCTTTTTGCCAATCGAGTCGACAAGCGTGAATTCGGCCTCAGGAAAGAGAATAGCGAGAGGAATGCCAGGAAAGCCACCACCAGTACCGACGTCTAATATCTTTGTTCCGGGTTGAAAAGAAACCAGTTTGGCAATGGCTAGCGAGTGCAACACATGGTGAAGGTAGAGCTGCTCAATGTCCTTGCGGGACACGACGTTGATCTTGGAATTCCAGTCTTCGTAAAGAGGGTAAAGGGCACTAAACTGCTTCTTTTGCGTGGCAGTTAAATTGGGAAAATAACGGAAGATAAGGTCTTGATTCAAAGTCTTGATTGTTTTAAGTCTGTCGGGGGACAGACCCGGGGGATTGAATCTGTGCCCAAGGTAGTTGTTTTTGGAAGTCCCGGGTTAGGACGGGTTAATAGTTAATTGATAGGACGGTAGACAGACCTTTTTGAATTTTTCCGAAGGTTGTCCTGTCAACCTCTCCGATCTTTCTAACGAAACGCTCTTGCGAGACAGACCGTACCTGAAAGCAATCAGCAGAGGAATCCTTAAGCAGCCCATTCGACGAATCAGGGTTCATTTTTATCATCCATGGGGCAATAGCATATTTTTCTTTCCAGTCGGTTACGGGCACAATAACTTTAAGAGGAAGCTTGCCTAATCCATTGTCACTAACGATGACGGCTGGCCTGGTTTTCTTGATTTCAGCACCAACAGTGGGATCCAGATTTATTAGCCAAATTTCACTTTGCTTCATAGAAACCTTCCAGGTCAAGTGATGTGAAAACAGTCAATTCCTCATCGGACTGATAGTCTTCAATCAATGTATCCGCAGCCACAGCAAGTTGCTCATTTCCGTAAGGCTCTTTTAGTGAATGGATTATTTTCTCCGCCAGGTCGATTCTCTGCGATATTGGCAGCCTTTGAATTTTCTTTATCAGGTCGTTTGTTTTCATTGTAATTCGCCGTTAAATGATAAACGATATTTTTCATCAAGGTTCTATTTCCCAGGCCTGTTCTCTAAACCCACTGTCCGTACTCTGATAAACCCCAGCAGGAACCAGACATGATCCTCAGATATGATCCTTTTTCTCCTTTACCAAGTCGTACATTAGCTCCCGAGCCCTGTGCAGTTGTGCTTTCACTGTGCCCAGCGGCGCATCAAGCTCCACGGCTATTTCTTCATAGCTTAGCTCGTCGAAATAGCGAAGACGCACCAGCTTCTGGTACTTGGCGGGCAGCTTGTTCACAAACATCTGCACAATCTCTATCTTCTGTGTTTTGATGGTTTCCTCTGCCGGATTCAGGTTTTCATCCTGCACATCTATATTCACTGAGTCGCCACTTTCGTCAGTGAAAGATGTGTTGAGGCTATAGGTATCCAGTTTCTTCTTCCTGATAAAGTCAATGGCATTATTGGTGGCTATGCGAAACAGCCAGGTGCTGAACGTGTAGTCTTTCTTGAATTTGTGCAGATTCCGAAACGCCTTGGCAAATGCCTCAATAGTCAGGTCTTCTGCATCGTCAATGTTCCTCACCATTTTGAGGATCATGTGATAAACGGGCTTCTTGTATAGCTGCATCAAATCTGCATAGGCATTCTCCTCTCCGTCAACAGTGGCTTTGTCGATCAGCTTGAAGTCCCGCAATGCTTTGTCAGAAAATTGTTTGTTTACGTCCATGTAACCCGTTTAGCAAATGTAGCCCTGCCACCAACCAGAAGCAGGTATACTCCATAAAATAAATCAATTACTGGTAGCGCCCAGTAAGAAAAACGATGTCCGGTTAGCCGATGGAAGTAACTTAACAAGCCCAAGGTCAATACTTCCCTGCCCAAAAAAACTCCCAAAGCCCAGTAGGGTTGGGTATTTGAAAGGGCTAAAATAAGCAAAGTCACCCAAAATCCTATCTGGGAAAACGACCAGAGACCTAAATTAATTTTGTCGCCCGCATTATATCTTTTACCCACCGAAAGGTGCCTTAGCTTTTGCACCCAGTAGGAGCCGAATGACCTTTTAGGATGAGAGTAAACCAGCGCTTGTGGGTTCACGATGGCAATAGTGTTTTTTGAATTGGCATGGGCATTTACGTACAAATCATCGTCGCCTCCGGTCACTTTCAAATGCGCATTAAAACCTTTGTTGTCGAGAAAGAACGACTTTCGGTAAGCCAGGTTACGCCCAACGCCCATAAAAGCGCCACCCACACCAGCTGAGCCGAGGTAGTTGATGCCCGTGATAGTGGTTTCCCACTGAATGAAATTATTTAGAAATCCTTTTTCATTATAGTAGGGAGAATACCCCAGCACGAACTGAATTTTTTCTGAGCTGAACCCTTTAGCCATTTCTGCCACCCACTGGTCGGAAGCAGGACGACAGTCGGCGTCGGTGAGTAGCACAATGTCGTTGGCCGCTGCTTTTATCCCCAGCGTCAGGCCGTACTTCTTGCCGTTAACATGGTTAGGCGAGCTGTCTACCCTAACCATTTTCAGCTTTGGCGTGCTGTCCTTTAGGCCCAGCAAGTAATCGTAGGTGCCATCATTGCTGCGGTCATCCACTATGATTACTTCAAAGTTAGGGTGATCCTGGGCCAGAAGGAGGGGAATGAGTTCTTTGAGGTTCTCTTCTTCGTCGTGAGCGCAAACAATGACGGATACACCCACGTCAGTTTTGGTGAGCTTTTTCTGCTGCGTATTGACTTTGCTTAAACCAATCCACCACTTGAATTGAAAGAAGAGATGAATAAAAAGAAAAAAACCACCCAAGGCTGGTACCAGATACTCCATGTAGAACGCTCAAGTTTTCAAAAGCATCAAAGATAGGTTTTTTAGCCAATTAGATGATCGAATTGAAGGGCTAAATATGAAACGATGATTTGCCCGGGTTGGTGCAAAACAAAAAAAGGAGCGACATGTGCCGCTCCTTTTCAAACTCCAACAACGAACTATCAATTATTCAGCAATTAGTTACCTCTAGTGCTTACCTGGCGAGCCGTTTCGGTTGTCGCCGGCTTCACAGTTTGAAGGCCTCTTCTGTAACCAGTACTTTCAGTTTTGCTTCCGGTGCTAGCCACTCTGCTGTCGCTGGCCTGCCCACGGTACTTATCATTTGAGCTGCCCTGTCCGGTATTTTGGTGGTTGTCACGGCGCCCGTCTTTGTCGTAGCTCTTTCCGTTCTGACTATCACGATACTGATTATTGTCACGATGGTCGTTATCATACTTGCCATTTTGGTGGCCTTTCTGATGGTTGTTGTGACCATAATTGTGATCATTGTTATGACCGTACTTATTATGGTGATTGTTCCCGTAGGCATGCCCATTGTTGTGATGGTGATACTTATTAACCACCACTACAGGTCTCGGACGGTAGTACCTCTGGTAGTGATTGGCGTGGAATCCACAGTAGCTGTCACAAATGTGATGCGCAAAGTGGGAGTTCACCATCTGCACCGAGTTCAGGATTCTGCCGTAGTGGTCTATATTCACTGACACGAAGGTGCCTCTGTTTTCAAGGATTATTTCGAAGTCAATGAAACCTCTGTAAGGTACCTGTCGAACATGGACTACATCATAACCGTAGTAAGAACGATTTATTTTGTACATCACTGCCTGGGGCACATTCCAGCTTAGCTGGTCACCGTAGCTGCTATAATAGAAGGCAAATGAAGGTTGTGAAACAGCTTCTGTAGCACTAACTAGTACCAGCAAGCTCAAACTCAGAATTAATGTAGAAGTTTTCATGACCGTAATTGTTTGGTTCTACCCTGATATAGCCAAAATGCGTGCCAATATTGTAATTATCTTATAATCAATAAGTTAATGCTATTTTTAAATCGATGGAGATAGTGCGAAGAGCAATTCCAATCGAAAAAATGAAGGCATTGCATATTTTTCAATTAGAAAAGACCGGCACTATTTCTCACTTTACCCCGAGTTTTTTGGAGTACATCGAAGTTTTTTGAGCGTTCGATAGATGGACTATTTCTTCGTGCAAAGAATTAATCACAAAACACAAGAAGATGAAAGCTAAATCGATTATTGGATCATTTATTATTTTATTAGCTGCTTCCGCCTGCTCAGTTCAGTCTTTGCATCCTCTCTACAGCGAAGAAGTATTGGTATATGATGACGATTTGGAAGGCGATTGGCTGGACGACGATGGCAGGTTGTGGAGCCTGGAGAGTGCCGTTCGGTCGCAAGCCCTGGATTCCGGGTCTCAAAAGGAGGCTGTGAGACGCAACAAGATGTACCTGGCCAGTTATAAAGATGAGAAAGATAGCTTGTATGCATTTGAATTTCACCTTGTCAGGCTTGGCAAGCATCGTTTTGTAGATATTTTTCCCTGGGAGAAATACAACGAGAAATTGATCAACGAGTTTATGGTTGCGAATTTATTGCCGGTGCACACATTTGCCAAAATTGACCTGAAGGGGGACTCGCTTTTCCTGTCTCAAATCAACGGTGAGTGGGTGAGCGACCTCATAAAGAACAACCAAATTCGGATCTCTCACGAAAAGCTGACGTTGTATGGTGATGCTGAGATTGTGCTTACTGCCTCCACTCAGGAACTTCAGAAGTTTCTGCTTAAATACCAAAGCGACCCTCAGGCTTATGTTCAACCTGATGTTTTCGTACGAAAGCGTTAAACTTTATGGCTGAAAACAACACAGTCCTCAAAAGAATCCTATCCAATCGGCCGGTGCAGCACCTGGCCTTTTGGGTACTTTCTTTTTATGTGCTGCTGAGGATCTTTTCGACTGACAGTGAAATTCGTAACATCGACTACATCTATGACGGATTGTTTCATTTTACCCTGATCATGCCCGTCTATCTCAACCTTCTGGTACTCATCCCGAACCTATTGGACAAGGGTAGGTACTTTTTTTACATCGCTTTAGTCGGTCTTTCCACCCTGGTGTTTAGCCAGCTTAATATCTGGTTTTTCGATTACCTTGTTGATTTTCTTCTGCCGGGCTATTACTTCATTAGCTACTACGAGTTGGTGGACATCATTCAGTTTTTCGCAGTATACATGGGGGCGAGCACCTTGCTGAAGCTTTCGAAGGGATGGTTTCAGCTGGCCGAGGCGAGGACCAAACTGGCAGAGACCCGCCAAGAAAAGCTCAATGCTGAGTTGGAAGCCCTTAAGTCGCAGGTGAACCCGCACTTTTTGTTTAACAGCCTGAATAACCTGTATGGTCTGTCGCTAAAGGGAGACAAGAAAACGCCAGCCTCTATACTCAAACTATCAGAGGTTTTGCGATATATGATTTATGAGGCAAAAGATGAGAAGGTGCCGCTTGAAAAGGAAATAGCTTTTATTGAAAATTACATCAATCTGCAACGGCTGCGATCCGATCACCATGCCAGCATATCATTCGAAGTAGCTGGCGAGGCAAGAGAACTGCAAATTGCGCCATTGTTGTTTATTCCATTTGTTGAAAACAGTTTCAAGCATGGCGTAAAAGGTGAGACAGGCGATTCCTATGTTGATGTAAAAATGGAAGTCGGGGACGATTTTGTCAATTTCACCTGTCGGAACAATATGGGTAGCATTGACGATGTGGAGCAGAGAAAATACGGAGGCATTGGGCTGGAAAATGTAAAAAAGCGGCTGAAATTGATATATGAAGACCGTTATACGCTGGAGTTGAATGAAGGGAAAGAAGAGTACAAAGTAAACCTAACAATAGAACTACGATGAAACTCAGGTGCCTTATTGTGGATGATGAACCGCTGTCGCAAGAGGTAATTGAAGGCTATGTGAACGATGCGCCTCAGCTGGAACTGGCGGCTAAGTGCAGCAATGCGCTGGAGGCCGCTGAGATGATCAGGAGTCAGCCCATTGATCTGATTTTTCTTGATATCAACATGCCCAAGCTGTCGGGCATCAGCCTGGTGAAGTCGTTAGCAAAGCCACCAGCCATTGTGTTCATCACTGCCTATCCTGAGTTTGCTGTAGAGGGATTTGAGGTGGAGGCTGTCGATTATCTGCTGAAACCGTGCTCCTTCGAACGTTTTCTGAAGGCGGTCAGCAAAGTTGAGAGTTATTTGCAGGCCTCAGGAAGAAAGCTGGAGGCGGACTATTTTGTAGTCAAGGCTGATAAAAAGCTTCACAAAATAGGGCTGGAAGATATTCTTTATTTTAAGTCGATTGGTGATTATGTGAAGGTATACACCCGTGACAAAGTATTGATCACCAATGAGACCTTAAGAAACATTGAAGATGGACTGCCACCAAGCAAATTCATCAGGCTACATAAATCCTTCGTCGTTTCTCTACAGGCGATTCAGTATCTGGAAGGCAATCAGGTGAAAGTGGGAGAGGAGATGCTGCCGGTAGGGCTGACTTATAAAGATAAATTGATGGAGCGGTTGGGTGGGTGAGATGGATTCAAATAAGATTTTAAGTATTTTAGTCTTAAATTGAGTTGTGATGACACGAGAGGTATTGATAAAAAGAACCATGGAAAATCTTAATAAGCTACCTGACCAGAAGCTTAGAGAGGTGTCGGACTTTGCAGAATTTTTACTAAACAGGATTGATGAAGCGGTAATCACTGAAGGAATACAGAAACTAGCCAGTGATTCGGTAGCATTTAAGTTTCTTGAGGAGGAAGAAGAGCTTTATTCAGTCGATGACTTAAAAGAAAAGTACCAGTGACCAGGGGCGATATCGTTCTTATCCCCCTTTCCTTTCACAGATTTATCGGGTGCGAAGACTCGTCCAGCATTAGTCCTTTTGGAATCTGATTCAGATATAACTGTGTCATTTATCACGACTCAGTTGAGATGGAAAGAAGAATTTGACGTGGAGTTGTCCCCAACTTTAGAGAATGGACTCAAGAAGGCTTCGTTGGTTCGGTTGAGAAAGATAACGACGATTGATAAAGCCTTGGTGATCGGACGGTTGGGGAGGCTCAATCAAACTGAACAAGACGGTTTAAAAAAGAGCTTAATCAACTTGTTTGAGCTAGCTTAGGTTCCTTTTCTATAGTAAGCTACCAGCTGCTCTATCCACCATTATATATGCCTGCGGAGTCATATGCACAATGCTGGCGGGCAGACTCTCGATTGGTTGTGAGGCGGCTACTTTAGCTATAATGTCCGCTTTCTTTTCTCCATTGGCCATAATGATGGGCAGCCTGGCTTCCTGAAAATGCTTCAATCCCATGGTGATGCCGGTGGAGAGTTTCGTTTCTCCCGGGAAGTATTTTTGTCCCACCGTGATGGTTTCTTCTGCCAGTTGGCTAATGTGGGCAAAAGTGTCGAAGGCCGTGCCCGGCTCATTCATGCCAATGTGGCCATTGAGGCCTATTCCAACCAGCATCACATCCAAGCCTCCGTGTTGGTGAATCAGCTCATTCACCTCATCACATTGCGCCTGCACGTTGGGTTGGGTGCCATCAAAAAAGACGATCTGTTTTTCAGGAATGCTTAGTGGTTCGAACAGGTCTTCATCCATCATTTGCCGGCAAGAGCCTTTGGTGGTGCCGTTCATGCCGTTCCACTCGTCGAGGCCAACAAACGTCCAGTTCGAGATATCCAGTTTGCCAGCCTTCACATCTTCCACAAGGCATTTGAATACCCCAATAGGTGTATGTCCGGAAGCCAGGCAGACGAGTGGATTGGGTTTATCTTTTACGCTTTCAATGATCAGATCAGCTGTCTTGCGGGAGAGCTCTTCGTAGGTGGCGTAGGTTTGGATGGTCATGCTGTCGTAGGTGCTTTGCATTGGCGAAGATAGTGTGTCGAGCCTAGGTTACCAATATGTATTGTCGATGGGATTTGACTGACTGGTTCTCGGCAGACTAGTTCCATCGGGACGATATACAGGTTGATTGGGAGCAAACCAGCGACAAATTAGAATCCCGTAGGGATGGCATATAGTTCTTCTCTCTGCCAGAGACTATTCTGGCTCTTTGAAAATGTAGCGCCGGTCATAATCCACTTCGAACTTCTTGAGAAATTCCTCATATTCTTCCAGAAAGCTCTTTTTTCGATGGTGCTCTTCTTGATTATGGATATACCTTATAACATTAGGAACATGGGACTTGCTGTATGAGAAGGCTCCATATCCTTCTTGCCAGGCAAATTTCCGCTTGGTCAGCTTGTTATCATTGATCCATTTGTAAGAGCCTGATTTTGTGTCTTGCAAAAGGTCAGAAAGAGATTGGGTAGGTCTCATGCCTATCAAAATGTGGATATGATCTTCCACACCGTTAATAGCAAGCATTTTATGATCATAAGATTGAATGCGCCCGTTACGTATTTATACAAGTCATCCTTCCATGCCTTTTCAATTAATCCCTGTCTGTATTTTACCGAAAAAAAATTTGAAGATGGATTTGTGTGTAGGTGTTTGGCATGATTTAAATATAATAAATATGCCATCCCTACGGGATTCGATGGACCTTTTTTCGCCCCTTGGGCGACCAATATGCCGTCCCGATGGGACTACCGATGTAGCGTCCCGATGGGACTAGGTTTATTATAAATTGGGTGTAAGTCTGACTCTAATGCTCAGATTAGGCATGAAGCATCCTTGTGGAGTTCCGAAAACTATTTGATTCCCGATCATATTTTCACAGTATCCAAAGTCCCGTTAGGGACGACATAAAGGTCGATAGGAAGGAAACTAGCGACAAATCAGAATCCCGTAGGGATGGTATATGGGTCTTAGGCTTGCGAGTTGGGATTAGCGACGATACTTGCATCGCATTCTCTCTCTATTGCCAATTATTACGCTATTTTTGCACCTGTTTTTAAAAAGGAATGCAATTTAAACTTCAAGCCACAGACAAAGGATCGAAAGCAAGGGCCGGGCAGCTAAGCACAGGGCACGGTGAGATTCAGACCCCCATCTTCATGCCGGTGGGCACAGCAGGCTCCGTAAAGGGCGTGCACCAGCGGGAGTTGAAGGAGGACATCAAAGCTCAAATCATCCTTGGCAATACCTATCATCTTTATCTCAGGCCAGGTTTGGATATTTTAAAACCTGCCGGTGGGCTCCATGGCTTCAATGGCTGGACAGGGCCAATCCTTACCGATAGCGGCGGGTATCAGGTTTATTCACTGGCCGATCAACGCAAAATCACAGAAGAGGGCGTTAAGTTTAAATCGCACATCGACGGCTCCAATCACCTTTTTACGCCTGAAAATGTCATGGACATTCAGCGCACCATTGGCGCTGACATTATCATGGCTTTTGACGAGTGCCCTCCGTTTCCCTGCGAGTTGGACTATGCGAAAAAATCGATGGAGATGACCCACCGCTGGCTGGACAGGTGCATCAGCCACCTGAAAACAACGGAGCCGCTTTACGGTCACGAGCAGGCTTTATTTCCTATTGTGCAGGGCAGCGTGGACAAGGAGCTCCGTACGATTTCAGCGGAGTACATAGCTTCCAGAGGCATGGATGGCAATGCCATTGGTGGTCTGTCGGTGGGGGAGCCCGCTGAGTTTATGTACGAAATGACAGACCTTGTTTGCAATATACTACCTGCCGACAAACCCCGTTATCTGATGGGAGTGGGCACACCAGCCAACATTCTGGAGTGCATCGCTTTGGGAGTTGATATGTTCGACTGTGTGATGCCGACAAGAAACGCCAGAAATGGCATGCTGTTTACTTCTGAGGGGATTATCAATATTAAGAATGAGAAATGGAAGGATGATTTTTCGCCCATTGATGCAACAGTTGGTGGATATGCCAGCACCTTCTATTCCCGGGCTTACCTGCGCCACCTTATCATGAGCAAGGAAATGTTGGGAGCACAAATAGCTACGGTTCACAATCTTACTTTTTATCTTTGGCTGGTTAATGCGGCAAGGGAAAAAATCATCGACGGCACTTTTGCCAGCTGGAAAGATATTATGGTGAAGAAAGTAAGCCACCGCTTGTAGTGAAATGAAGCTGATCGACAAATACATTCTCAAGAAATTCCTGGTCACATTCTTCTTTGTGATGGTAATGCTTGTGTCTGTCATCTGCGTAATCGACTTCACTGAAAAGAATGACAAGTTCATTAAGAATGGGCTGGATGCGCTCATTATTTTCAAATACTACCTCACTGTTTTTCCTTTTTTCGCCAGCTTAATCACCCCCATCACTGTCTTCATAGCCACGGTATTCATTACCGCCAATATGGCCGCCCGAACAGAGATAATTGCTATTCTGGCCAGCGGCATAAGCTTCAAACGCATGCTTGTGCCCTATGCCATAGGCGCTGTTCTTGTTGCCATACTCACTTTCTTTTTCAACGGCTACATTATTCCCAATGCCAATAAATTCAGGATTGGATTCGAGGTGGCCTATGTGAAAAAGGCCTTTTATTTTGTTGAAAGGGATATTCATATGAAGGTGGGAGATGACACCTACTTGTACCTGCAGAGCTATAATAACAGCTCGGACGTGGCCTACAAAGTAACGCTTGAGAAGATAGAGGGGGATCAGATGAAGGCCAAACTGGTGGCCAACCGAATGGATTGGGATTCTACTACTCACAAGTGGAAGGTAATCAACTGGCAGCTTCGGGAGATTGATGGTTTTGAGGAGAAAATAACCGCTGGTACCCAACTTGACACGACTTTAAGTCTGTCGCCGGCTGACTTTGCCAACAACTACGGCCGCCAGGAAACGATGAACATGAATGAGTTGGAGGAGCACATTCAGCTACAAACAGCCAGGGGAGCCGAAGACGTAGTGATTTATAAGATTGAGAAGTACATTCGCTATATGCAGCCGTTCGCTGTCATCATCCTCACTTTTATAGGAGTGATTGTTTCGGCACGCAAGTCGAGAGGAGGCACAGGCTATCTCATCGCTTTGGGCTTTGCGCTGGCCTTTCTTTACATCATTTTTTATACTTTTTCACGGGCAGTGGCCGAGGCTGGATCGATGAATCCTATTCTGGCAGTGTGGCTGCCTAATATCGTGTTTGGTACTATAGGCGGGCTCATGTATTTCACACTTCCCCGATGACGAGCCAGTACACCAAAGACTATTTGCAGCTTCATTTCATCGTTTTCTTATGGGGCTTTACCGCCATACTGGGTATGCTTGTCAGCATGCCGTCGGTAGAGCTGGTTTTTTACCGCACATTCATTTCCGCCATCGCACTGGGCGTCATGCTGTTGGTTGGAAAAAAGAGCTTCGCTATCGGCACACTGGACATAGTTAAAACACTGGCGACGGGCGTTATCATTGGGGTACACTGGATACTTTTCTTTGCTGCCGCCCGGCTTTCCAATATCTCTGTTTGCCTGGCTGGAATTGCCACCATTTCGTTATGGACAAGTCTTTTGGAACCTCTCATGACCAAAAAACGAGTGAAAGGCTTCGAAGTTGTGCTGGGGCTGATGGCGATAGTGGGCATCGTTATTATTTTCAATGTAGAGTTCAAATATGCCTGGGGCCTTTTCGTTGCTATAGTCTCGGCGTTTCTCGCCGCCGTTTTCACTGTCATCAACTCTCAGTTTACGCAGCGGCACTACCACTTTACCGTCACGTTCTACGAGATGATTGGAGCCACAGTGAGCATAGCACTGTTCTTTCCGATTTATGGTGCTTTCTTTTCAGATGGCGTTCAACTTGGGCTACAAGGATATGATTTACTCTGGCTGATCATTTTGGCGCTCGCCTGCACCGTGTATGCGTATTCCGAGTCGGTGAAACTGATGAAGAGAATTCCGGCATTTGCAGTCAACCTGGCCGTTAATCTGGAACCTATTTACGGCATCATTCTGGCATTGTTGATTTTTGGAGAACAGGAGAAAATGAAACCGGGATTTTACCTCGGCACACTTGTTATTTTGTCTTCTGTGTTGGTATACCCTTGGATCAACAGGTATTATGAAAGAAAGGCCTTGGAGACAGATGTGCTGAGGTGATCAGAGCATGGTTGCCCAGCTATTCATTTCATTTGCCAGTTTCAGCTTTGGCTTGTTTTCGAAAATCCCGTACATCGTTGAGCCAGATCCAGTCATGCTGGCATACACCGCCCCGTCGGCATAAAGCTTTTCCTTTATTTCCCTCAGAGAGGGGTGGTTGGGAAAGACAGATTGCTCAAAATCATTTACCAGCACATCCTTCCATGAAGAGAGAGGCATTGATAATACTTCCGTGATGGCTTTTTGCTGATCGTTGGGTGTTACACCAGCGTAGGCTTCACGGGTGCCAATGTGAATGCCGGGAAACACCAGAAGGAGATAATGCCCCTTTAAGTCTAAAGGAAAGCTACTGAGCTCAGTACCTCTTCCGGAAGCAATGGCCGGTTGGTTTTTTATAAAGAAAGGGCAATCGCTGCCCAGCTGCCCGGCGTAGTCTTCCAGCTGTGTGTCGATCAGTCCCAGTCCGAACTTCTTGTTGAGCATCACCAGCATAAAAGCGCCGTCGGCAGAGCCGCCGCCAAGACCGGCACCCATGGGAATGGCCTTGTGGAGATGGATGCTGATAGGCGGCAACTCAAAGTCCTTTTGGAGCAGGTGATAGGCTTTCAGGCAAAGGTTGTCGTCGCTGCTGCCCGGGATAGGCAAACCTGAAGACGTAAAGGTTGTTGACTTGGCTTCAACTATTTCTAATACATCCTTTAGTGGAATAGGCAGAAAAAGGCTGGATATATCGTGGTACCCATCGGTTCTTTTACGAAGGATCTGAAGTCCCAGGTTGATTTTGGCGTTGGGGAAGGTGATCACGGGTAAATTAAAGTATGAATGTCAGTCTGAGCTTGTCGAAGACGGCGTTCTGAAAACGAAGTACTTTCGACAGGCCCAGGATGACACGTTGTTCAATAGATCCCAGATTGAGACCTATCTTTAATTTTACTTATTGAACATTTCTATCACTTCTTCAGATATACCAGTGCTGGAGTATCCACCATCATGGTAGAGATTCTGCATCGTTACCATGCGGGTAAGGTCTGAGAAAAGGGAAATGCAATAGTCGGCACATGCGCCAGCTGGAGCGTTGCCCAATGGCGACTGCTTGTCAGCAAAGTCATAAAAGCTCTGGAAACCATCGATACCTGACCCAGCAGTCGTTTTTGTCGGCGATTGAGAGATCGTATTCACCCTCACGTTCTTCGCTTTGCCCAGTCTGTATCCGTAGCCTCTGGCAATGGATTCCAGCACAGCTTTGGCATCGGCCATATCGGTGTAAAAAGGATAGGTGCGCTGTGCAGCTATATAGGACAAGCCAACGATAGACGCCCATTCGTTCAGTGCGTCTTGCTTCTCAGCCACGTGCATCATTTTATGAAAGGAAAGAGCAGAAATATCAATGGACTTCTGGTACCAGTCGTAGTTCAGTTCGCCGTACGACTTCCCTTTGCGGATATTAGGTGACATACCGATAGAGTGTAGCACGAAGTCAATTTTCCCACCCAATATCTCGGTCGATTTGCTGAAAAGGTTTTCCAGTTCTTCCACAGACGTGGCATCAGCAGGAATGATTTCAGCATTACAGGCCTTGGCCAGGTCGTTTATTTTGCCCATTCTCATGGCAATTGGTGCATTCGTCAGCGTGAAAGTTGCACCCTCGGCATGGGCTTTTTCGGCCACGTGCCAGGCAATGGAGTTCTCATCCAATGCCCCAGAAATAATACCTCTTTTTCCTTTTAATAGATTATAAGCCATAGTTCTTGTTTTAAGCGAATGTAATATGGGCAAAAATAGAAAAATTTAACTCAATCCTGTTGCAGCAGTTCCCTGGCATTCTGCAGCGCAGACGCAGTAGGGGAGGCACCGGCAATCATCTTGGCAATTTCATTCACCCTTTCTTCCTCTGCTAGCAGTTTTACTTTACTCACTGCCTTATCGCTGCTATTGTCTTTGTAAACAAAATAATGGGCATCGCCTTTGGCTGCAAACTGGGGCAGGTGACTAATAGAAATTACCTGGTGCTTCATGGCCATGGTTTTCATCATCCCTACCATCTTGTTGGCGATCTCACCGGATATACCCGTGTCAATCTCGTCGAAGATGATGGTAGGCAAGGCAGTTTTGTCTGTGAGGATGTATTTGATAGCAAACATGAGCCGTGAAAATTCACCACCAGAGGCTACGTCCTTGAGCTCCCTTGGGGTAATGCCCTTGTTGGCGCTAAAAAGGAAACCAATTTCATCAACACCTGACTCTGTTGGGGGCACCAGCTTGTGGCTGACCTCGAAAGATCCCAAAGGCATACCCAACTCTCTCACTATCTCCACTACTGCCTTCGAGAATCCGGCAAAAGCAGACTGTCTATGCTCAGTCAATTTAGTGGCCGCCAACGCCAATTCCTTTTCCGCTTCATCAAGCTCGTTTTTGGCATCTGTGAGCGTGTCGTCCATATTTTGGACAAGTCTCACCTTGGCTTCAAGGTTTTGCTGAATAACGAGCAGCTCTTCAATAGAGGCCACTCTGTGCTTCTGCTGGAGCTGGTTGATCAAATCAACCCGCTCTTTTGTCAATTGTATTTTCTCAGGATCGTACTCAATCTGATCGTCTTCTTTTTTTATTTCCTCGCCAATGTCCTGTAGCTCAATCACAGCGCTTTCCAGCCGCTCTCTGAGGGCATTGATTTTTCCTGAGAACTTACCAGCAGCAGACAGGGCATGCGTTACCTGCGCCAGCTGGCTTTCAATAGAGAATTCTGCCTCGCTAAGCAGCTGCAGGCTTTCATTGAGCCTTAGCTTAATTTCTTCGGCATGCTCCAAAGTAGCGAGCTCATCTTCCAATTGTTGCTGCTCGTCTGCTTTCAGTGCTGCCTTTTCAAGCTCGGTGTAAAGGAACAGGTTGTACTCCGCTTCCTTTTGCAACTCAGTGCTTTCATTCACTAATTGGTCGTAAGCTTTCTTTTTCTTCCTGAAGCTTTTGAAAAAGCCAACATAGCTATCTATCAGCGATTGGCTGCCGGCATAGGCGTCAATCACGCCCAGCTGAAACTTATTAGAGGCCAGCAATAACGTGTCGTGCTGCGAATGGATGTCCATCAAATGATCGCCCAGCGACTTGAGCACATCCAGCGTAACCGGTGTGTCGTTCACAAAGGCTCTTGACTTACCTGACGGGCTGATTTCCCTTCGGATCAGTGTTACTGCTTCATAATCAAGCTCGTTCTCCTCAAAAAGCGGGGCCAACTTATAGGCAGAAACATCAAAAGAGCCTTCCACTACGCACTTCTCATTTTCATTGTAGAGTGACTTCGTATCTGCCCGGTTGCCCAGCAGCAAGCCAACAGCACCCAGCATAATGGACTTACCTGCGCCAGTTTCACCTGTTATCATGTTCAGCCTGGACGATGGTGTCATCTCCAGGTGCTCAATGAGTGCATAGTTTTTAATGAGCAGGTGTTTTAACATAGTTGCCGGTTACTTCCTCTATACCTTAAGTTAAGGAAGTCAAAAATATAAGTTTAAATGTTTTGAATGCCGAGATGGTAGGAGAATTCTTTAAAAGAATCGCTCATTTCAAGCCTTTAATTCTTGATGATTGCCTGAAGTTTGTCGTTTTCTCCCGGGTCGAGTTTGGTCAGAATGTCGTAAGCCTGTTGACGAACCGACCTATCTCCTTGTGAGTATATATTTACCAGTTCATCCAGTTTGGCATCCATGAAAGCGATGGGGTAAATACTGTTGGGCCTTACGGCTTTTACTTGTTGGATTTTTTTTAGTGTCTCGAGCATCGCAACCCGGGACTCGTTTGGCTTTTCCTGGAACAGGTCGAGGCCTTTCAGGTGGTAGTCGTAAGCTGCTTCACGCAGGGGGATCATCGCAGCGTTCATCAGGTTTTCTGTGAGCCAATATCGGTTCCTGTTGTTTCCAAACTGATCCCAACCAACAGCACCCGACTGCTGGGCATTGTTAACAATTAGAAACGCCTTCTCGAAATAAGGTGTGCCTCCCATCTTCGAGTAGGTGTCGTAGTCCATGCCCAGGATGATGTAGGCATAGTAGGCCAGCATCGACGTGATGTTACTGGTAAAGGCGTTTTCGTTGAATTGCAACGGCTGCGACTCCGTGTAGTCAAACTGCCAGTCCCGGTCGGCGAAGTTGAAAACAAGCGATTCGTACCCCGAATTATACACGGGCCGGGCCGACAGCACCTGAACAGCTGCCTTGAAGTTGCCAACGGAGGGCATTTCCTCCATGTTGATGATGATGTTGCAGTTGATCCGCTCTTCTTGCTTGTAAACGTCGTTGGTCCATTTACGGGTGTTGAAAAACTGCGTAAAGGCCTGCTCCATATCAGAAAAAATACGGCGCTCTGTGGTTTGCACCTGCTGGGCGTTCACGGTCACTTTGCAGTTGAGCTCCTGGGCATTGGCACTCACTGTTGCACACAAAGTGAATGCTATTGCCAGGCTATAAGCCCATTTTTTTGCAAACCACGTCAACAATGTCATTGGCCACTTCCTGTTTAGATTTAAGGTCAAATGTGCTGCTTCCATCATGGTCTAAGATAGTAATCTTATTTGTATCGTGGGCAAATCCCGCTCCCTGGTCTTTCAATGAATTAAGAACGATGAGATTGAAGTTTTTCTTGTGCAGCTTTTCCTTTGCATAAGCTATTTCGTTGGTAGTTTCCAAAGCAAAGCCGACAGTAAATTGCTTTTTCTTCCTTTTACCGAGTGTGGCGGCAATGTCCGGGTTCTTTACCAGGTGCAAAGTAAGCGTGTTGTTGCTCTTCTTAATTTTTTCCTGTGCAGGTGTATCGGGGCGGTAGTCGGCCACTGCGGCAGCAAACACGGCGATGTCGACATTGTCAAACTTTGCCTCGCAGGCTTCCAGCATTTCCTCTGCTGAATGAACTTTGGTGACATGAATGGCCGCATGAGTGGAAGAAAGGGTAGAGGGGCCACTCACCACTTCCACTGTCGCTCCCTGACTGGCAAATCGCTCAGCCAGTGCGAATCCCATTTTGCCCGTAGAATGGTTTCCAATGAAACGAACAGGATCAATGGCTTCATGGGTTGGGCCAGCCGTGATGAGCACCTTTTTTCCTGCCAGGCGCTGCGTTTTGGTGAAATGCTCTTCGAGGTGCTGCACAATGTGCTCGGGTTCCGCCATCCTGCCTACACCGCTCAGGCCGCTGGCGAGCTCGCCATCCTCGGCGTTGATGAGCTTATTGCCGTAAGAGAGCAGTGATTCGATATTGCCGGTGGTGGATGGGTGCCTGTACATGTCGAGGTCCATGGCAGGCGCAAAGAACACTGGGCAGCGGGCAGAAAGATAAGTGGCCAGCAGCAGGTTATCGCAAATGCCATTGGCCATTTTTGCCAGCGTGTTGGCACTTGCTGGCGCTATTACCATGGCGTCGGCCCATAGGCCAAGCTCTACATGGTTGTTCCAGGTGCCGTCGGTAGAGTGAAAGAAGTCGGAATAAACTGGCTTCCTGGAAAGCGTGGAAAGCGTAAGGGGGGTGATGAAATGTTTGGCGTCGGCTGTGAGAAGTACCTGCACCTCTGCGCCTTGTTTAACGAGTAAACGGGTAAGAAGAGCCGATTTATAAGCGGCAATGCTGCCACAAACACCCAGAAGGATTTTTTTACCTTGAAGCATGTTAATGTAATTGAAAAACTATGAAGCGGCCAAATTCATAACCAAAGGTCACTTTCAGCCGCTTCACTTTCAAATTAACGCTTTTCAGGTTATTCGAAATGAATTTGGTTGAAGGAAAAGCTAATTAAGCTGTTTCCTCTTCTTCGTTTCTTCTGAAATAAAGCTTTCCTTCCAGGAATTCGTCCGTTGCCACGATGGTTGGCTTAGGCATTTTCTCGTAGAACTTAGAGATTTCGATCTGCTCTCTGTTCTCGAAAATTTCCTCCAGGTTGTCAACTGTAGAAGCGAATTCAGCCAGCTTGTTGCTAAGCTCCTCCTTCATTTCTGCAGAAAGTTGTCTGGCTCTCTTACCAACTATTACTACAGACTCATAAATATTACCTGTAGGCTTAGCCAGTTGTGCATTATCACGAGTGATAATCGATGCCTGCGAATTTGTTTTGTTAACTGCCATATCTTAGTTACTTGAAATACTTGATAATTCACGTACCTGCTCCAGGCTGATGGTATACATGTCCTGGGCCTGACGTACAAATTTACCCTCTGTAAACTTGTCTATAAATTTCTGATAATAAACAATTGTTTCTCTGTATCGTTCCTCCTGCTTGCTCGGAATACTTTGCTGAGCATATTCGAACTGACATTTAATACGAAGGAACGACCCCTCTTCATTAAACTCAGAGTCAGGAAAATCTACTTCAAAGTTATTGAATGCAACCACCGCTGCTTTGTACCTCCTTAGTTGGTAGTACAGGCGGGCATTGTCAAAAGCCTTCTTCTCTAATTTAAGCTGAAGGTCATCAATGATCTGCTGCGATTTATCTTTGTATTCGCTGTACGGATACTTGTTGATGAAAGTTTGCATAGAGGCAATGGCCTCATAGGTGCTGCTTTGGTCAAGGTCGGTTACCGGCGACTCAAGGTACAGCGAGTAGGCGTTCATATATTGCGCTTCCATGGCATGCTCACTCCTGGCGTAGGTGGTGGCAAAGGTTTTGAAATAGTGGGAGCTTAATATGTATTGCTTCTGATAATAGTAGGAATACGCATAGTAGTATTCCGCCAGCTCAGCTTCTTTGGTTCCTTTAATGATAGGAATGATATCTTCAAAAAGCACATTGGCTTTGTAGTATTCCTCCTCCTCGTAATATTTCATGGCAGCATCATATTTCCTTTTCCAGTCAGTGCTCTTCTGGATTTTTCGAAATTCGCTGCAAGAAACCGTGATGAAACCTATAGAAAGGTATAAAAGCGTTACTAAAAGCCGGGTTTTGAACATAAGCTCGCAAAATTAAGTGATGGTCAGCTAATTACCAATCTATTGTTGGCTGTTTTCTTTCTTTTTGACACCAGAAGTGCCGTTAAGGTTGGGTTTTTTTGTTGGAACGGCCGTTTTAGAGGGTAGGGTGCCGCTTGCTTTATTTGGTGAACCTCCCGCCGCACCTTTGGCCGCACCGGAGGTTGCACTCAATCCACTTTTTTGGACAGGTTTTGAAGGAGAAGGTTTCTCGATAGGATTGCCCAAACTATCGGTTGCAATTTCTTCCGGAGGAACAGGACTAAGCACCTGCTGGAGTGTTGGCCTTTCACTTGCCCGCCAGGCAAATCCACCCAGCCTTGTGAGCTCAGGCGTGATCTCGTGAGGAGGGTAAAAGGTGGCCTCCGGTTTCATATAGAACGAAATATTGTTCAGCTCATTTCCTTTGAACCGCATGGTGATGTTACTGCACAATATCCGGTTCATGCCCATCAGCAAACTGTCGCCATCGCTCAGCACAAAGTATATGCTCTCTCCGTTGCCGTTTACATCCACTCTCTTGATAGCATTATCGGCAAAGTAAGCCCTCATGTTCCTGCCCTTTACCTGGTTAAACTGCTTGAGGGTATCTTGCGAGACAATGAATGCATCCTTTTGCATATACATTTCGTCGACCACGTTGTTTTTCAAATACAAGCTGATCGTGTCAGACTCTATTTGGTTTTTGAAGTTCCACAGAACAGGATCGAAATAGTATGTGATGACGGAATCGGCAATAAAGTAGGCCAGTGAATCCGCTTTTCCCTGCAAGTTAGACCTGAACATTCTGACATGGTTATAGGCCAGGATTCTCTTCAGGGAGTCCACATTGTCTTCGATGGAAATAAGTGTGTCGGCAGCCAGGTAAAAGGTGTCTGCCTGCATCATCTTTTTCATCACCGGGTTGCCAAATACCTTCGATAAACCTTTGTTTCTCCAGTAAACCCCCTTTTCTCCGGTGATGATGACATCGTTGTTTTTTGCTGTCATTTTCACATTGCCTGTGGCTGTGTAGAACTTGTTGATGTCATCAAAAAATAGCTCATCACCCTCCAGGATATAGTCTCTGGTGTCGATTTGTCCTTTGATAAATGAAGACTGCTCGGGAATGGTTTTGAACTCACCACCTTTCGAATATAGCATGGTGCTGTCGGAGGTGATGATTTCCGTACGCCCATCGGTGATGGCAATTTTGGTAATGGTATTGTATCGTAGTGTGTCGGAGTGTAATGTGTACTCCGGGCTTAGCAGTTCGACCTTGCCATAGAATGTGGCCCGGTCTTCAAAACCATAGAAATAGCCCCGGCGGCTTGAAAGGGTGTTATTCAAATCTACCAGCTTACCATTGTTAAAGTAGTTGGCCACACGGGTGTCCATTTCGTAGTCCAGAAAGTCGGTGTAAAGCCTGTTTTCGCCGCTGGTGTACACCACATTTTCCCGCATCTGCGCCTTTCTGGTGTTTCCGTCGTAAAAGAGCTTGTTGCCGGTAATGGTCACTGTATCGTTGTCAACAATTCTTACGTGCCCAAAAGCCTCCATGGAGTTGCTGGATTTTAGCATCACCGCTGAGTCGCAGTAGATGATGGTGTTTTTCTGTGAGAAGGTCACATTTTCCCACAGCTTTTCATAAGAGCCAGCTTTGTCTCTCACCACCATGCCATGCTCTGCCTTGTACTTAAGCTTTTCCTTGCGCTGCGCCTGGGCGAGATCCGAGATGCCCAGCAGGAAGAGAAAGGATATGAGTATTTGAAAAGAGAATTGCCTCATTGTTTTTGTTAGTCCGTGGCAAAAATAGAGAAAGAACCTTTACTTGCGTAAAGTTCCTCTAGCTGCTTAAACGGCAGGGCCATCAAATGCGGTATGGATATCGAAAAAAAACTCCATGAATTAAGAATTTTTATCGGGAAGCATGGTCTTTTTGGTGCAAAGGAAAAGATTTTGCTGGCGATCAGCGGAGGAGTAGATTCGGTGGTGATGGGGAGGTTAATGGTGGCGCTTGGACAGCCTTTCGGTGTTGTGCACTGCAATTTTAAGTTGAGAGGTGAAGCTTCCGATGGCGATGAGGACTTTGTAAAGCAATTGGCCAATGAATGGAAGGTGCAATTTTTTTCGACCTCTTTTGATACCACAGCTTTCGCAGAGGAAAACGGCCTGTCGATTCAAATGGCGGCAAGGGAGCTTAGGTACGGATATTTTTCAACACTAAGTGAGCAACAAGGTAACGCTAAAATTGCCACGGCACACCACGTCAATGATGCGCTGGAAACCATTTTGCTCAACCTCACACACGGGACTGGTTTTCGGGGCCTTTCCGGCATCACACCGGCCAGAGATCACTTTGTCAGGCCTATGCTGGCATTTACAGGCGAAGAAATAAGAGAAATAGCTGGTGCACTGGCCCTGAAGTGGAGAGAGGATGCCTCGAATGCCAAAGATGCCTACGAGCGAAACAAGCTGCGACACCGTGTAGTGCCGGTGTTGGAAGAACTAAATCCTTCTCTGGGGGCTACCCTGAAGGACACGCTGGCCAGGCTTTGGAGCGCTGACGCTGCCATCAAGGGCGAGCTGGAGGCCTGGCAGGCCAGCCATGTGGTGGAAAAGGACGGTTACACCGAAGTAGCACTGAAGGGAGCCGGAGAGCATTCTATGTTTTACCTCTATGAGTACCTGAAGGCTAAAACATCGCTGGCATACAAGTCTTTCAAGCAATTGGAAGCGAGTATTGGAGAAGGCATTTCCGGCAAACTTTTTTTCACCGATACCCATCAGATCAACCTGGATCGGGGTCGGCTTATTATAAGCAGGGCAGGTGAGCACGAAGGTGAAGAGCCGATCTTCGTTGACGTAAATGACAAAGAGGTAGTATTTCAGCTCGGAAAGCTCAGCTGCCAAACGTTGGCAATGCCAGTCGCCATTGATCGGTCGGAGGGTGTAGCTTTGCTGGATGCCGACTGCCTGCAGTTTCCTCTGGAGCTTCGGCGCTGGAGAGAAGGAGACAGCTTTGTGCCACTGGGTATGAGCGGCCAAAAAAAGATCAGCGATTTTATGATTGATGCCAAAATTCCAGTAAACTTGAAAAGCAGGGTATATGTCCTGTTGTCCGGCGGCGAAGTGATCTGGGTGGTTGGCAAAAGAATAGATGACCGATGTAAAATTACGTCTACCACAAGCAGGGTGTACAAACTAAGTGTATGTTAAAGAGCATATTGAATCCATTTAGAAAGTCTTATAACTCAGAGGAACTCAACCTTTTTGGCTTTTTACAAAAAGTGAGACTGTTCGAAAGATTGAGCTATGAGGAGATGGCCTTGTTTGTGCCTTACCTGTACCTGAGGCAGTATAAAAATGAGGAAGCCGTTTTTTTTAGGGGAGACCCCAGCCATGCCCTTTACATCATTAAGAGCGGCGAGATAGCGCTGAACATCGACGTGAAGGATAAATTCGAAGAGCTGTCCAGGATCTATCCAGGCGATGCATTTGGAGACAATACTGTGATTGAAAATGCCACCCGAATTTTTACCTCCGTTGTAGTGAGCGACAATGCCGAACTTTATGTGATTCCGCAAGTAAACTTATTACAGATCATGAATGATAACACGGTGATCAGGGCTAAGGTGATGACCTCATTTGCTGAGATTTACAATGCCTATTCTGCTAACCTTGTGAAGTCTTACCGGAATCACTTCGGCTTTTTTGACCTGAGCCTGGCCTACAAAAGGCGCTAAATATTTGCCGCACATATTTGTTGACTACCGGGCAGGTCAATTAGTCAAAAGCTTGTTCGAATAATAGCTTGTATTTTATAGCTTTGTCCCGATTATTAAATGGTTCAACTCCTAAAAAAATAGACATATGAAAATTACCGTTGTTGGCGCCGGAAACGTGGGGGCCAGTGTAGCTGAATATGCAGCCATGAAAGAACTGGCTGATGAAATTGTGATCCTCGATATCAAGGAAGGCTTTGCAGAAGGCAAGGCAATGGATCTCAACCAATGTGCCACCCTCAATGGATTCAACTCAAGAATCATTGGTACTACTGGCGACTATAGCAAAACAGCCGGATCGAAAGTAGTGGTGATTACGTCGGGCATCCCAAGAAAGCCAGGCATGACCCGTGAAGAGTTGATCGGCACCAACGCTGGCATTGTCAAGTCAGTAACTGAAAATGTACTTAAGCACTCTCCAGAGGCTATCATTGTGGTGATCAGCAACCCTATGGATACGATGACTTATCTCGCTGTTAAAACAAGTGGTATACCTAAAAATCGTATCATTGGCATGGGTGGTACATTGGACAGTGCCCGTTTCCGCTACAGGTTGGCTGAAGCACTGAACTGCAATGCCAATGACGTACAGGGTGTTGTAGTTGGCGGACATGGTGACACCACCATGATTCCTTTGACTCGCCTGGCCACTTATAATTCAACTCCTGTATCCAACTACCTGTCGGCAGAGAAGCTTGAGGAAGTGTCGAAAGCTACGATGGTGGGAGGCGCCACGCTTACTGGCCTGCTGGGTACTTCAGCATGGTACGCTCCGGGTGCGTCGGGAGCAGCTGTGATCGAGGCCATTGTGCGTGACCAGAAAAAATTAATGAGCGCTTCGGTTTATCTGGATGGCGAATATGGTCAAAAAGACATCTGCGTAGGTGTGCCTGTGATCATTGGCAAAAACGGATGGGAGAAAGTAGTTGACTTCAAGCTCAACGCTGAAGAAAAGACAAAGTTTGAGGCCAGCGCAGCAGCTGTTCGTAATATGAATAATGCTTTGGAGCTGTAAGCCTTCAAAAAGCACATATAAAAAGGCACCGGAGAATTATCTCTGGTGCCTTTTTTATGACCAATCAGGTCTCCAATAGTTTAAATCGCCTTCAATGCGCCTTCGTAATCTGGCTCCTGACCAATTTCTGGCACAAGTTCAGTATACGCTACCCTACCTGTTTCGTCTATCACCACGACAGCTCTTGCGTCGAGCCCCTGGAACCCGCCGTCGATAATTTCTACACCATAGGCTTTGCCGAAAGCGTTGCCGTCTCTGAAGTTAGACAGCGTGATGACGTTGTCCAGCCCCTCAGCGCCACAAAACCTTTTGGCGGCAAATGGCAAGTCTTTGCTAATACATAAAACGACTGCATTGTCGAATGATGATGCTTCTTTATTGAATTTTCTGACCGAGGTGGCACAAACCCTGGTGTCTACGCTGGGGAAGATATTAAGGATCACTTTCTTTCCTTTGAAGTCAGACAAAGATGCCTCCGACATATCTGCTTTTACCAATTTAAAATTTGGTGCTGAAGACCCTACTACAGGAAGTTCGCCAATAGTGGTGCATGGATTTCCACCCAATGTAATTCTAGCCATTTGAATATTTTGTTAACGGTTTATGTGAATAACTATATAATGAATGCTTTGTTAGAATACCGAGACGATGCAGGAATAATTCCCACTCCAACCCATTAACTCATTTTGGAGACAAAAATCAGGACGGCTATCAGATCGACCAGGGCATGGATGCTTATGGCGTAAACTATTCCGAGCCTAATGCGGAGGAGGCTAAAAAGAAAGGCATAATTGAAGTAAGGAAACAGGACAACTGGCAGGAGTATAAAGCTTTGGGGCTCCCAGTCATAATTTCTAAGATGTGAGACGGCGAAGATGATAGCTGACAAATAGAATACTTTTTTGAAATCGGTTTCCCAGATGTTTTCAAGAAACTTAGTTACAGTCGGAGAATTGCTGAGCGCTATGTAAATAATAGCGGAGAATGCTCCCAGCATGATAAAAGTGAAAAGTAGTTGCCCGGTAATGCCAGTACCCTCAAAATAGTCAGGATAGAGTAACATGGCGAAAGTATTAATAATGAAATACGAGCAAATCATAGACAATGAGATGTACGCATATTTTTTATTGAACCGGTCGAGAAAAAGCCGAAAGGCAAATTCCTCTACCAGTCCTACCAGTGGCGGCATTACCATTACAAACATGATCAAGTCTAGTTGATTGAGGCTTTCGCCAGGAAAAATAGGCTTACTTGTTGGGAAGGAGACCCCGGGGATTTTTGCCAGCAGTGGCAGCAAGTACACTAGAGGTAGATACAGGAGAATTGACACTGCATAGAACCTCAAGGCAATCATTGTCTTACCTATTAGGCCAGCCTCGATAGCGTGTACATCTGGGTGAAGAATGAACCTGACATAGTGCCTCAGAAACCGAAACCCCTTCTTTTTTCTTACAGCTTTTTGTTCGCTCAAAGGCTGCGTGGCAACGATGGGCAGATCTACCTCTACTTGTCTTTCTTTCAACACCACGAGGGCTGCCTCAATAGCCTCAGCAGTATACTTCTGACTTTCAGCGATAACCTGCTTAAGGTCTTTGGTGGAGCGCTTGTTCATGCCCGCCAAAAATGGATTGATCATTTGTGAGATGTTGGGTAATCGTTATTCCAAAAAGCACCACTCTTCAAGCAATATTTCCTTCATTGTACAAGGCCGCTTTCTCAGGTTATTTTCTTTCTATATTAAAGAAAAAAAACGAATGAGGAGACTTACTACTTTTTTATCCCTTGCGGCTTTGGGCGTGTCCATGACAGGCGCTTTTGCGCAAGACAAAGCCATTATGGGCTTTAAAGACCCGGCTACAGAGCTGGAGCTGGAGAAGAAATTTGATCAGCAGCTGAAGGCTGAGAACCTCGATCAGTGGTTAAAACGCATGTCGTCGAGGCCTCACCACGTGGGGTCGCCCTTTGATAAAGACAATGCGGATTTTATGGCTGCGATGTTTAAATCGTGGGGCTATGAGGCTGAGGTGGTGAGCTACGATGTGCTGTTTCCCACCCCTAAAGTGAGGCTGCTGGAAATGACTGGACCTAGTCGTTTCAAAGCGGGGCTTGTGGAGCCAGCGCTGAAAGAAGATGCTACTTCCGGGCAGACGAAGGAGCAATTGCCAGTGTACAATGCCTACTCTGCCGACGGCGACGTGACTGCCGAGCTGGTATATGTCAACTACGGCGTGCCAGCCGATTACGAGGAGCTTGAAAAGGCGGGTATAGATGTGAAAGGGAAGATTGTGATAGCCAAATACTATGGCTCATGGAGGGGCATCAAACCCAAGCTGGCGGCCGAAAAAGGAGCTATTGGCTGTATCATCTATTCTGACCCGGCCGACGATGGCTATGTGCAGGGTGATGTGTACCCTGAAGGGCCTTACAGAAGCGAACATGGCGTTCAGCGTGGTTCTGTGATGGATATGCCGCTGTACCCAGGAGACCCTTTGACACCAGGAGTCGGTGCCACGAAAGACGCAAAAAGGCTCGATATTAAGACGGCGCCTACATTGACTAAAATTCCTGTGATTCCCATCTCTTATGGTGATGCAAAGCCGCTGCTGGATGCCCTGGGAGGCCCTGTAGCTCCGGCTTCCTGGAGAGGAGGCCTGCCAATCACGTATCACATAGGTCCGGGCCCGGCAAAGGTTCACCTGAAACTTGAATTCAACTGGGACATCAAGCCGGCCTATAATGTAATTGCCAAAATGAAGGGCAGCGAATTTCCCGACCAATGGGTGATTCGTGGCAACCACCACGATGCGTGGGTAAATGGTGCCGCCGACCCAGTCAGTGGTATGGTGGCGTTGATGGAAGAGGCCAGGGCTGTTGCCGAGCTGACCAAAACAGGATGGAAACCCAAAAGAACGCTGGTTTATTGCGGTTGGGATGCCGAAGAACCTGGCTTAATCGGTTCAACTGAATGGGCTGAAGATCATGCTGCAGAGCTAAAGGAAAAGGCGGTTGCCTACATCAATACAGATGGTAATGGAAGAGGATTCCTTTTTGCAGGCGGTTCTCATACGCTAGAAGAGCTGGTAGGAGAGGTGGCTGCCTCTGTCACCGACCCGCAAAAGGGAGTGACGCTGGCAGAGAGAAGAAAGGCGTTTGACATTGTGAACTCAGGCAACCCTGACCACAAAGGGTTTCAAATAAGCGCATTGGGATCAGGCTCCGACTTCACGCCGTTTATTCAGCATTTAGGCGTGGCCTCGCTCAATGTTGGCTTTGGCGGTGAAAGCGGCGGCGGAGAATATCATTCTATTTACGATTCGTATGACCACTATTCGAGGTTCCAGGACCCCGGGATGGTCTACGGCGTAGTGCTGGCACAGGTTTGCGGGCGTTTGACCATGAGGCTTGCCAATGCCGATATTCTTCCTTTTGAGTTCGATCATTTCTATAGTACCGTTGCCACCTATGCCGATGAGGTGATGAAGCTGCCTGAGCAAATGAGGGAGGAAGCAGACAAAATTAACGGGATGCTGAAGGCAAATTATTACGACCTGGCTGCCGATCCCAAACAGCCTAACTACAAGCCGCTCCCCCCTAAGGAAGTGCCTTACCTTAACTTCAGCCCCCTGCAAACCTCACTTGCAACACTGAAAGAGAAGGCAGCTACTGTGGAAGGCTTGCTCAAAGCGGGAAGCATAGCACCTGCCAAATGGGCAAAGGTTAATGAGTTACTCTATCAGTCGGAGAGGACATTAATTGATGAGAGCGGACTGCCCAGGAGAGATTGGTTTAAGCACGAGATTTATGCGCCAGGCTTTTACACAGGATATGGCGTAAAAACGCTTCCTGGTGTGAGAGAAGCTATAGAGCAAGAGGAATGGGCCGAAGCTCAGGAGGAAATAATCACTTTGGCTGCAACGCTTGATAAGTTCAACAGCCACCTCGATAAGATCATTGCGGCTGCAAAGTAATTGCCTCCGGCAGCATCCTCGCCATAAGATGCTGCCGGATTAATGTGGAAAACCACAATTTTTAAAATATTATTTGGCTAGCTCCGTGAAATCTCCCTAAAGATTTCAATCTTTAAGAATTTACTATCAACCTAAGTTAGTATGAGACACCTTTTCTACAGGTTCATTATTATCTCTGTTCTTTTTATTGCCATTGTAAGCTATTTCTGGCTCCCTATGGTGTGGGCTTTTCTTGTGATTGGCCCTTTGATTTTTGTTGGGATCATGAACCGAATCCAGAAGAGCCACACCATTCTTCGCAACTTTCCCATCCTGGGCTATTTTCGCTACCTGTTCGAGCTTATCTCTCCCGAGATCCAGCAGTATTTCATTGAAAAATCGACCGACGGAAAGCCATTTAGCCGCAATCACCGTGCACTGGTGTATCGCAGGGCTAAAAATGTTAACGCTACGCACCCTTTTGGTACTCAGCTAAACATTAACGACGAAAACTACGAAGGCATCAGGCACTCGATATATGCCACTGAGCCTGTGAAGGAGTTTCCGAGGGTGAATATTGGAAGTAAATTTTGCAAGCAACCCTATAGCGCTTCGGTGCTCAATATCTCGGCCATGAGCTTCGGGTCGCTGAGCAAGAACGCCATCCTTGCCCTGAACAAAGGAGCAAAAAAGGGCAACTTCTATCACAATACAGGAGAGGGTGGACTTTCACACTATCACCTTGAGGGAGGAGGCGATATTACCTGGCAGATAGGAACGGGGTACTTCGGTTGTCGCACACACGATGGAGACTTTGACCCGGACGAATTCAAAAAGAAGGCTGCTACTCCTCAGGTGAAAATGATCGAGATCAAGTTATCGCAAGGTGCTAAGCCTGGGCATGGTGGTGTGTTGCCCGGATCGAAGAACACAGAGGAGATTGCAAAGATCAGAGGAGTGAAGCCGCACACCACTATTATTTCACCCCCTAGCCATAAGAAATTTAGTAATGCCAAAGGCCTGGTTCATTTTATTGCTGAGCTACGGGAGCTTTCAGGCGGAAAACCTATTGGCTTCAAGCTATGCGTGGGACGGACTGAAGAGTTCATTGAACTTTGCAAGGAAATGAAGGAAGAAGGTGTTTGGCCCGATTTCATCACCGTTGATGGTGCAGAAGGCGGTACGGGAGCAGCTCCGCTTGAGTTCTCCGACTCAGTGGGTATTCCGCTTGAGCCTGCACTGATATTTGTGCATAGCACATTGAAAAAGTTCGGGCTGAGAGAAGAGGTCAGGGTGATTGCCAGCGGCAAGGTGCTGACAGCTTTTTCGATTCTGCGGATGAAAGCGCTTGGAGCGGATATCTGCAATTCTGCCCGGGCATTTATGTTCAGCATCGGTTGCATTCAGGCGCTGCGTTGTAATACGAACGATTGCCCCACCGGAGTGGCCACCCAGGATGGTGAGTTGGTGAAAGGCCTTGTAGTGAGTGACAAAGCCGAAAGAGTCTACAATTTTCATCACAATACTATTGAGGCGGTACTCGAATTGTTAGGGGCCTGCGGCTGCAAGCATACGGAGGAAATCAACATCAGCATGTTTGTGAAAGGCGACGAAATGGTGGCCCTTACTAACCGCTACTTCCCGGATTCAGTGTTGAACAGGGTTGACGAGTAAGGAAAAAGTTGAAAGCTACAACTTAGCCACCTTCAGAGCTACCAGCTGAGTGGGTGTGCCGTTGCCTTTGTTGCCGAAGTTGTTGTCCGAAACCAGCAAAAGATATTGGCCATCAGGGGTGAAAGTAGCGCCCTCAATATTGTTCACTTTGTAAGGTTGGCCACCCAGCTTCAGGTCCTGGGTGAAGGAGAATATTTTTTCAGGCACCAGCACCGGATCTCCTGACTGCGGACAGTCGGAGTCGTTGTTTTTGGACGGCTCGATCAACGTAATCTTGTAAATATTTACCTCATTACGATCCTCTGCTTTCAGGTAGTCTCGCTCTATCACCAGCAATTCATAGTCGCTTAAGGCCACCAAAGAGCTAATGCCATTTCCCTTGGTATCCCATTGCATTTGATACCAGTATGTTTTGGTGCTATGATCTCTCAGTGAGTACTCAAGAATCGGCAAGATACTCCTGCAGCCACTCGTTGGCAGTGCCCTTTCCATAGCAAGAAAAAGCTTCTTGTGATCGGGACTGATAGTAAGCCCTTCAAAGCCGCTATTGTCGTACATTTCCCCATAGTATTTGGCAGGCAGGTCTTTGATGTTTTGGAGTTTTCCTGAAGCGTCGGTTTGCCAAACAAGCGTCTTTTCCACATTATCAATATCCCTCTCGTCGGATATAAACATCTTCGATCCTGCCAGCGCCATTCCTTCACCACGAATTTGGCTTTCCGCCAGATAATGCACGTCTTTGTAAACGATGCGCTGGCCTTTTATTGGGTCGATGGTAAATGTGTAATACCTGGCTGGAAGCCCATCGGAGAGCAAGTAGTAGTCGTTTTCATGCCCCGAATAGGTGATAGCAGAAATGCCTCCAAAGGGCTTTTCCTGGCCTTCAAAAACACCCGAGGTATCGAACGGAATCTCAATAAAGAAGGAGTGCTGAGGGTCGAACGATAATTGCGCTTCAGCCCGTTTTGAGAGAAAAAAACAAAGAAAAAAGGAAGCGATGGTGCCTACGACCCTACAGGTTAATTTCATCGCTCGAATTTATGTATATGAATAAATATTACTCCAATATTTTCCGAAATTCTTCGAGCGCCTGGGTATTTCCTATCACCGTGATTACGTCGCCCAGCAATAATTGTGTGTCCCCGTGTGGAATAAAGATTTCATTGTTTCTTCTGAACATCACCAGAGACCCCGAAGGTGGAAAGGCTATTTTTTTCACCTTTTCCCTATCGTGATGGGAGTTGCTCATGAGAATCTCTTCCACCCTGTACAGCCCAAAACTGTCTGAAAATGCCTGGTAGGAGTCTGGCCTCATGATCAGGTTCTCTACATGACTTGCGAGGGTGTCATCGAGGTTGACCAGCTTTACGCCCGAAGCTTCGCCAAAGAGTGTGGAGTGCTTGTCTTTGGTTAGGGTGATAATTTTTTTATGGTTTAGTTCATTTTCAAGGAATAGCGCCAGGTTTTTATTCATGGCAAAAGAATCAGTCAGAATGACTACCTGATCGGTTGGTCTTATTTTCAATTTGCGCAGGTAGTAGGTGTCAAGGTTAGGCACATACGCCGCATCAATTCCTTTTTCCTTTAGGATATTAACGTCTTCTGCTGTGGTAACGACGGTGAAGAGACTCAGTCCATGCAGTTTCAGGCGTTCCGCAAGGAGGAGGCTTCCTTTGCTGCCCCCAAACAAATACAAGTTGAAATTTACCTCGCCTTCGCTGTGCAGCAGTTTGTAAAGCATAGGCGCCAAAACGGATGTAAGGATGGAAGCGGCCACGATCCCCGAGTTTGTTGATTGGTCTATCACACCAAGCGACAGCCCTATTTGGGCCGTGGCAATACTTAGTCCCAACCTTGATGAAAGCAAAAGGCCGCCCGACAAGGCTTTTTTCCACCCAAATATCTTTGCCATGGCAAAGGCAGGTAACACTTGTGTGACAAAGAATCCGAACAAAATAGATAGGATCAGGGGGATTGATCTTTGGAATTCACTCAGCGCAGAAATATCGAGGTTAACACCCACCATGATAAAGAAGATGGGAATAAAGAAGCCATAGCTCATTCCATCAAGTTTGAACATGAGGGCAGATCGCTGTTTGTTCAAAAACATCGAGAGGAGTGAGCCTGCAAAGAAAGCACCTAAAACCAGTTCTGTTTTGATAAGATAGGCGACGACTACGAACGACAGCAGCAGCGCAACAGTGCCACGAATTCTGATTTGAGAGGCGGCGTGTTCAAGGGTGTAAAGCAGTTTTTGAAAGGTGCGAATCCCTATAAGCCATCTTCCGGCTTTGTAGGCAACAAAGAAAACTACAAAGATGACGAGAAAAAGAAGAAGCTCGAACTCAAACCCATTTTTCAAAATTCCGGAATAGATCGAAATGAGAATGATACTCATAATAGTGGCAATGGCGCCGACCATTAAGATTATTTTCCCAAATTTTCGACTAAGCTCGCCATCAGCTTTGATGATGGGGACAATGATGCTAAGCGCCACTGTGGGTAGCAGCATTGAAAAGAAAACTATATCGGTGTTAAAAAAGGAATTCAGGAGCCAGGAAAATGGGATTGAAAATAGAAGTGATCCTGTGTAGATGGTGATAGCCAGCAGCATTGAATTGCTTATCAGATCTATCTTTCTAATCTTCTTGGGTAGCGACCGGTAAATTTCACCAAGGTCAATTTCGAGACCGGAAAGAAATATCAGGAACAGGAATCCCGAGTAAGCAAGAAATCGCATGTAGGGAGTTTCGTGAATCCAGTCGAGCACATAGGGGCCAATAATAACGCCCACAATTATCTCAACAATGACCGCCGGAATTTTGGTGACTCGGCCCCATGATAGCGCCATGGGTACCAGCCAGGCTACCACCATGATGACGAACAAAGGAAGATAGTTAATGCTGTTTTCCATAAAACGGGTTAAAAATTTCTACTGGCTTGCCTCTAATATAATAACCAGCGGTGGGAATCAGAATTTTCGTGGGTTTGAACTTAAAACTTCCCTAAATAGCCTGGTGCAATATCAATTGCTTTACTTTTAAGTACAAAAACTAACCTGGCATGTCAAATCCATTGTGGGTGCTTACCATTCTTGTCGTTAATATTCTCATCAGCGAATGGCTGGAGAATAACACTTTTTTGAGGCACCTCGGTACAACTCTGCTGGTTATTATACTTACAGCCGTGGTTGCCAACCTGGGTGTCATTCCTTCAGCAACAGAGTCGTCGGTCGTGTATGATGCCATTTTTACCTATGTAGCTCCCTTGTCGGTTTTCTTCCTACTACTGGACGTGAGGCTGAGCGAGTTAAAAAAGGCCGGCCTGCCAATGCTCACCATGTTTTTGATCGGAGCAGTAGGCACGGCTTTGGGCGCAGTGCTGGCTATTTGGGTAATTGATGGGCCAGAGGTATTTGGTGAGCATTACAAAGCACTTGCCGGCATGATGACGGGCACTTATATAGGCGGGAGCCTTAATTTCAATGCGATTGCCCTGCATTACGGAGTGATGAAGGAGGGAGGGCTTTATGCCGGCACTGTGGCGGTCGATAACATTTTGACGACCGTGTGGATGGTGGTCACCCTGGTGTTGCCAAGGGTGCTGGGCAAGATTTGGAAACGGGTAGGTGGAAAAACTTCGGCCAAAGATTTAGAAGAGAAGTTTCCAGAAGAAAAGGAAACGGTATCTATGTGGTCGCTGGCTGCGCTGCTTTCGCTCGGAGGAGGTAGTTTGTTGGTGTCCGACTGGCTTGCTGTTGCCTTGAATGCTGCTTTTGGCTGGAATTTTCCTTCTATTCTTATCGTGACTACCATTGCCCTTGTGCTTGCGCAGTTCAAGGCCATCAGGGAGTTGCAGGGCAGCCGACTGCTAGGGTTGTTTACTGTCTACCTTTTCCTGGCAGTGATAGGTGCTTTTTGTGAACTAGCTGCGCTCGGTGGCATTGGCGAACTGGCGCTGTATGTAGGTATTTTCACATTGATAGTGGTGGTTGTGCATGGCCTCGTCACTTTTGGGGTGGGCGGCCTGTTGAAGGTGGATTGGGACGTTATTGCCATTGCTTCTCAGGCCAACGTGGGTGGAGCTTCGTCTGCCATGGCACTGGCCAAAAGCCTGAAACGGGAGGATTTGTTGCTTCCGGCTATTGTGGTTGGGTCGCTTGGCGTTGGGTTGGGCACCTACGTAGGATTTCTGGTCGCCGAGGTGCTGCTATAATGGGCTTGTGCTAGTTCCTGAGAGGCAGATTGTAGTCAGGAGAGAGCTTCTTTTTGGCCTCCGTTACATTTACGTAGCGCTCAAGTTCTTTCATTGAAAGCACATTAAAGTCGTGGTCTGAAAAGTATTGCAGGTATTCGTTAAAGAGTGCCGGCGGCGTATCCACCCATGGGTGTTCAATATCCGGCACGCCATGAATGGTTAGCACTACAATTTTTCCATCTTTGGCCTGCCCAAGTGCTTGCATGATCTCTTCTTTATTTGTGCTGTTCGTGGCCCAGCTGGGAACCAGCAAAGGGTGGTCCTTCAACGGGTCGTATGGGCGACCGCCGCCAGCACGGGCAAAGGTATATCTCTGTTCGTTAAGTGTGCTAACGACCAACGGACTGAGGCTGTAGCCCGGGTAGGCAAAGTTAGCTGGTTTGGCAATTCCCAGAGAATAACACTTGGTTTCAATATAGGTAAGCTCTTCAATCAATTGAGGTTTGGTGAGGCTGGCCACTTTGGCATGCGATCGGGTGTGGCTGGCGATCTCAAAACCCATTTTGTCGAGCTCTCTGATCTGCCTCCAGTTCATGTACAGGGTGCTGTCTTTATAGTTAGGGGGGAACTCACAAACAAAGAAAGTAGCGCCAAGCCCATATTTTTTAAGCAGGGGAGCCACTACCGAATACTGGCTGGCCGGGGCATCATCAAAAGTTAGCACCACTGTTTTGTCGGGTATGGCTTGCCTGAGTATCTGGGCCCGAGCCATAAGGCAGCAAAAAAGTGTAAATGATATAAGGGAGAGTCTTAACATGAACTGGGTTCGAAGCTGTATCTACTAAGGTAATAAATAATGGGTTTGTGTGGCCACGTGAAGTTTTAAAACCTCCGAGGAATGGAATTTGCAATAAGGTTGTTTATGTGAAATACGGGGTGATAAGAATCCGGCTTTGTATTGACTCTGGTCATAAAAATAATAGCCGGAACACCCGATAATTGTGATGTAAGAGGTTAATTATACCACCACAAACATGGCGTTTATAGACTATTATCAATTGCTTGGGGTCGATAAAGGAGCGAGTGAAAAGGAAATAAAAAATGCCTATCGCAAGCTGGCCAGGAAATACCATCCTGACGTCAACCCCAACGACAAAGAGGCGGAACGGAAGTTCAAGGAGGTGAATGAAGCGAACGAGGTGCTAAGTAACCCGGAGAACCGTAAGAAATACGATGCTTACGGAAAGGATTGGAAGCATGCGGAAGAGTTTGATAAGGCGAAAGCGCAACAGCAACAGCAAAGGAGAGGAAGTACTTACCAGCAGACTTCGGGAGGTTTTGGCGGGGAAGACTATTCCGACTTTTTCGAATCTATGTTCGGGGGTGGTGCCGGTAGGGCAGGTGGCCGCAGTGTGAAATTCAAAGGACAAGACTATCACGCCGAGTTGCATTTGCGCTTAATCGATGTGTTCAATACGCAGAAGCAGACATTGACCGTTAATGGCAAGAAAATAAGACTGACAATACCCGCTGGCGTTAAGGATGGACAGGTGATCAAGATTAAGGGTCATGGCGGTGATGGAATGAATGGTGGGCCAAAAGGCGACCTCTACATCACCTTTGCTATTACCAACGACACTAAATTCAAACTCGATGGTGACAACCTCTACTCCGCAGTGGACCTTGATTTGTACACAGCGATGCTAGGTGGAGAAATCACCATTGATACGTTCGATGGAAAGGCGAAATTGAAAGTGCAGCCCGAAACCCAGAATGGAACGAAAGTGAAACTGAAAGGAAAGGGCTTTCCAGTCTATAAGCAGGAAGGTAGCTTTGGCGACTTGTATGTGACTTATCAAATTTCCATACCCACGAACCTGACCAGTAAAGAGAAGGAATTGTTAAGTGAACTTGCTAAATTGAGAAAGGCATGATAACCGAGACGCATATACCAATACAGACGCTTTGCGAGCATTATAAAGTCGAGACCACCTTCTTCATCGGCCTGGGAGAGATTGGCTTGATCGAGATCGAGACGCTTGAGCAAACGCAGTACATTCATGAAGATCAGATGAATGCCGTCGAAAAGATGATCCGCATGCATCATGAGCTGGACGTCAACATCGAGGGCATTGACGTCGTATTCAATTTGCTGAACAAAATTGAGGCGCTGCAAACAGAACTCAGCCAGGTCAGGAGTCGACTGAGGCTGTACGAAGACTAGCTAGTCTGGCAAGGCAAAAGCGACGTACCTGTCTCCGGAACGACTTCTCAGCTTGCCACCGCCGCACGCAATCACCAGGTATTGCTTTCCATTTACTGAGTAAGTGGATGGCGAGGCGTAGCCTGCCGCCGGAAGATTAGTTTCCCAAACCAGTTCACCAGTCAGTTTATCAAACGCCCGAAATTTCTGATCAGGAGTGGCGGCGATGAAAATAAGGTCGCCAGTCACCAGCGGCCCGCCGTAGTTGTCGGTGCCTGTTGGTGGAAGACCCTGCTCACTCAGCGTTGGGAATTCACCCAGTGGCACCTGCCATTTTCTTTTACCAGAAGCAAGGTCAATAGCGGTCAGTGTACCCCAGGGCGGCGTGTTGACAGGGTAGCCGTCTTCAGCATACCATCGGTTATAGCCTGTATGTTTGTAAGGCGAAGAGCGGGAGTCAGTGGAGGCTGTCAGAGTCACATCGCCAATGCCCATGACGTAGTCGGCAATGGCTTGTTTTTCCTCGTTACTCAATTGAGTAAAAGCAGGCATCATTCCCCGGCCTCGTTCTATGATGCTGTATGCTTCATCGGCAGTTCTTCGCTTGTTAAAATCTTTGAGCGAAGGATAGGCACCACTGTGGTCGCCGCTCATGTCGTTGCCATGGCAGGAGCTACAATGAATTTGATACAAGGTGCTAGAGGAGGTCAATACCTGCTGCTGGGGTGCGTTGATAAGCGAAGAGTATACCGGCACTTCCTTGGCAGGCACATACATGATGCCGTCGAGGTCAATGGCCGCACCACCCCATTGGCCGCCTCCATCGGTTCCCGGAAAAAAGATGGTTCGTTGTTCGGTCAAAGGGATGTATGCCTGACCTGTTTTTGCTTCGCCAAGTTGCCGGAGAATCTCCTCCCGGTCTGGGGCATCGGTTCGCACATCAGCCGACGTGAATGACTGCCTGGTAAAGGGTTCGGGCAGCGTGGGGAAGGGCTGTGTAGGGCTCACTTGCTCACCTGGCATACCAGCTGTAAGCATAGATCTTTCTTCTATCGGGAACACCGGCTCACCTGTGAGGCGGTTGAAGACGAAAACGTAGCCCTGCTTGGTAATTTGCGCCACTGCCAGAATTTGCTGACCATCTTTTTCGAGCTTGATCAGGTTGGGAGGAGCGGGGAGATCTCTATCCCAAATGTCATGGTGCATGGTCTGGAAATGCCAGAGCCGTTCTCCTGTTCTTGCGTTGAGGGCGAGGAGACAATTGGCAAACAGATTGTCGCCTGCCCGGTCGCCACCATAAAAATCAAAAGCGGCCGAACCTGTGGGGACATACACTATTTCATTTTCTCTATCGATGGCCATGCCCATCCAGCTATTGGCACCACCTGTATTTTGCCTGGCATTAGGCGGCCAGGTATCGCTACCAAACTCGCCATTTTCGGGTATCGTTTTGAAAGTCCACGTCAGCTCGCCTGTGTGAACGTCGAAAGCCCGCACATCGCCCAGCAGGGCTGCGGAATTTTCCTGCACACGTGCACCAGTAATCAAAAGGTTTTCGAAGATGACGCCGGGTGTGTTGTACACGACGTAATCGTCGGCAGTTGGGCGCTCCAGGCCTTGCTTCAGGTCGATTTTTCCATTGTCTCCAAAGGAAGAAATCGGCTTTCCGGTGTTTGCGTCGAGGCAGTAGAGCAAGTGCCCGTAGCCAAAGAAAATTCTTTTTCCAGTTTCATCCGACTGGTAGGTAACGCCCCGGCTGGTCATGGAGAAGGTTTTGTCTGTAAACCTGGTCTTCCACAGTTCCTTTCCAGTGGCCGCATCGAGCGCAAAAGCCTGCGACCCCGCCGAAACGCCGTAGAGTACACCATCAATGATGATGGGATTGCACTGAATCTGAGTCTGGTTTTTAGTAGTATCTGCGCCACCGGAGCTATATTCCCATGCCTTTTCCAGGCGATTGATGTTTTCTTTGGTGAATTGGGTTAGTTCAGAGTGGTGATTCCGCTCGGGGCCACCGTTGTATTCGGGCCAGCTAACATCAGTTGGTGAACATCCGTAGTAAGTCACTAACGCCAACAGTGTGGCGATCTGGTAAACAGGGGGTATTGTATTGCTTTTGCTCATGAAGAGGAAGATACAAAGGAGTTTGCTTTGTTGAATAGTTTTTTATGTGACTTGAAGATATAGCGGCACGACTCCGGTGATAAATATATCGACGGAGCCCTTCTGCGTAACTTCCGGTTGCTCTTCTCTCATATTCTCCTAAATTGAGTTGCTTACGCTTAAGACCTGCTTTCATGATCAAGAAACCCTCAACATCGCATAGCTCAACTTCTATCGACAGACGTGATTTTACCAAAGTACTCACCGGTGGCTTTATTGGCGCCGGGCTGCTGAGCACAGTTTCAACTGAAGCGACGTCCGCACCAAAAAAAGCTGTTCCAAGGAAAAACAACCTCCATCATGTGGGTGGCGATTACCATGTAGTGATGAGCGACGACAGCCACGACTGGAATGAGAGGCAGCGTGTGTGGACGAATAACCGCAATTTTCAGTATCATGAACGGCAGGGAGTAAAGCACTTCACCAATATTATGAGCGGGGCCTGGAACCTCGATCAAATGAAGAAGTGGAAAGCGGACTGCGACAATTATGGCATGACGTGGGAAGCTATTCGAATGGATTCTTCCTATATCTACCTGAAACCCGGCGCCGAAAGAGAGAAGAAGGTGGAGGAAATTGCCGCTAATATTGAAAGGGCCTCGCAAGTTGGGGTCAAGGTCATTACCATGCACTGGACACTCATCCCCATTCGCCGAAACGGTCATACTCCGGGCCGGGGCGGATCCAGCTATCACGCTTTTAAACTGGAAGACAATTGGAAGTCGCTGCCAGTCGAAGCACACGGCATTGTGAGTTACGATGACTATTGGGAGCGGATCACCTATTTTCTGACCAACCTTATCCCGGTTTGTGAGCAATATGATGTGCGGCTGGGGATCCACCCCTACGACCCTCCGGGGCTGCCACGAGGCTATCAGGGTGTCGATACCTGGGACGCTGCACCAGCGTCTGTTTTCGAGTCGCTAAAGAAATATGAATCTATTGTTGATAGTCCGTACAATGCTTTTCAGTTGTGCCTCGGCACCGTAATGGAAGGGTTAAAAGATCCCAAAAATGAGCTGCTGCCTATTGTGAAGTACTTCGCAGAAAAGGGCAAAATCGTTCAAATCCACATGCGAAATATTAGGGGCGGCCTACACAATTTCGAAGAAGTTTACATCGATGAAGGAGAAGCCGATTTCATTGAGGTGGTGAGAATCCTTCGTGATGCAGGCTACCAGTATTCCATTTGCCCTGATCATGTGCCTACACATCCGGATGACCCCCGGGGCTACCAGGCCTTTGCGCAGGCTTTTGGTTATATCAGAAGCCTGATTGCTGCCGCTAACGCTGAAGTTGCCTGATGGAGCCTGGAACAAATAAGCTTCTTCTTTTAAGGGTTCTGAGGATTGCACTGTTCACAGCACCGATGTTTGCTGGTGTTGCATCCACCCATGCGCAGGCAGCAAACGACACGCTCACGGTTCGCATTCGTGCGGTACCAGGGATGCAATATGATGTGGTGAGATTTGCCGCCGAGCCGGGCAGGCATGTGAAGCTCGTGTTGACCAATGCTGACGAAATGGAGCACAACATGCTCATCAACAAACCAGAGCAACGGGAGGCTGTTGTCAATGCTGCGCTTGCCCTGGGTCAACAGGGGCCAAAAATGAATTACATTCCTGAAGATGCTGATGTTCTTTGGGTAATTCCGTTGCTGGAACCTGGTGAGTCCGATTCAATCACTTTCAGGGCACCTCGGCAAACCGGAGTTTACCCTTATGTATGCACCTTCCCTGGGCATGGTTTTGTTATGTTTGGGTCGATGCACGTAACCAATGGCGTGATGCCACCACTGGAAGATGACCCATCGGTGCCAGCCGGGCGGCGGGCAGATGCTGAGGCGGAGCAGATAGGTAACGAAAAAACTCAAGGTCATCCATATGAACCTGAGCCTCCTTATCTCTATCGGGTGCTGATGCCAGATGTCGGGCCGGCGGCAATAGCGGTGAGCCTGCCCAATAAGCTCTCCTATTGCTGGGATGCGGGCACTTGCCGACTTCGCTATGCGTGGCAAGGTGAATTCCTCGATATGACTGACTACTGGACGATCAAAGGCGAACTCCATGCGAAGATTTTAGGTACTGTTTTTTACCGGGACAAAACTGACTTCCCATTCCGCCTTGGTGTGCCAGACAAAATACCTTCGGTTGATTTCAAAGGCTATCGGCTGGTCAATCGCTTTCCGGAGTTTCACTATTATTTGGATGATGTTGAGGTGTTTGAGCTGATTCTTGCCAAGGAAGATGGTTCAGGCCTGGTGAGGAAATTCAGGATGCCTAAGGTAAGCCAATCGGTGTGGTTGGTACATGAACCGAACGACGGAGCGACTTACACTTTCTCATCAGGAAAATGGCAGGGTAACACATTGCTGCTATCGCAGGATGAGGCAAAGGAATTTACTATCACCATGACCAGGAAAGGAGAGGCAAGCCGATGAAGTGGATAAACTTTTTTACTGTGGTTATTTGCCTGCTGGCAATTTCCGGCTGCCAGGATACCGATAAAAGGAAGGAACCAACCACGTCTTACATTGTGGAAACGATCCCGCTGCCCGAGGGGCTGGAGGGAGAGACTGGAGCGATAGCCTTTCTCCCCGATGGCAGGCTGGTGGCTTGCTTTCTCAGGGGTGAAGTAATGATTTACGACCCAGCCAAAGAGAGTTGGCAGGTGTTTGCCACTGGGTTACACGAACCACTTGGTGTACTGGTTGTCGATGAATCGGAGCTGCTGGTTATGCAGCGCCCCGAGCTAACCAGGGTCAAAGACACGGATGGTGACGGCCAGGCCGATTTGTTCGAAACTGTGACCGATGATTTTGGGATGACAGGCAACTACCACGAATGGAACTACGGCCCGGTGAAGGACAGCAAGGGCAACCTGTTCATTGGTTTGAACACCTCTTCAGAGTGGGGCATCATGCAGGAGGAAGTGCGTGGCAGGCTTGACACCACGTTGGTGCCTGGCAAGCCGTTGCAAAAATTTTCGGCGGTGCCCTACCGGGGCTGGATCATGAAACTCACGCCCGAAGGAAAGACCATTCCTTACGCTTCAGGCTTCCGTTCTCCCAGAGGCCTTGTGGTTGATGATAGCGACAGACTATTTGTTACTGATAATCAGGGCGACTGGGTAGGAACCAGTACGATTTTTCAAGTGGAAGAAGGGAAGTTTTATGGGCATCCTGCCAGTCTGCTATGGACACCGGGGTGGGACAGGGGAGATCCTTCGAAACTACCAGTGGAAGAACTCAATGCCATGCGAACAATGGCTTCTGTGCTCATGCCTCATGGTATCATCAGCTCGTCACCCACTCAACTTGTGGTCGATGAAACGGATGGTAAGTTTGGCCCTTTTTCCGGCCAGCTTTTTATTGGAGAAATGAATCAGGAGCGTATCATTCGGGCTATGCTGGAGGAAGTTGACGGGCAGTTGCAGGGAGCTGTGCTGCCTTTTATCGATGGCCAAAATCTTCTGAAAGGCAATAACCGTCTCGCTTTTGCCCCTGATGGGAGCTTATGGGTGGGGCACGTGCAATATGGGTTTGTGGGCGACAAAGGCATTCAAAGGATAGTTTTCACTGGTAAGCCTCCGGTCGATATATACGATATGAAAATTACTAAGAAGGGCTTTGATCTGACTTTTACGCAGCCGCTCAATGATTCTTTGGCATCGGCACCGGCCAGTTATGAATTGAAGCACTATTACTACGACTACCACCTGAAATATGGGTCGGATCAATATGATGTGCAGGATGTGGCAGTAACATCCGTTGAACTGTCGGCTGATAGGAAGAAAGTGTCTCTTACGCTGATGGAATTGAAGAAAGGGTATATTTATGAGCTGAACCTGAAAGGAATTACTTCTTCCAATGGCGAGCCGCTTGCCAATACATTGATTTGTTATACGGTCAATCGGTTGAGGTAAGGTTTAGTCGGGTATTTGCTTGCTGATGCTACCTCTCGTTCAATAGAACTCTTTCGCCTCTACTTCCAGTGTTTCCGTATCAACTATCAATAGTCCTTCACAATCAGAATCCAATTGCCGCACAAGCTTTCCTTTGTTATCCCAAATGGCCGACCCACCAGCTCCCACGAAGTCATCGCTTGGCCCTACCGAATTGGCCATTAGTGCAGTCATGCCATACTTTGTAGCTATCTCAGCTAAGGTCTTGTGGGCCATTTCCACTCCTTTGGCAGATTTAGCTACGCTAGCCAGATAAACGGTTCCGCCATTTTTGGCTGCGTTCGCTGCATGCTGAGGTACCGATATTTCGTAGCAAATGGCCAGCTCAATGCCGGTTCCTTTGATTCTCGTGCTGTCGTTTTCACCACTGATGAAAAACGGCTCCTCATCTGCATGAAGGTATTTTTTGGAATAGGTTTGCCTGGGTGCATTGGGGTGGAAAATAACCATTGTGATGTTGATTCCGCCTGCGCACTTCATGGGGATGCCAGCTCCAATAGTTATTGCGTGTAGGTCTGCTAACTGCTGCAAGCTGTCAAGTCTTGCATCGCTGGCGTCCATAGCCAAATCTTTGGCCAGGGTTGGCTCATAGCCTGTGACCGATAGCTCAGGGAAAACAATAACATCTGCCTTGCAATCAACAGCAAGGTGGATGAGCTTCTTGTGTTGCGCAATATTGGCAGCAATGTCCCCTTTGACCGGCCGTGTTTGTGCCACACAAATTCTCATTTCCTGCCTTTTTTAGTTGTGCGTAGGTACAGTTGTTCCACTTTCTCTCTCGCCCAGGGTGTCTTTCTTAAAAATGCCAGGCTGGATTTAATAGAAGGGTCGTAGTTAAAACAGCGAATATTGATTTTTTTACCCAGTTCCTCCCAGCCAAGCTTAGCCACCAGTTCTTCCAGAATAGCATCCAACCTTACCCCATGGAGCGGGTTGTTTTGCTGTTCTGAATTGGAGAGTTTTGTCACTCTTCCAGCCAGACCACCTTTTCTTGGATCTTTACTTATCATCTGTTTTTTACCTGGTTTTCGATTCTATGCGGTGATAAAGTTAATGATTCCTTGCCATTGACAATCCACATTCATAGTTGCCTCACGAATGACCACGCTGGCAAGGAATGTCAAATCATGCCTATATTATCGTGGCAGCGTGCCGAAATTAACCAAGTTTGGCAGTCGGTTGTATACATTCGGCTGTCTCCGGGGCTGATATTTTCTTTGCCGGTCTATTTCGGTTGATGAAAGCTTCAGTAAGGCACACAGCTAAATAGTTGCTGTGTGACAAACCCTTGTTCAAAAGAAAAACTCATACCTATAGTTTTGATATATCATATATCTATGTATTATTGTACTATGTATTCAAAAGAGCTATTGAAAGGCACCATTGACATGATCATTTTGAGGCTACTCAGTGAGCATGGCAGAATGTACGGTTACGAAATTTGTCAAAAGGTAAAGGAATTAACCGGCGGTAAAATTCTATTGAAAGACGGTTCGCTGTATCCGGCCCTTCACAAAATGCTGGTCGACGGCACGGTGACTACCGAAGAAGTGAGCATAGGCAAACGGGTCAGAAAGTATTACACGCTCACTCAAAAAGGAAATGAAGCCAAGAAGGAAAAGGTGTCGCAGTTGATGGACTTTTTGAAGACCATTGAGAGCATCATGTTTGAACCAGATAGTAAACAGGCCAGCGCATGATTACTGAGGACCAATTAGACTTTATCACTAGCAAAGTGAAGGAAAGTAGCATTTCCAGCAAAGAAGTGCAGGATGATCTTATCGACCATTTTTATTGCCTCATCGAAGAAGACATGGGTGAGGGGATGTCATTTGAGGTTGCCTACCAAAAGGCATTTCAGCAAACCACACCGAATGGTTTTGATGAAATACAGGAGGAGGTATTCTTTGTTCTCAACTTCAATAAAATCACTAATATGAAACGAATTACTTATCTAACCGGATTCATTTCCACATTAGGACTTACATTGTCCGTCGTGTTCAAATCATTGCATTTGCCGGGTGCTTCTATTTTGCTGTTCGGCAGTATTATAGTTACCGCATTTTTGTTTGCGCCTCTCCTTTTAGTAAGCCATTTGAAGAGTAACGGGACTTATTCGCCATCTGAAAGAATGAAGTGGATAGTAGGAGCTGCCGGCTTTATGATGCTTGCACTTGGCAGTATTCTTAATATGCTTCACCTGGCAGGATCAGGGGCAGTGCTAATTAGCGGCGCCTTTCTTTTTGGATTTGGCTTCCTTCCCTTTCTCTTTTACTCCTTGTACAAGCAGTCATTGGAAACGGTATAAGCAATGTTTCGGTGAATGGCTGTAGCTCTCTGAGGGTTATTGCCCATCAAAGCATCCATATAAGGCGAGGGCTGGCTCTCGCCTTTTGCTTTTCGTGGAGGGGGACTAAATCAGGACTTTTGGCAGGCTTGACAAACTACCGAGCCGGGTATTTGACGGCTGTCATAAAGTAGCCAAGGATGCAAGTGGCGGCTACTCCTGTTACCAAAAATGTAACACTTGGGCCAAATTGATACCAGATCAATCCCGCCAGGGAGCTCGCCAGCATGGCACAAATGCTTTGGAAGCCCGAGTAAGTGCCGATGGCTGTAGCAGTGTCTTTCGGACTGGTAATATTACTGATCCAGGCTTTTGAGATTCCTTCTGTGGCTGCGGCATACACGCCGTAGAGGAAGAACAAGCCCGCTATGACATAAATGCTGGTGCTGATACTCATGGAGAAGTACACAACAGCAAACAGCGCAAGGCCAAAAAGGAACACCCTCTTCAGCCCGATTTTATCGGCCAGCATGCCTAAAGGAAGGGCAAATAGGGCAAACACCAGGTTGTAGAAGATGTATACTCCGATGATGACCGTGTCGTCAAGGCCTGCTTGTTTAGCTTTCAGCAAAAGGAAAATGTCGGAGCTATTGAACAACGCAAAGGCCAGTAGCCCAATCAGAAGTTTACGGTAGGCAGGTGGGCTCACCTTCCAGTAGTTCAAAAAGGAAAAGAACGATGTTTTTACTGGTTCCTTAGTGCCAGGTTGCTTTTTGTCTCTGACCAGCAGAGACGCCAGTACTGCCAGGATACCGGGAATAAAAGCGATGTAGAATAATGTAACGTAATCTTCAGGAAAGAAGTAGAGGTATAGTAATGCCAGCACGGGCCCAAGCACCGCCCCGAATGTGTCCATCGACCGATGGAATCCAAAGATTTTACCTTTGGTTTCGGGAGTGGCTTCGTCTGATAAAATGGCGTCTCTGGCTCCGGTTCTAATGCCTTTCCCAAACCGATCCACTGTGCGGGCGAAAAAGATCCAGACGGGGAAAATGAATACTGCCATCATGGGCTTGGAAATGGCGCTGAAGGCATAGCCGATTTGCACAAAGGGCGCCCGTTTCCCAGATATATCGGAAAGCTTGCCAAAATACCCTTTGCTGAGGCCGGCGGTGGCCTCCGCCACGCCTTCGAGAATACCGATGAGTACAATCGAAAACCCAATGGACTTCAGATAAATGGGCATGATGGGGTAAAGCATCTCACTGGCCGTGTCTGTGAACAGGCTCACCAGCGATAGTACCCAAACGGTGCGTGTAATGTATTTCAATTCACTTAACTGCGTTAATTGTCTAGCCTGTTATTTCACCTAAATGCTTTTCAGCGAGAAGCAATCTTGTTGAGTGAGCCCGTGCAGGATTGGTCATTTTAGCTTTTATCGATAAACGCAGAACTAATCTGGCAGTTGAACTCTCTAAAATTTATAACTATAGCCCACTCTCACCACCTGAGTTTCGTAGTAGTCGGTGGCCAGGTACTTGAATCCATCGCCCTGAATCTCCCGCTTCACTCTCATGGTGTTCAGCAGGTCGGTGGCATTGGCGTAGAGCTCGCCTCTTCCTTGCTGCATGGATTTCTTTACTCCAAGATCCAGCGAAAAGCGGGTGCCAATGGTTCCCTGCGGAATGATGTCAGGGGCCAGGTAAGTGCCGCTCAGCTGAATATCCACTTGCTTTGCCAGGTGAAAGACGCTATTGAGCTTTACATTGCCTGAAAGGATTTCTTGCCTGGCCGCCGTAAATACATTCACTTTTGGATACAGGTTGGTCACGGTAAAGGCTTCGATGATATTTTGGTAGCCGTTTACGCTAAAGTTGACCGTGGCCCATTTGTCCAGGCTTTGCGAAAGCAGGATTTCAAAGCCAGTGTTATAGCTTTTGCCAGCATTTTGGAAAATGTTGTAGATAAGTACGCTGCCCGGCACGATGCTTCCGATGCGGGTGATGGTGGCATCCATCTGCTTGTGGTAAACGGATGAGTACAAATAGCCTGTATTCCAGCTGCCCTTGTGGCCTAGCTCGTAGTTGGTAGTAAACTGTGGCCGAAGCCCCGGGTTACCCACTTTGATGATTTCAGCGTCGTCGTATTTGGGGAAAATCCTGATGTCAACCTCGTTGGGCCTGTCTACCCGGCGGTTGAAGAATACCGACAGTTTGTTGTTCTCGTTGAGCTTGTAGGCCAGGCGCACGTTGGGAAAGGGCTGGGTGTAGTTGTAACCGCTTGTTTTGTACGTGGGGTGATCCGGGTTCACCTTGTAGTCGATCTTCACATATTCCACCCGCACGCCAGCTTCCACCTCATACTTTTCATTTTCGAAGACGTAGTTGCCATACACGGCGGGAATTAGCTCGCCGTAATTGGCCCAGCCGCCAGCCGCTGAGTCGATAGGGGAGTTCAACCCCGGAAAGAACTGCATGTTGGTTGGGATCGTCCGTCTGCGAAACTTAAGACCTGTTTCAAAGCGGCCGTATTGCAGGGGCTGCACGTAGTCGAGGTTGAAATCGGCCACATGCTCATCAGAAATGAGTTTGAAGGCATCTCTTCCGGTAGACTCAGGCAAGATATTATCGAAGAAGTACTGCTCGTTTTCCCGGTGGTAGGTGTAGTTGAAGCCGATATTGAGCAAGCGACCAGGCTGCTTGTATTTGTGCTGATAGGCTGCCGTAGCCATCACTGTAGTTTTAAGCTCATCTTCCAAAAACTGCCATAGTCTGTAACGATTGCTAAGGTCTCCTTCGAAAAAGGGCTCATCGCCCCGATCAAGGATTTTTTCGCTGCTGAAAAACCCAGAGACGGTGAGGCTGTTGGCATCGTCGATACTCCAGTCCATGCCGGTTTTGCCTGAGAAAAGGTTGGTGTCTCTATTCCGCTTTGTTTGATTGTAAATCACCGTGCCATCATCGTATGTTCTGGTAACAAACTCATTCTTATTGAGGGTATGTGTGTAGAGGTTATCCGCCTGCAAAAAGGTATTGACCTTATTTTTCTTGTAGTTAAGAGATAGTGACGGATTGATTTTGGGTGTTGCCTGGTATTGCGGCCGAATGGTGGGCAGGTTTTCGTTTTTCACCCAAAGTGCCCCCAGGCCTGAAGAGACGCCCACTTTTCCGTTGAAGCCTTCCTGTTTGTCTTTTTTATAAATGATGTTGATAATGCCGGCATTGCCATTGGCGTCGTACTTGGAGGAGGGATTGTTGATGATTTCAATTTTCTCGATGGCCGATGCAGGCAAATTGTCAAGGCCCGATTGTGAACCGAAACCTGTCAGGGCCGTTTGTTTTCCATCAATCAGCACTGCCACCCGGTCATTACCTCTCAAAAGTACTTTGCCATCCTGCACGGTTACTCCCGGCAGGTTTTGCATGGCCTGGAGCACGGAGCCACCTGCCTGGCTAACGTTGTCGGCTACAGTGAAGGTCTTTTTGTCGAGCGATTCACTAACGGCATCTTGCTGACCGGTGACAACCACTTCGCTTAACGTTTCGATGTCCTCCTCCAAAGTGATGGGAGCTACCTCTAGAAACTTGCTTAGGCTACCCACAAACAGTGGTTGTTTTAGGGGTTTAAAGCCAACATAGGAGGCTTCCAATACATACTTGCCCGGTCTCACACCAGTAAGCACAAATAGCCCTTCGTCGTTGGTGATAGTGCCTGACACAAACGCACTGTCTGTCTCATTTTTCAGCACGACGCTAACATAAGCCAGTTCCGATTGTGATTTGCTGTCTTTTATTGATCCTGATACTGTGATGGCACTGTTTTGGGCTGATATTGCCAAAGGCACTAGAACCAGGATATTCAGAATTAACTTTGTGATTCGACTCATTTTACTACCGAACGGTTTCTTTCAATTACGTATCGCACTATGCCAAAGATGTTTTCTGACACTTCTTGCTCGTTTCTAATATTTAGAACATTGACTGATGCAAGGTAGCCACTGAATTCTGAATAAACTTTGAAGACTTCCCTTGATGTCGCAGGGATTTAGAAGATACAAAAGGTACGGGTTCAGGCAGGAAGCTCAGGAGGTAACTTACGGCCAGTCGTGGGAGATGAAAAATGATTGTAGCAGGATCAGTAAAGTAACCACCTCATAACCTCACAGACCAAACTTTAACTAAGGCAATATTTTCACCCCGGTCAGAATTTTCCGAGTAATGGTTTTCCTACAGCTTCCGAAATTTGGGTTGACAGTTTTCCTGTCTTTTATCAGCCGGGTAGCAAAAAAGTAGACGTTGTCTTCCTTTTCGACGTAACCAACCCACCAGCCGGTGTCTTTTCCGCCATCACGGGTCCAGCCGGTTTTGGCCCGTAAGGTGTAGCCGTCGTTTTGCTCTTCTATCATCATCTCTTTCAAGATGGTAAAAGAGCGTTTGGAGAAGGGAAGGGTCTCTTCGTACACGCCAATGAGGATTTCTATTTGATTGGCTGGCGAAATGGCAAACGAACCAAAGTTCCAGAAGTCAGGGTCGTTGATGGAAACATCGGCATTGCCATAGTGGCTGGCTTTGAGAAAGTGCTCATAGCGCTCTTTGCCGATTTCCTTTGCCATTTCCACATAGGCCCATCCGGCAGAAAGCCGAAAGGCTTGTTTCATGGTGATGTCGTGGTAAATGTCAGGCCGGTAGCCATACTTCACTGTGTCGGTGGTTCCGGGCCATTTTACCAAATGGTTTTCATCTTTTGCCACGCCTGTTTCCAGGGCTATCAGGGTGTTGATGATTTTGAAAGTCGAGGCTGGCAAAGTGGGCTTATGGCTATCGTAAATATCGCTGGAAATCCATTTTTTGGCATTGTAATCGAAGAGGGTGATGCTTCCGTCGATATGGCAGTCCTTAAAAGGCTTTGTGAGAGACTCTTGTGCTGACAAACTGTGAAATAAAAGAATAGCACCTGCCAAAAAAGTAGTTTTCATTGTGAGTTTTTTTATCGGAATGACCCTGGTTGGTGTAGATTGGTGGGTACATACCTTGAATTAATTGAGATTTTTTTCGGAGCGTATTTTGAAGATGTTGATGACTACTAACGAAGTCAGCACGGCCAGGTTGGCTATCAGTAAATATTTCGAAATGGGCACCTCCATTTCCTGTGTAAACCTTTTGACGTAGGTTCCAATAAACAAGGCTGCAACCAGCACAAACCCTGAGATGATAATTTGATAGCGACTTCTTGTAAGTTCCTTTTTGTTCCACAAAAAGAACGGGGAGAGGGTGAGCACAATGTAGGCAACAGCACCTGTTAAGTTTTTGAACTCACGCAACTCCATGCCCTTTACGTCGAAGTGCATGGCGAGGAAGTAGAAATGGATGAGGTGGTTGAGGGTCAGTAAAAATATCATGGTAACGAACCACTGCCGACGCTGCTCTTCTGTATAAATGTGCTTCAGACCTTTGATGCCCGTCCAGCAAAGGATGCCTGCAAAAAGCAAAAATGAAACCCTGGCAGAATACCTTGCGGCAAGTTGGAAGCAGATGCCTGGCTCGGATGATATACCGCCCGACCACACGTAAATAGCATACTCGCAAAGAACTACCAGAAGGGAAAACCCTATCGTTTTCTTCATCATGGGCATGAGGTGAGAAGGGGTGGAGTTGTCATATTAGCTCGCTCAGTCATTCATTACCTCGCAACGAATGGCGAAATCGTAGTTCCCACCCATGATCCACCTTCCCATGCTCACAGGCCTTATTCTCACTTTTTCGTCATGATTATTGCCTCTGAGGGCAATCATGGGATTTTGAAGATTGGCTTCTACCCACTCGTAGGAAATATAGAACGGTTCATCGACCACCAGCGGCTCTTTGAAGTCATAGTTGAGCCACCCTTCTTTCAGATCAGATTCCAGTATAATCGATCGGGTAAGCAATGAGTGACCCGGTTCATTGGCATTTCGGTCGATGGTATAAACGTTCAAACGAAGTTTGAAGGAGCCACTTTTTTTGTTGCGCACATAGATGGAGGCCGATTGCAGTAACGAAGGCTTCGAAACACTCATTTTCCGTGATACTTCAGCACCAGCGCCGATGCCTCCAACGAAACCAAACCTTTTACCAGAAACCCGATTCACTCCGAGTGTTTTAATGTCAGAAGGATCATTTTCAATCACGATCTCTCTCAAATTAATAACATCCTCCCTGAGCCGAATAATTAAAGGTGACGTGTTAAGTAACTCCCGCAGGGGATGTGCCACTCTTTTATAGCCAACAATTGAAAACACAATCGAGTCGCCCGGACCGATTTCCCCGATGTTCAGCGAAAAGACGCCTTTTGCGTCCGACACTGTGCCAATGTTTTTGTCGAATACGCCAATATTAACGTAGGAGATTGGGTTTTTGGAGGCTTCATCCACTACTACTCCCGTAAGCTCAGTTTTAGCAAAAAGCCAAAGCGGGCAGCCCAAAGCAAAAAGTATGAGTGTTGTGCGCAATGTATGAGAAATTTAAGCAGGTAATTCGCTACAAATAACGCACATTACTTTTGAAAAGTGCCCATTGAACACTGACAATCACCAAAGGATAGTTGTTGTGCAGCTTCTAGCGAAAGGTTGTCCAGCTTCTTTGCTCAATCCTGCTCCTATGGTCGGCGATGAAATTTCCCCATTCAGTGTCTCCGGCTTCACTGGCTATTCGCAGCGCCGTGTTAGAGGCATCCAATGCTTCTTCATATTTGCCGCTTTGATAAAGGAACCACGAATACTTGTCCCAGGTGGCGAAGTCCGTATCGATTTCATAATTCCAGCGGACATTCATGAGACGGTACTTGTTATCCGCAGGCGTTAGGTAAAATGTGATCGCCAACACCATACATATCGCAGGGAATACTGATGCTTTCCAGGTTTTGGCTTTAGCGATAGCTATGAGGCTGATGATAGTAGAGGCCACGGCTAGTGTTAACACAACAGTCACAAAAGGATAGAACTTGATTGTAAACAGCAGCAAAGCCAGCCAGAAAGTGGCAGCAAGGTGGGCCCATCCGTTCACACCGCCTTCTTTTTTGACGATAGCGACCAGGCTGGCGACAAGCAGCATAAAAAGGCCTGCCAGCATCACGACCGCATTGTAGTGAATGTGAAAGAACTTGATAAAGAAACCGATAAAGAAAATGATAGAGCCGACATTTAAGAGATTTTTCATCGGAGTTAGTTGGTGAATAGGGGATCAAAATAGTAATTTAAACCATCAGAGACTCATTAAAAGCGGAGCGAATTACTCAAGCAGCGAACAGCTGCTATTGATGCCTGCCCCGGATCAATCGGCCTGAAAATATGTTAGTAGGTTCCTGCCCATCGTATACCGCAGCGCCAGATACAAGCACCATTTTCAACCCAGTCGCCCGCTGCGAGCTTTTGCCGTAGGTGGCGTGATCGATAAATGTATTTGGGTCGAAGAGTGTAAGGTCAGCATAGAAACCTTCCCTGATAACACCAATACTGTCTAAATCTAGGTTTTCAGCCGCTTGCGCAGTCATTTTGTGAATTTTCATTTCTATAGGTTCCCTCGTTTCCAAATTGAAGTATCGTGGGAAAGCGCCCCAGCCCCTGGGGTGGCCTGTTGTCCCGCCGTCAGAACAAATATTGGCATAGGGCCACTGGGTGATTGCTTTGATGTCTTCGATATCCATGGCCTTTGCAATAATGCTTGCGCCAGTTTCCAGTGACATCTGCACCAGAGCCAGGTAAGTGGTGACCGGGTCTTCGTTGCGAAGGCGTGCTATGCTATCAAGCGTAAGTCCTTCGTAAGCTTTGTTGGGTTCAAACCGGCCAATGATCATACCTTCCGGCGACGTGAGCTCGGTTAAGGCAAATTCCGCCGTGGCTCTGTTTTCAAAATCCCGATCGGGAAACAGCACTGTGATGGTCGATTGCCAGTACTCGTATGGATAAACGTCGGCAGTCACGTCTATGCCGACAGCCCTGGCACTGTCGAGGAGCGCCAGAAATGCCGGCGCCTGGCCCCAGAAACTTCTCAGACCTATCTTAAAGTGAGAGATTTGGACCGGCATGTTGGCCTCCCTTCCAACCGTCAAAATTTCCTGAATGCTGCTTTTCAAAAACACATCCTCACTTCTCATGTGGCTGATGTACCGGCCGCCATATTGTGAAGCTACTTTGGCAAGTTCCAAAACTTCTTCGGCGCTTGAATATATGCCAGGGTCATATTCCAGGCCGGTTGATAGCCCCAGCGCACCCGCTTCCATCTCTTTTGTTACCAATAGCTTCATTCGGTCGATTTCCTCCCTGGTGGCTTTTCGCTGAAAGTCGTTTCCAAGCACAGCCCGTCTCACCGTATTGTGACCTACATAAGAACCTACGTTGGGAGAGATAGGACTTAACCGCAGTGAATCGAAATAAGCTTCCAACGAAGTGAATGAGCTCCCGTCTTGCCCCACGATAATCGTTGTGATTCCCTGGCTGATGGCGGCGTCAACGCTTCTTGGAGAGTTGCCGCTGTGGTGACTGTGCGTGTCGATAAAACCTGGACTGAGCACCAGTCCGGTGCCATCAATGACCGAGTCTGTTTGCAAGGGCTCCAAATCACCGACGGCGGCAATGAGCTTGCCTTCAATGCGAACCGATCCAATATACCCTTTGCTGCCGGTGCCGTCGACGATGGTAGCATTTCGGATAAGGAGGGTGCTGGGTTGAGGTGAACCGCATTGGCTTAGCAATAGCGTGAGTGCAGTGACTACTAATAGAAAGAATGACTTACCGACAAAGAGCCTGGAGTATTGCATATATTTTTCAGATGAAACAATCGAAGATAGCAAAATGAAAACCGATGTCTTTAAGGCTCCTTAAATGTTGAGCAGATTATTTCTCAGAGGCGACTAAAAGCAGGTGTAGTAAAGTCTATTATTTTTTGACTAAAGGCCGTCGTAGATATCCGAATAGTCTTCCACCAAATGAATTGTCACATCCAGATTCTCCATTAAGTTCTTCACAGGAGGGCTGGGCGAACCCTTCGTGACATACCAAACGTCCATGGTGCACTTGAGCTTGATGGAATACCTTTTTCTTTCAATTAGCAGCCACCTTAGAAACACCTCGTCGGGTTCATAGCCAAAGCCAAAAATGATGAGTGGGCTGTGGAACCAGATGTGGAGCCAGGTCTGCTCGCCTTGCCACGATTTTGGCAGAAGCGTCTCTTTGTAAAGCCTGCGTCGTCCTTTGGTGATGAGGCTTCTTGCCCGCTGAACACTTCCCATGTAGTCGCCAAGCCCGAGCCTGATGCTGTCCCGGTAGTTCACATCGCCATGAATCTTCCATATGCCAAAGCTTTGTGCTGGGTTTTCAAGTTTCTCAAAGCCATAGTAGGTTTTCCAGGGGTAAAAACGGGTGAACCCGTTGGAATCAGTGTGAAATGGCCTGGCACCTACTGATTTTTCAAAGGCTGTATCAAAGTTTGTTGTCAGCACTGGTGTGTTTGTTGACCTGGCAAATTCCATGATTTTTCTATGGACACTCAGGTCATCGCTGTTTGTCAATTGCAATTCAGCTTTCACCCTATTTTTCACTTTTACAGAGTCATTTGCGTACAACTCAATCAGGTCATACACCTCTGTATTAGTCAGTCCTGTCAGGTCGAAAGGAATGGGTTTTGGGGAGGCGGCTTCCAGCAGGTCCTTCCAGGATGGCATAATGCCACTTCGTAAGTTGGGGCCGTTTCCTATTAGAAAGGCTGCGTCTCTGTATTTGTTTCTGATTGAAGCGATGGCGTTCATGCAAGGTTTAGTCTGTTCTCAAAAAATAACAAAAAAAAGCCCACTTTATCGCAGGCTGTTTCAGTATTCTATTTCTATCGGTGTGCCCAGGTACCTCAATCAGGCGAGGCCAAGAGAACAATGCGACTTCAATGGTTGTTGTAGGCTTCCAACTCAAGGCAGGCCATTTCTCTATAGGCTTCTTGCAGCAGAAAATTATCTATCGTCGAGTAGTTGTTGATTAAAAGCTGGGCTATTTGATTAGTCGAGAGATTGCCTGTTCTAATCCAAATCACTTTTGGTGGGTGGCTGTTAATCACACTAATATCATAAAAATCGGCGTCAAAAGTGACAATGGTGAAGCCATGTTCTTTTGAGTAAGCCCAAATATCTGAATCTTCCATGTCGGTTAAGCCACAGTCGCTTACATGGCGACAGGCCGGGAAATAGTCAACAAGCTTTTTCACCAATCTGAAAGAGATATTCTGGTCGAACAATAGCTTCATGCACTGTGCTGAAGTTTATGCTCTCTGTCTGCTGCATAGGCAAGACAGGCCTGAATGTCTTCCAGTGTCAACTCGGGAAAGTCTTCGAGAATTTCGTTGAAACCCATTCCGGCAGCTAGCCAGCCAAGCACGTCATATACGGTAATCCTTGTATTTCGCACACAAGGCTTGCCGAATCTTTTGTTTGGGTTCCTTTGGATGATCTTTTTATAGTCTACCATTTGGACAGGGTTTTAACAAAAATAGCTCTTTTGCGGAAACCATCCGAAAAGGCGGTGTAAATCATTTATTCCTACGATATGTCTGGGTTTTCAATATGGTGATGGTTTCTGAACAAAAAAAGCCCACGTTTCCGCAGGCTATTTCCTCATTCCAATTATTAACCGTGTTTATTTTCTAAAGAAGGTACCAGAACCAGGATAGCTACCTGCTCCACGCCAGTCGGGTTGCCACCACAGGTTGGTGCGGTGGCTGTAGTCGTTGTCGAAATCGTTCACACCCACATTGATGCGAGCTGTTTTCCAGTCGCCACCCTGCTGCTCACTGAGGTAGCTAAGCGGAATGGCCAGCTCCGTTGCATAGCCTTTGTCAGTTTTGACTGTAATGCCTTTCAAACCTTCTGGCTTATTGCCGCTGGTAAAGGGCGTGGTGTTGTTTGTTCCATCCACATAGGGACTCATACCTATATAGAGCACACCGGAAAGACTCGTACCAAACGAGCTTATGTTTTCACTGCGGCCGTCGACAATTACCTGAAAGGCGTCCTGATTGTACGGCCTGGAAGAAGCTACGGCCAGCAGTTCATCGTCTGTTATGTCTGCGCCAATGTAAAGGAACTCGTCGTCACAACTGATGCCGAAGCGAACAGAACCATCGGCTTTGCCACCTTTGTGAGAGAAGGGATTGGCTTCAGTGTACATCTCGGTTTCTGAGAAGGGGAGGCTTGCCCAATCGTCAAGGTTGCCATCGACAGTTTTTGTGGCCGACTTTGCCAGGTACTCTTTCTTCGCCGGACGGGCGTTTTGCGTTACATCCATTGTGATGTCCGCCATGCCTTCGCCGTGGAATGTGACCGTGCCTCTCAACGCTACCGGCTCAAGTGCAGCCACCGATGCAGCTTTCCCACTCAGTTTGAGGGGAAGAATTTCTACTGAATTTGGAGCAATAGTGAGGCTCTGCCGGATAATGCTGGATGTGAGGTACTTGTTGGCTGCCAGCTCAAAGCTGACATCCATAGGCGCATCGCTGTCGTTGGTGAGGCGGATTTCGGTGGCGCCATTCGAAAACGTGCTGCCGTCGGTAAACATTGGCGATACACGCACAGGTTGCCCATTGAAAAGAGGCCTGAAGTAGTTGCTCGACTGCTCAGTCACCACGTTCTCGTCCCAAACGCCTGATAGCTCCAGGTTAGCCATGATGGGCCCGTTGTCTGTCATGGTGATCCACACCACATGGTCAAACTCGCCAAAACGAGGCCCTCTGAGTCGGCTGCCGCCTCCCGTAGTAGCAAGGATGAAGTATTTGCCATTGTTTCTTTCGTATTTCACATAGCTGTGATGGTGGCCCACATAAACGGTATGCTTTCTCGGCTCAAGTAGCTTTTCCACGTCGGGCCAGCGAAGGGTTTCGGCCTGCTGGTTCCACAGAGGCTGGTGCATAAACACCAGCGTCCATTTTACATCTGCGTTGGCGGCCAATGTCTTCTCAATCCACTCGTACTGTTCATCACCAATGGTACCTTTGCCCGACCCACGATAGTTGTCTTCGGAGTTGAGGCACAGGAAAAGCACGTCTTTGTATACAAAATGGTAATAGTCCTTCCCGAAAATTGATTTGTATTTGTCGTACATCACCTTGTTGGTGATGTCGTGATTGCCCGGCACGTAAAAGAAGGGCATGGTAAGGGAATCGATAAAACCATTGAACTCTGTCCACTCGGCGTCCAGTCGTGCCTCGTCTTCAGTGTAACCTTCAATAAAGTCACCCACGCTCATCACAAACTCAGGCTGTAGCAGGTTCAGTTTACTTAAGCCAACCTCGAAAACGTTGCCCCGATGGCCGCCGGTTCGATCAGTTACGATAGCGAACTGGAAAGAAGAGGGATCATTGTTCAGATCAAGACTGGTGTAAGGGGTTGGCCCTTCAATGGGCTCGATTCTAATACTTGCTTTTTCTACGGGAGCTGTGCAGGCCGCACCGAGCACCAGGAGGCCGATTGCAACGGCTGAAAGATAATTCATGATAGATAGATTTGGTTAGGGTGAAGTTACACCTCTCAAACGGGAGGTATTTGAAATTAATAGTTAAGTTTAAGTTAATGTTTCCTTGCAAAGGAAGCAATGAAATAACCTGCTTAACGATCCCTTATGAAAATTACCCTGTTTACACTCTTGCTCCTTGGTACGTCATTTTTTGTTTACCCACAACGACCGGCCGTGACCGTAGCATGGGACATGGAAGACGACGCCCTCATGCGTGCTTCCGGTTATAAATTTTTTGTAGAAAAGGTGGACAAAATCATCAATCCGCAAAAGGTGTCAGATGAGCAGTTCGATCAGAATGCAGCGACGATCAAAAAGCTAAAAACCAACATGTTTGCTGTGAACTACTTTTTGCCAGGCAACCTAAAGGTGATTGGCCCTGATGTGAATGAGGAGGCGATACTGGCGTATACCGACATTGTATTCCATCGGTGCCAGCAGATAGGCGTTGACCTGGTGGTGTGGGGCAGCGGTGGTTCCCGGAGATTGCCCGACGGTTGGGATTATGAAAAGGCTGTGGACCAGTTTGCAGCCATTGCAAAGAAGGTAGCCGTGCAGGCGCAGAAGTACGATATCCTGCTCACGGTAGAAAACCTCAATAAGACCGAAGCCAACTTTCTCAATGGGTTCGACGAGGTAGTAGAGATAGTCAAGCGGGTAGATGAGCCCAATCTGATGGCTTGCGTGGACATCTACCATATGCTCATGGACGGTGATCCACCATCGATGATAGCGCTGGGAAAAGGCATTACTTTCCATTGCGATATCGCTGAAAAGGCAGACAGAGATCCCCCGGGCACACTTGGCGATGAAGTAGTTCCGTATTTGGAAGAACTGAAGGAAATTGATTATCAAGGAAAAATTGTCATCGAAGCCCGCTGGGATGATTTTCCAAAGGAAGCACCTGCCACGTTGAAATATCTGGAAAGGAAGGTCAAGGAGGTATGGAAGTAGGAGGAGAGTATTTGGCTTTTTGAAGAATCGAGGATTTGAAGGCCTCTAACTTAGTCCAATCATAAAAGGGGCCTCTCAGTGGCTAACAAGTGCCATCGGCACGGTTTTACGAGCAGCTTGGAATTCATGCCAGGCTGCTTAGATAAAGAACCCAGTGTTTAAGAACTTGAACTAAGTATTTCAAAGTCATTTAGAGTTTCAGTACGTCTAATGAATACTTTTTTGATGAAATTTATTTTTATTTCAATATGAAAAGCGGTGGATGGTTCGTTGTTCACAATAAAAATACTATGAAACCATCAATTCTTATTCTCTTCTGGATGTTAGCTTCCCATCTGGCCTCTGCTCAAATTGCTCTAAAAGCTGGAGCAACCTACTCGTATCAGAAATCAAGCGAAAGCACTAGTTCCCAGTTAGCAGCCGATATTCCGTCATTATTTGTCTTTCTTGGAGAAAGCAGGTACTTCGAAGCCGGTTTTGATGCGTTAAAGTTCTCTAACTCCAGATCTTCGTCAGGGCCTACTGTCAGAGATTATGAGACTGTCGTTTCGCCCTTTTTTGAGTATGGATTTATCAAGGGCAATACCAGCAGTGCTTTGAAATTCAAAATTGGAGCGAAGGCAATCCTGAACAATAATTTCAGTGGCCATAGCCCCAGGTACTCAACTGAATATCCATTTAGGGCCTATGAATCTACGATCACTCTGGCTGTCAAGCCTGGCTTGCTCTATGCCGTTAACGAAAGGATATTCCTTGATTTCGCAGTCCCAATCAACGTCCTCAATGCGGGCTATTACAGGTCAAACCTGGAAAATCCAGCCATTCCAATCAGGCAGCAACAACAAAGCTCGTTGCGTAATGCTTTTTTTCCTGAGACATATCAGGTTAGCCTTGGAATTATTTATAGGCCAGGATAATTACAGAAATTCCCTTACCTTCAACCCATTAAAATCTCCTGATAAAATATTGACTTCGCCTTAGCAGAAAACACTTCTGCTCAATCGGTTTGCCTTTCAGGCAAAACCAGGTAATCAACTATTGTCTTATTTTATCAAGAGTAACATGAATAACACATCAAAAATAGCCGTCATTGGTGGCACAGGGAAGGCTGGCAGGTACATAGTAAAAGAGCTGCTCAGCCGTGGATACCGCCTCAAACTTCTTCTTAGGTTTCCTGAAGACTTCCAACTTAAAGACCCAGGAATCGAGCTGCTAAAAGGTGATGCAAGAGATGCGGAAGCTATCCGATCTTTACTCGATGGATGCCAGGCCATCATCAGTGCAGTGGGTCAGCCAAGAGGTGAGGAGTCAATTTTCAGTCAGGCCACAAAGAATATTGTAGCTGCAATGGCTGAACAAGGTGTTCGGCGATACATTGTCCTTACCGGTCTCAACGTAGACACGCCTTTCGACAAGAAGAACGAAAAGGTGGTAATGGCCACTGAGTGGATGAGGGCCAATTATCCAAAAACCACAATGGATAAGCAGGCGGAATATGAATTCCTTACAAAAAGCGATATTGATTGGACGCTTGTGCGACTTCCCATGATTCAGCTGACCGACGAAAGGAGGGGAGTGAAAGCAAGTCTGGAGGATTGTCCGGGCGACGGAATTAGTGCTGCTGACCTGGCTTATTTTGTGGCCGATCAGTTGACCGATGATGCTTTTGTTGGTAAAGCACCTTTTATTGCTAGTTTTTGATTGAAAAGCTGCGGGCCTTAAATGATCCGCAGCTTTTTGCATTTTTACTCACTGTCATCCAGCATGTCTCTCAGGTCGTTCAGCGAACCGAAAATGACCAGCGTATCACCTTGTTCGAGCAATGTGTCCGCTGTTGCCACACCAGAGATTTTCCCCTCATCCTTGCCTTTTACTTCTTTGATAGTAGTGAGCACAGTAATGTTGTATTTCTTTCTGAATTCCACCTCCTTCAAGGTTTTTCCTTCATATTTAGGCGGACACTTCAATTCGATGATATTGTGTTTGTTAGATAACTCAAATGAGTCGACGACACCTTTGAAATTCAGTCTTTTTGCGAGCCTGACTGCTGAAGTTTGCTCAGGGCGGCTGATCTCATGGATGCCCATGGCTTGCATTACCGTGGTTTGTAACTCGCTTACCGCACGTCCAATGATTCGCCTGGCGTGGAGCTGCTTCAAAAGGGCAGTCGTCATAATGGATGCCCCCTCGTCTTCTCCAATAGCGACAATCACTGTGTCAGCATCACCAATAGGCAGAGAGCTGACCGCCTGTATGTCTGTGGAGTCGAGACAAATAGTGTGCGTGATGTCATCTTTATGCAACTCCACTTTTTCCATCCGTTTATCTACGCCAATCACTTCATGACCCATGGCAGTCAGCGTGGTGGAGAGGCTGCTACCAAAGTTTCCAAGACCAAAAACGATATACTTCATACCTAGTTAATTTATAAACAATTCTTCGTTTGGATAGCGATACCGTAAAGTATGTACCCGTCTCAGCATGCCCACAAGCAAAGTTAGCGCACCCACACGACCAATGAACATAATTAGGATGATAACTATCCTGCTGCCAGTACTCAAACTCGAGGTAATCCCCATACTCAATCCAACGGTACTGTATGCCGAAAAACATTCGAAGGCGACCTGTATAAAGGGTAGATTTGGGTCGAGCATGGTGATCATAAATGTGGCCAGGCCAATAAATATCAACGAAAGTGAGATAATGGCAAAAGCCCTTCTGACCGACTTGTTGGATATTTCTCTTTTCCCAAACTCCACCCTGTCTTTGCTTCTGGCAAGGCTCAGGAAGTTAAGTGTGGCCAGAAAGATGGTGGTTGTTTTGATACCCCCACCAGTCGAACCTGGTGATGCCCCGATCCACATCAGCAATAGCATGATCATGATGGTGTGAAGCTTCAACGCTGCATTGTCGACAGTATTAAAGCCGGCAGTACGTGGCGTGACAGCTCCAAAGAAGGCTGTTACCCATTTACCGAATTCGTTGTGCTCGGCCAGCGTGTTGTCATACTCAAAGAAGTAAAAAAGCAACGTGCCGGGAATGATGAGAAGTGCAGTTGTAATAAGCACAATCCGTGTGTGCAGGTTGATCCTGATGGGCAATCTATATACAACCCGCCGTTTCACGAGCCTGGCCACTATTGTACGAGCCGATTCCCTCATGTAGTTGATGAAATTGAATACGATAGGAAAACCAAGTCCACCAAAGATGAAAAGAAAAGCAATGACCAAATGGAGAGAGTAATTGAAGCGGTAGTTCAAGTCGTAGAGGCTGTTTCCGAGTGTCGAGAAGCCAGCGTTGCAAAAGGCAGATATTGAATGAAACCCAGCGAAAAGAACCCTGTCAACGAAGCTGGGCAGCACAGCCTTGTTGAGCTGCATGAATATCGCAATGCCGCCGATAAGCTCAACAAAAAGGGTGAAGGCGATGATTGTTTTTACGATGCCACTTACTTCGGCCAGCCGGTTAGTATTGGTCACATCTTTGAGAAATAGCTGATTCTGGATGCTAAATCCTCCTTTGAAAAACAAACCAAAAAAGCTCGTGAAGGTAAGAATGCCAATGCCGCCTATTTGAATAAGCCCTAGAATAATGACTTGTCCAAACGTGGTGAAATAGGAACCAGTATCAACCACAATGAGGCCGGTAACACACACTGCGCTTGTCGATGTAAAAAGTGCGTCAACAAACCCAATACCTTCGTAGGTTGCAGTAGGTAGCATAAGTAAGCCGCTGCCAACCAGCACGATGAGTGCAAAACTAAAAATGAAAAGATTGGCTGGATTCTTCGACAGCTTATAAAGAGAGGATGTTCTCCTCGAAAACTCTATCACAAATATGAAAAAACAGCCCCAGTAGCCTGTGTATTTGTGATTGAAGAAACTGAGCGCTTGGAACCAGTCGGGCTGCACCGACACCAGTAGGTATACCAGCAGGTAGATACTGAAAATCGCTTCAAACAACCTCGAACGAACTCTTATGGGATCAAGAAGCCATGCTATCGTACTTCCTGCGGTAATTAACGCAAACAATGTGCCCGCAATAATTGGAAGCCAAAGGTGAAGGGAGCGCTCGAAAGAGGGAGTATAGGGGAACCCCACATCAGCAATCAGCAGAAGCAGGCCGACACTGCTTATTCCCAGCGAAGACCAGTTGATGATATTGAGTGCTTTCCTTTTCAAATTTTTCGTACGTCTGCGACCGGCAGGTGATATTTTGGCAGAAAGCTAACCATCGTTCTGTAAAAACAGCAGCAGATATTGATTAAAATTACCTTGGGCGAGAGAAAAAGATGAGACAGTGCACTAACGTGGCATTGTCCCTTTTAGCTTATCTTCTGCCAGCCACTGCATATATGATGGCGGTAAGAATATTAAATAGCAGCGCACAAATTGTCCATATTAGTTTAGTGCCCGAGCTCATCGACTTGCGGTTGGCCCATACGTCGTAAATCACCCAAATGGCGCAGGCGACGGCCACGATATAAAGTAGATTGTTCATTTGAATTTTGGTTGGTTATCTCCACAATATAGAGATATTCTCGATACCAATGCTGCTTTTAACGCCAATCAAAATTAACTGAGGGCGTCAGGTCAGCCGCCACGAGGGGTCTCTTTTCAGTACCTTGATTTTGTCCGTTTTTCTGAACCTGAGCGCCGACCAGTCGTCGTCCACCGCTACCATACGCACACTTTCGAAGCCCAGTTTTCCAAGCGGCCCCCAGCCGTGGTCACGGTGGATTTCCGCTTTATACTTCTTGGAAGTCTTCTTAGGGTAGACAAACCAAAACGGGGCGTCGTCAGTTAGCTTTGGCACCAACTCCTGACTGAGTGCGGCAATAGCCTGCTCTGTTTTTACAAACACCAACACAAAGTCAAAGTTATTGGCGGCGTTGATGTTTGTATAAATAGTTCCCAGCTTCTCAAAGTCCGTGACATGAGGAGCAAACTCCTCCGGAGACTCAAATATGCCAATGGCCTGCTGAGCTTTATAGTTGAGTTTTTTGATAAGGTCTGTCATGGCCTATATTTTTTGAAAACTAGAAATTTTGACCAAATGAGCGAAAGATTTGCATGGCGGAAGACATCAGCCCATCGGGAAATGCGGATTTTGCTTCACACGTTTTGCCTGGTTTACATGCCTTTCGGCATGCCCCACCACAATTTGCAGGGTGTCGTACAGCGAGTAAGTTACCAGCCTTGACACCGGCGACGTAATAATGACGGATGTGTGGTTTACATGATCCATCGCTATCATTTTTCTCGTGAGCAGCTTGAGGCTGTCGGTAAAGTCCTTCACGATGTGTTGGCTGAGCCTGCCGGCGGTTGGTTTGAATACCGTCGGCGACTTCGACTTACGCTTGACCTCCGGCCCCAGGTATTCCACCAACTGCCGACCCCAGAAGTTGTGCCAAAAAGCAGGCATTTTCTGCCAAAAAGTGGGCTCATACCTGCCTTCGGCAATTTTGTCAAACTGCGGATAGTATTGTTTGTTGGTCGTCATGATATGATCCAGGCATTCTCTGATGCTCCACTGCCCTTTTGCAGGCTTCCAGCCTAGCTGTTGCGCCGACAGGTCTCCGAATACATTGTTGACCTCGGTAATCAACTCCTCCATCTTATCACGATGCGATTGAACATTGACATTGTGGAAGCTCTGACTCATGACGACAATTTACGGCTTAATTGTCACATTGTGTCCCAATGTCGTTTAGTTAAGAGGTTTGGTGTCTCAATTCCATTTTTACCCCAACCCTAAAGGGCGAGAGAATGGTCATTGTTGGGCCCTTTAGGGAAGTGAAGGGTAGAATGCCCTTAACTAAACGACATTGAATTGTACACCCTGCGGTCGTTGGTGTCCGCTGACGGACGGTAGGGTGTTGTCAGCTCCCTGAAAAGCGCCTTTTAAGCTATATTTGAGTAGATTTAATTTGGTAAGCTATTTGCCAACACATGTGCCACAGGGCAACTAAACTCATCGATATGTTCAAAAGCTACCTTACCATCGCCTTCCGAAGTTTCTGGAAAAATAAGTTTTATTCACTACTCAACATCTTTGGTCTTGCCTCTGGCGTGGCCAGCTGCCTGCTCATTTTTCTGTTTGTTTCCCACGAGCTGGGCTACGACCAGTTTTTTAAAGACAAAGACCAGATTTTTAGAGTGGTTACTTCAGCTGTGATGGGTGAAGAGAAAGGCAGGATTGCTGTTTCAGGAAGCATTCTCGGGCCCATCGCCAAAAGAGAGGTGCCTGGTGTGGAGCTATTCTGCCGTTATGCTGATGTGGGCATTTTTAAGCCAACTATTGTAAAAGAAGGGGAAAGGGTATTTATGGAAAAGACGTTTTCTTATGCCGACTCCTCATTTTTCAAGGTGTTTTCTTTCGACCTGATCGAAGGAGATGTAGAGACAGTTTTAAAGGACCCGAGTTCGGTAGTGATCACATCCTCCATGGCCAGGAAGTATTTTCCTGGCGGCAGCCCAATGGGCAAGACGCTGAAAATCAACAACAATACTGACAAGAAGGTAACCGGAGTAGTGGCAGATCCGCCTGCCAATAGTCACCTGCAGTTCAACTTCATCTGCGCCTTTCATAGCATGGAGGATGGAGAGCAGTGGTTTCCCATGAACTACATTACCTATTTGAAACTGGCGGAGGGAGTAGATGCCGGCGAAGTAGGGACGAAAATAAATGCTATCGTTGAAAGAGAACTTGGAGAGCAACTGGAGGGTTCGGGCATGTCGGTGTCGTTTGAAATGCAGCCGGTAACTGACATATACATGGATAGTAGTTTGCAGGCAGACATTGGTCAGAGAGGAAACATGTCCAACACGCTGGCTTTTGCCCTGATTGGCGTTTTCATTTTGCTGGTGGCCTGCGTGAACTATATCAACCTGACGACGGCCCGCTCCGAAAAAAGAGCCCGTGAGGTAGGCATCAGAAAGGTAATGGGTGCGGTGAGAACGCACATTATCCTGCAGTTTTACGGAGAAACCCTTATTATCACTTTCCTGGCCGTGCTTTTAGCCGTAGGCATCACTGAGTTCACCCTTCCTGCTTTCAACGAGCTCATTGGACAGAAAATATCGATCAGCTATTTTGATAACCCCGGCTGGATAGCGCTGCTGGCAGCCGTTGTGTTTGCCATTACCCTGATCGCTGGCAGCTACCCGGCGCTGTATTTGTCGCAGTTTATTCCAGTGAAGGTGCTCAAGGGCACTTTCAACCCAGGTAAGGCAGGCGACATGTTTCGCAAAGCGCTGGTCATTTTCCAATTCAGTATTTCTATTTTTCTGATTTTGGGCACTTTGGTCATCTACCAGCAACTCAATTTCACCAACAGCAAAGACCTGGGCTACAATTCAGAACAGGTAATTGTTGTGCCCTTTGCCGACAGAAAGATGTTCAACAAGTTTGAGGCCTTCAGCAGCGAGCTAAAGCAAAATAGTGCTATTGGCGATGTGAGCAGAGGCTCGGCCATGATGGGCAATATTCTGGCCACCTGGTCGTCGTACAAAGACGGCATGGATCCCAACAAAGGCATTCGAACACTTGGGTTTACCACCGACGATCAAATGGTAAACACGCTCGGTATCGAGCTGCTGGCAGGGGAGGGCTTCAATGCCACCTCCATGCAACTGAATGACAGTACTGAAGAACCGCTCAATAACCATGTTGTGGTGAACGAGGCGTTGGTGCGCATGCTTGGCTGGAGAGCTGAGGAGGCCGTTGGGCAAACACTCCACTATGGAGACGAAACAAGCGGAAAGATAGTAGGGGTGATGAAAGACTTTCATTTCAACTCACTAAGGAGCCAAATTGACCCACTTTTCTTTTTCGTCAGCCCGTGGCAGGACAGGTATGTGTACGTGAAAGTCAATAATATTAACGACCCGGCCGGAGTGGACCATGTGCGTGACGTTTGGATGAACATCTTTGCCGACGCACCCTTTGAGTACAGCCTGCTTGATACTGAGCTACAGCGGCTTTATGACAGCGAGCAGCGGCAGGCCAGCGTGTTGGTGCTGTTTACCCTGCTCTCGGTGGTAATTGGTGTGTTGGGGCTGTTCGGATTGACCAACTACATGATTGAAAAAAGAACCAAAGAAATTGGCATTAGAAAAACGCTCGGAGCGAATGTAATCGGACTGGTAAGGCTCCTATCGTGGGACTTCCTCAAGCTGGTGCTGATTGCGAACCTGATCGCCTGGCCTTTCGCCTGGTACTTCATGAACGGCTGGCTGGAAAACTTTGCCTATCACATCAGCATGAGCTGGGTATATTTCGCTGTCACTGGCGTTGCGGTAGTGGTTGTGGCCTTCCTCACCGTTGCCTGGCACAGCATCAACACGGCGAGAATGAATCCGGTGAAATCGCTGAGGTATGAATGAGGCAGGGGACCGGAAGAGCAGGCGTCGGTACGGCCAGCAGGCCCGGTGTGGTGGAGCCGTCAGCCGCCGGATTAGTGCACATGGCGTCATCCAACGCATGAATATACCATTCCGTCCGGGCCCCTACACGGCTCGCACCTCTCTAAGCCCTGAAAGGGCGAGATAAAAACAGGATTGGGTGTAGCCCTATCCTGCCTTTTGTTTTGCGTCGGGCTCCACCCAACCCATCGATATTAGACTCCTTCAGGGCTTGCCTACCTCCAAGCCCTGAAAGGGCGTAATACCCAAAGGATGCTGGTGAAGCCACATCCTGCAGGAAAGTGCCCCCAGATTGGCCAGGCGTCGGTACGGCCAGCAGGCCTGGTGCGGTGGAGCCGTCAGCCACCGGAGGAGCCTGTCTCAATCAAATCCCACAAATTACCATACAAATCAGCAAAAACTGCCACTGTGCCGTATGCCTCTTGCGAAGGCTCACGAACGATTTTGATGCCCTGGTCAAGCAGGTTTTGATAGTCTTTTTGGAAGCTATCCGTGTGCAGGAATAAGAACACCCGGCCGCCAGTTTGGTTACCAACCCTGGTTTGCTGTTCCTCGCTGGCGGCCTTGGCCAGCAACAGCAGACAACCATCGGCTCCGCCTGGCGGTGCCACCAGCACCCACCTTTTGGTTTCGCTCAGGCGGGTGTCTTCCACTAGGGTGAAGCGAAGCTTTTTTGTATAAAACTCGATGGCCTCGTCGTAGTCGGCCACCACCAGGGCAATGTGTTTCAGCAGCTGTGTCATTTGTTTAGTAACCCTTGCCTGGAATGTCGTTCTGGAACTTCTCCATTCCTTTTCTGTCCTGTAGGGTCACGAAAACGGTTTTGCCATCGGCGCCACCAAAAACCAGGTTGCTGCACTTTTTGCCTGTAAGTGCTACTTCCCTTATCAATTCGCCGGCGGGACTCAATACAGCGATGACTCCTTTGCCATACCTGGCCACGTACAGATTGCCCTCCTTGTCGCATTTCATGCCATCAAACCCAAAATCGTCGAAGGAGGCAAATTCTCTTTTATTGGAAATATCTCCATTGGCATCCACATCAAACGCCCATATTTTCAACTGCACACTTTCATTTACATACAGCGTCTTTTCATCGGGGCTCAGCTCAATGCCATTGGTGGTGCCCATGGCGCTGTCGAGTAAAACGGTGCTGCCATCGGTATCAACTCTCCAAATCTGCCCGGTTTTGTCTCCCCAGTTGGGGTCGGAGGCGTAGAGTCTGCCTCGGCTGTCGATGCAGAGGTCGTTGGGCTGATTGAAGTCGTCGTTGTGGGCAAAGGTTGAGACCGCTTTGGTGGCCATGTCAACCGCCAGCACATTGTGGCCCGTGTAGTCGGCTAGGTACATGGTGCCGTCTTCGCCAAATTTGATGCTGTTGGCCGTGCTGCCCTCGGGCAGGGTCAAAAAGAGCGATGCATTGCCTTCGCTATCCACCTTGCCAATGGTACCGTCTTCTCCAAAGTTGACAACATACAAGTTGCCTTCGGCATCAAAGGCCGGCCCCTCAATGTTGTTGGTGAAAAGGTTTTCGGCAGTGAAGTCGGTGCTCTTAAAGAGTTCTTCCGATTTTTTTTCGCTGCAGGAAAAAAGGATGAAAAATAGGCTGTTTAAGTAGATTAGGGTCTTTTTCATGATCTGGTTTTGCCTCAAAGGTAAAAGGAAAGTCGTTTAAAAATATTTTTTGGAACAATCTTTGGCTTATTGTCAGTATGAACCAAAAAATCTAAAGATATGAAAAAGCTCATTTACTCCGCCTTTGTTGCTATGCTCCTTATCGGTCAGTCATGCGTAGGTCCGGAGGGCCCTCCCGGCCCACAGGGGTTCGATGGTTATGATGGTGTCGACGGAAAAGATGGCGAGGAAGCGTATGTGTTTGAATTCGTGTTCGACTTTGAATCGCCCGATTATGGTGTTCTTCTCGAGTACCCCGATGGATTCACGGCATTGGATTCAGATGTGGTATTGGTTTACCTGCTTTGGGATACACTCGATGACGGCACTGAGGTATGGCGCCTGTTGCCACAGTCTATGATCACCGACTTCGGCTTTCTGCAGTACAACTTCGACTTCACCAAGTTCGACGCCAGGGTATTCCTCGATTCTGATTTCAACCTCGACAATCTCGGCTCGCCGTTTCTCGACAACTGGCTGGCCAGGGTAGTGGTGGTGCCTGGCCAGTTTACCGGCCGGATGGACTATAGCGACTATAATGCTGTAAAAGAAACATTTAACCTGCCAGACAAGGAAATACCCACTGGCTACGTTATATCCGAACGGCCGGAATAAGCAGGTGTATGGATAATGAATTCCGGTATTAAAAAGACCCGGCCGCTGGCCGGGTTTTTCGTTTTTTTCCGTCAGCCAATAGCAATGTGCCCCCGGGTTGTTTTCCTCCCACAGGGTTGATAAATTTAAAGCGAGACTTTCGTTTTATGGCAAAAAAGAAAAAGAGCACATCTGGCAAAATTGAATGGTTGAACCACGTCCTTGGATTTGCAGGAGTGGTTTTGGGTGTGCTGATAGCCTTTTGGCTTAACAACTGGGCGGGTAACAGGCGGGAGCAGCAAATAGCAGAGGTGGCTTTGAAAAATATTCGAAGTGAAGTAGCAAGAAATCAGTCTGCCATGGATACGCTAGTTCAAGTTAACGCACGTCAACTCGACTTTTTGAATGCTTACCTTCCATTGGTGGATGATAATATGACATTCTTAGGCTCCAGTAGTCAATTTGATTCCCTTCAGGCGCAATTCCCGGACTTACTGCTAGCGAAAGGTAGGCTTGATATAGAAATCGAATTGCTTGGCTTGCCTGAAGTGGCGTGGAAAACGAGCCTCAATTCTTCCATATTGTCATCAATCGATTTTAATCTCTTGTACGTAATTAACGAATCTTGTGATCTTCAGGAAAAGGTAGCCGGCATAGACAACCTGTTAATCAGTGACCTGAGAAATATTGGAAATGGCAGGAAGAATGATTTCCACAGCTTTCAGCGAACGTTGGGCACGTATATGCAATTGTCGGAGCAGTTGCTACTAGAGAAATACCCCAGATGTCTGAAAGAAATTGATCTTTTTTTAGCCGACGGTAGTATGGATACTGACGCTTTGGTGCTTGATACCATCAAATAGCTATTGTTTTTTGTTTGGCATACAGCTATTATAGCCTAACAAATTTTTTATCGACATACTAATTGCCCGAACCATGGAATTCAAATTGGTGAAAATCGGTAACCAGATATGGATGGCCGACAACCTGGACGTAGACACATATCGCAACGGTGACCCCATCCCCGAGGTAACCGACACCGACGAGTGGGATCGCCTCACCACCGGGGCCTGGTGTTACTACAACAATGACCCTGAAATGGGCAAGCTGTATGGCAAGCTCTACAACTGGTATGCCCTGGTCGACCCCAGGGGACTAGCCCCGGAGGGCTTCCGAATCGCCGGCGACAACGACTGGAAACTGCTCCTGCAAACCGTGGGGGGACATTTAACGGCCGGCGCCATTCTCAAGTCAACTGAGCTGTGGAAGGCACCCAACGACGGTGCCACCAATGAGGCGGGGTTCAACGCCAAACCCGGCGGCCTGTGCGACGACGACTGCTCCTTTATGGACAGGGGCAGCATAGGCTACTGGTGGACACCCGCCGAAGAAAGCAAAAAGCTCGCCTGGAGCTACATCATGGAATACGACAACGCCCACGTGAACAGAAGCTACTACGAAAAGAAAGATGGCCTTTCTGTTCGTTGCCTGAAGGCGTAGTTGGTCTTTTTTATAGCCTTTCGAAGCCAAATAACCGGCGACTTGCATTAAAGAGGTTACTCTCTGCGCTTCCGCAGAAAGTAACCTCTTTAATTTTTCCAGGGTACACCTTTCTGGCTAACAATTGTCTGTATTGCTATTTACTCTTTCTTTTTTTGGGCGTGCCCCCCGCCAGCCATGTTCCGCTTGAAAGTAACCGACCTGTTTTGGCGGGGGTCGGGCTATCCGCTCCAAGTCCTCACCGCCCACTGGCGGTTCCGGGCTTTCCGCTGCTATCCCTCACGCATGGCAATCCGAAGAATGATTTTGATTGGTTGGCAAAACTGGCGAGTTTTTGAAAGGGATATTTTGATGCCAAATGAAATGTAACCGAGCCTCTATTTATCCCGCTTTTAGTGGTACCTTCCGGTAGATTCATCTGCACGAGAATCGGGTACCATTCCAGCTCGCTCCCCCTCTGCACCTTCGGTGTTCATCAATTTTGAGTTTTACCAAACGTTTATCATCATGCGAGTTTCTGTTGTAAGGAAAAATGTAAAATTCATGCCCGACTCAAGCAAAGTCGTGGCAAGGTTTTTTGTTAACGGTGACGGACGTACCCAAAAACTAGTCGGCAGGGTAATGACCCTGGACGAAAAGCAGGTGGGCATTGCCCTGGAGCAAACCTTGCGTGAATTTGCGAGCCGGCACCGTAATATCTCGAGGATTTTTTTCAAGCATTGCGACAATATCCGAAAAGTAATTGAGGCTATGGAAATCGACTATGTGCAGCTTTCTGAGGAACGTAAGATGCTCATCGGTTCTTATTGCACGTCGGAGTACTCCATCGAATCCGCTGCTTTTTTCAACCCCTCCCTGATCAGCGACCTCGACCAGTTTTCTCTTGAGAATGGTGAGCAACGGGTGATTTTGTCTTTCAGGGCTACGGGAGAGGGGCATATTTCATCTATTGTTTTCAGGCGAGCGATCCTTGATGCGAACAATGACATGAAGGTAATGACCACTGGTAGCCATATGGACACACCGGAGATCACCCATAAGAAGCTGTACGACAAGAGCCGTTTTGTCAAGAAACTACAGGAAATGAGTATCCTCGAGAAATATTCTACCAACCTTATGGAGGCTTTGGCTGATAAATTTGAATACTATTCATTGAAACGAGCAGTCGACAAGGTGCTCAGTGATGGCACCATTAGCGCCGATAGAAGGATGGCTCTTGAAGAGATGACGTGGCTGGCAGATTCGTTTTATGATGTGGAGTTCAAACGTGATTCTGATATTTCGGAAAGAGTCTTATTTCCGGTGTCGGAGTCGGAAAGCAATGGCATAGAGGATGCCCGGTTTGTTCGGTTTACAGACGACGACATGAGCGAAAAAGTTTATGCTACCTACACTGCGTTCAATGGGCATACTATTCTTCCAAAGCTCCTCTCAACCGATGACTTTTATAGATTTAGGGTAATGCCCTTGCACGGCAATGGCGCTCTGAACAAGAACCTTGCCCTGTTTCCTAAGAAAATAAAAGGCAAATACGCCATGCTGGCAAGAGTGGATGGCGTAAACAACTACTTGATGTACTCCGACAGAAACACTGTCTGGAACAATCCTGTCATTATTCAGGAGCCTCGTTTTCCCTGGGAGTTCACCCAAATAGGTAATTGTGGTTCTCCCATATGGACCGAAGAGGGCTGGCTGGTAATTTCGCACGGCGTTGGCCCTATGCGGCGGTATTGCATTGGAGCCTCTTTGTTTGATCTGGATGATCCTTCAAAAGAGATTGGCAGGCTGGAGGAACCGTTACTTTCTCCTCTTGAACAGGAAAGGGAGGGCTACGTGCCCAATGTGGTCTACTCTTGTGGCGCTATGATCCACAACGCCAGCTTGATTCTGCCCTATGCGGTGTCTGACTATGCGTCAACATATGGCGTGGTGGGTATGGAAGAGCTTTTTTATGCGCTGAAGAAGAGATAGGATTAGGAGCGAGCGTGTAACACCATTTCATAAGCCCGAATATAGGCCTCCACCATTGTCACCGTGCTGAAGTGAGTTTTTGCGTGCTCCCTGCATCGCAAGGGGTCGAGCTGTGCCAGCAGTGCCACCGACCCGACAGCCTCCGTTACATCCCTGACCAAAAAACCGGTTACCCCATTGACAATCAACTCGGGCATGCTGCCTCTGTCGTAGGCGATGGCGGGCGTGCCGCACATCATGGCTTCCACCACACTCAAGCCAAACGGCTCATCGAAAAAGATGGGGTGTAATAAGGCCATGGCCTCGCTCAATAGTTTGCTTCGTTCAATCGGGCCCACGTTGCCCAGGTAGCGCACCTGGCCGCTCTCAACCGATGGTTTGATAGCCGTTTCATAGTACTGCTGGTCTTGAATAAGCCCGGCCATGATCAGCGGCACTCCAGCCCGGCGGGCGATTTCGATGGCGGCATGCGCTCCTTTGTCCGGATGAATGCGACCGAAGTAAAGCAGGTAGTGCTTCTTGTCTTTTTTGAAGGTGAAATCTTCCGGATTTAGTCCGTGGTAGATCGTGCCGAGGTAATCGAGCTCAGGGTGGCGGTCGGCGTTGGAGATGGAAATGTAGGCGGTGGAGGCATTATACTTTTTGTAAACCGGGACTATTTTTGGCGAAGAAAACCCGTGGATAGTGGTGATCATCGGTGTGTCGATGAGCCTGGAATAGGTGAGGGGCAGAAAGTCGAAATGGTTATGGATGATGTCGAAGCAGGATGCCTGTTCCATCAGGTGGCTGATGTGCAGGCATTCCCATACTTTGGGGTCAATGCTCTGGTCTTCCGCATAGGGATGCTCACAAACTGATTCAAGTTGACCACTGGTGGTGGAGTCGCCCGTGGCAAAAAGAGTCACGTCTATACCTTTTTTCAACAGACCTTCGGCAATATTAGAGGCCACCTGCTCCCAGGGGCCGTATTTTCTTGGGGGCGTCCTCCAGGCAATGGGCGAAAGGATAGCAACTTTCATCCATCTGATTTGTAAAACTCCTCGTGCGCCTGAAGTACTGTCAGGTGGGAGATCAGGTAGGCCAAAGAGCTTTCTGCGCCCTGATTCCTGTTGACGCCATAGTTTTCGAAGCCATCGCAGCAGCCTTTGGTTTCGAAATCATACAGGCTCATGCGCAGATCATTTTCACCCAGGAACCACATAAATGCTGTATACAACTCATTGAGGTATTTCTTGTCTCTGGTCAGGTGAAACGCCTGATGAAACATGAGTACCATGGCCAGGGCATCAATTGGTTGCTGGCCGTATACCGAACGTGGTCCATCTTTTTGATACCATTCGCTGTTTCCGATAATGGACAAATAGCCGTCTTTCATGGTGTGGCTCGTCAGGAAGGCCATGCTGTCCAGGGCTACTTTTTTTATTTTTTCGTCGTTCAGTATTTCAGCCGAATGAAGAAGCGAAAGTGGCAAAATGCCGTTATCGTAGGCCAACAGTGCTTCAAACCAGTGCCAATTTGCCGTGCAGTTGTCTTCGTAATGTGCGACCAGCACATAAGCCAGGTTGCGTAGCCGCTCAGTCATGTCATCGTCGGATGGATTGCTCTTCAGGTAGTAGCAAATGCCTATCATGGTATTGGCAATGCTGCGGATGGATTTTAGGTTTTCAAAGTTGGACGCTGCTTCAAAAAACACCAGCCTGCCGGTTTGATAGTAGGCGTCGTTGGGCGCATTGCCCAGCAGGTAGCCCAGTGCCCATATGGTCCTGCCGAAGGAGTCTTCAGACCCCACTTCATCCATGAAATTGCGATTGAAGCTTAGGAAGTTTTTGAATGTGCCGTCTTCATTTTGCAGGTAATGGATGTAGCTTAGGTAAATGGGCATGAACTCGAGCGCAGCGACATCCTTTTTTTGTTTGTAGGCCATAAGTGCCATCAACAGAGCCCGGGCGTTGTCGTCGAGGCAATATCCCTCCTTCAGATTCGGAATCCCAAACTTTGCGTGCTGGATAATGCCTGTGTCATCCGTTAATCGCTTGATGTGGGCGAGCGAAAAGGGTGGAAGGAGCATCAAATCAATAATCGTTTCTTTTTTGTCAATGGACTGACAAGGCTCGCCAAGAATGCTTTCGGCCAGCGCAATGTATTTTTCTGCTGTTTTTGGCCAGCTTATGTTCTTGCCATATTCGTAGGCCTTCTGTTGGAGCTCTTTCAATACATCTGGCTGGCCGAGTAGTTCATTGAGGATGGAAGAAAGTTGATCTGAGTCATTGAAATCAAACAGACGCCCACGTCCGTCGGCAAGTAACTCACTGGCATACCAATACGGCGTTGAAACCACCGAGCAGCCTACACCCATGGCAAACGACAAGGTACCGCTCGTGATCTGAGCTTCATTCAGATAGGGGGTAATGTAAATATCACACGCAGCCAGGTATTTGAAGAGCTGATCTGGATCCATGAACTCGTTCAGAAAGAATACATGGTCTGATAATTTCAGGCTTTTTACCAGTAAATGAAGGGAATTGCGATACTCCTCGCCCGAGTGACGCAGGATATTTGGATGTGTTTTGCCAAGCACAATGTAGAGCACTTCAGGATGTTCCTTTATCACCGATGGAAGCGCTTTGATAACAGTCTCTATGCCTTTGTTGCGACCCAGAAAGCCAAAAGTCAGCAATACTTTTTTGCTTTCCAGCTTGAACTCTTTCTTGGCTAACGCATGGTCAAAATGAATATCGGGCACGCCATGTTCAATGAAAACAATCTTTTCTTTCGACACATTATAAATACTGGTAAGAAACTCGATGGCCTTATGGCTCATGACAACCACCCTACTGGCCATGTTACAGATTTCCTTTAGTATCGCTTTTTCGTTGTAGGAGGGTGCTTTCAAAATGGTATGAAGCGTCACAATCACCGGCATTTTTAGCCGGTGGAGAAGCGGAAGAATATATACCCCACTTTGCCCTCCGAAAATCCCAAATTCATGCTGAAGCACGCAGAGGTCGGCTCCACTCAAGTTGATAAAATTAGCTGCCTCAATGTAGTCTGCCTGCTGCTCCTGGCGGATTGTCAGCTTCACCTCCTTTGGGTAAGCGTAGAGTAGATCGTGGTCGTTTAAAGCCACTAAAAATGCCTCATCAACAAAGCTGGCGCTGTCTGGCGAGCTGGAGATAGCATCCACAAGATCCCAGGTGAATGTGCCAATGCCGCATTCACGGGGCGGATAGGTACCTATGTAAGCTATTTTCATGTTGGGTATTTAAATGAAGATAAGGTATTTGACAACAGGGCAGGCCCTGAGCAGGGAGGCAGGCAAAGCCCAGCTTAGCCTGCTGCGGGGTCAGCCACATCCGTAATCTCCCTTTCGAAGAGTGCCAGCTCTTTTTGGTCTGGATGAGCGGGAGTTGTGCAATAGTAGATTCTCTTGATGTACCGCTTGACAATCAATTTCTCGTTGGGTTGAGCAAGGGCATACACCGTTGTTCCTTCGGCAAACTTATTTTCTATCATGATTGGACGTTTAAAAAGGTTCTTTATGATGCAAATAGGGCATCGCTACTTCATGTCCTCCTCTACTGCCTTTGAAGAGACAGTCATTACTGGCAGTTTTGAAGCCAATCCTTCGTAAGCCTGCAGTTCCCGCTCGTGGAAGACCAATTCCTTCCTCGACAGATCCTCTGTCATTTTGCAGTAGTACACATTGTAAGCCTGCCTTTTAACGACCAATTTTTGTGTTGGTCTTATGCGTTCAGCTACCATTTCACCTACTTTAAATTTCCCTTCCATGGCTGATCAGTTTTTATATTTTCCTCTAAGACTTTATACCGGCAGGTCTTCATAACCACTTTTTATCATGGTTGAAATCATCTTGAAGCGGACATTTGCTTTTATGGCATTGCGGCAGTGCGCAGGAATAATAATCGACTGGCCTGTGTCGAGTAGATTGGATACGTCGTCAATCACCACTTCTGCCTTCCCATCAATCACCTGAATGAAGGTGTCAAATGGCGACGTCTTCTCCGTTAGCATTTCTCCTGAGTCGAACGACACCGCACTTACATTGCCTGTCGTTTTCTTAATAATTGTCTTTATCACCACTGAGTTTGGAACATACTCTATGATTTCTACGATAATGAAAACTTTTGCTTTAGGGTATTCCGGAGTATCCATTTTGATTGTTTAGGTATTTCCAATGAGTAAAAAGGACAGTTTCTGGTACAACACCATTACTGCCCTTTCGTTACCCTTCAGGTGTGTTCGCAGTATCTATTAAATAATGCGTTTTTCACTTCAAAGGGCTATTCTGTGCTTTCAAGCGGTAGGCCTTTCCTGATAATATTGATCACTTCCTCACGGCTTTTATTGATCCGTTCGCAAATCCTGGTGAGCAAATCCTGTTCTCCACCTACCTCGAACTTAAGGTCCTCATCTGTGAGCAGGCCAAATTTCTGTTTGAGCACTTTCGACTGATGGAACCAGTTGCCCGTTATTCTAAATGTGCCCACTGTGTTTGCCTCCGCTGTATTCATAAAAATATCGGTTATTTCCCCCACAAATGTGCCGCTATTGCTCCCCGGAAACTTTACATCTTTATAAGAGAGTGTTACATATATCACAGGTTATAGCCTTAACTATTGCACACGACGGAAAGCGAGTTTGGGTGGAGCCGAAAACAAAGGGCCGACCGATTTTCATCAGTCAGCCCTAAGATGTTGCTTATAAGAGGCAAGCGCTTTTACTTGGCAGGAATAATGTCAATAAGAACCGTTCTGTTATAAAACCTTTCTTCTGGCCATTTGTTTCCAAAAGGCATCATTCTCTCTTCCTCCCCAAAACCCAGTACTTTGAAAGTCACGTCAGTTCTTCCAGCTTTGGACAGGGCCTTGGTAAGGATGGTTTTCACATCATTGGCCCTGGCCAGCGACAGTTTCTCGTTGTTCGCTGCGTCTCCGACTACGTCGGTGTGGCCGTGGATAATCACAGTTCCTCCGTGAGGAATCTTTGGCGCAACGATCTCAGTGAGGTATTTTTCATACATGGCAATGGCAGTGGAATTGTTGAATTCATAAATGACACTGTATCTCATACCCATTTCATCGACTTCCGGTGTCCAAAGCACCATATTGACAGTAGCCTCTTTTTTCACTGTTTTGCCATCTGGTGTCTGCCCTATCATGGTTACTTCGTACTTGCCTTTGGGGGTAGTACCTAAAATGGATTTGCCGGGAAGATTGACAAGCTCTCTGGTAAAAGGACCGAAAGACTGTACTTTTCCCTGCTCATCTTTGATGTCCAGCGACCACGACTCAAAAGCTTCGTCGGCACCATCGACCCTGAATGATACGTAGCTATCAATCGGAGCTACCTGTACCGCCACGAATTCAACTGGCTTAAGGGCCGCTTCCGGCCCACTCTGGAACTCCATAAGCAGCGCAGGAGAGCTGCTTTCTATAGACACCCTGCGGTCTTCTTGTTGAAGGAGTACAAGTTCCTCAGTTCCGCCTGGCTGCTGCGAGGGTATTTTGGATTTGCTTCTTCCATCTACTGAGATTCTAGCCGCATTGATCCCAAAAACGTCAACAAGATATGTTTTAATAGTCGTTGCCATTTCCCGGCCGTCTTCAGGGCTTTTTCTTGAAGAGCCTACCAGGTTAATGGTAGCCTGTGGGTTTTTGCCCATTCTGTCGCCAAGGATATTAAGGATGTTATAATAGACTACCATTCCACGATCGGAGCGACCTGTCAGGTGCTTCGGTGTAAATACTTCAAGCTGATCTTCCTTGAAATCCTTTACTTGGGTTTTATTGATGGTTACGTACCTGTCAGGTATTTCAGTTGACCCTAAGTCAAAAAATACGTAATTGCGCAAAGGAAAGGTTTCTCTCACCCGGCGCTCAATAGGAATATTGGCGGGTGAAACCACCGTGAACTGAACTTCTGGTAGTCCTATCGCTGCCATCTCCTCTGGTACTGGAGGCACGTCTTTGATTATTTCCTTGCCTTTGCCAAACTTAAGCGCAGCTCCCAACCTAACGGTGGTGTTGTGCCAGGTTTCGGTAGACCTGGGATCCTGGCCAAATTGAGGTTGAAAACTGGCAAACGGAGAAAGAACGAATTGCGTTTTATGATTGACAGACGAAAGTTGAATATCGTACCCGGCACCTACCTGCATGGAAATCACAGTTTTTTCGATGTTGCTGAAGTCACCCTTCACAGGTGGTGTAGCAGCCTGCTCAGGAAAAGCAGGATTGATACCCAGTTCGTAGGTAAATGCGCTTGTTCTGTTGAAGGCAAAACGGGGGCCAGCGTACAGGTAGAAATCTGATTTGAACGGCGCAAATCTCAGGCTTGGTTCAATGGAAATATAGCCCAGGTTGGTCGATAAGTCGGCCGGACAGTTGCAACTGGTAAGTACCTGATCCCACGAGCCTTTGCGGCTGTCGTATCCCCCTTGCAGAATGACCCCGAATCGAGTATCAGGTTTGTAGAACTCGATAGAAGGAGCCACGTACAAGCCAAGGCCTTTTCCATGCCTGAAGGCAGTAGGAACGGTCAGGTCGTCGTTTAGCTGCTGAGTAGTGCCTCTGTAGAAATTGAAGTTCCCGCCCGCTGCTACACCAAAGTGCCAGCTAGGCCTGGTGTACTCCGTAGGTGAAGCGTCCTGCGCCTGGAGAGGTGCCTGTATCCCCGTCAAAATCAAAGCACTGAAAATAAGGGAAAGTATCGTCAGGCTATATAAGGCATGCGAGGGTTGCAATACCTTTTTGTAATTAGTTATCGTTTTCATTTTGTGATAAAAGTTTTTAATGATGTCTATAGCCAGCTTGTAACTGGCCGGCATACTGCTTTTGTGATTGGCCTTTGACATGATAGTCATTGGCGTTAATGGCTGTAGCTTTCCACTGAAAGAAGTGCCACTACCTATGCTGATAGTTCCATCAGTTTTCCAAAAGATATTTTTAGCTTGCGCTTCTCCTCTAAGTACCACATTGCCTCCGTGGCTGCCTAAAGTCGTAATCCGGTGAGAAGCCTCAAATATCCAAACTGCCTCGGCGTCTCCACGGGCATCAAGTGTCAGATTCCCGGCTTGAATAATAAAGCTATCAGCTGTGTAAGTACCCGGCATGAGTGTTAGTCCTCCCATTTCACCAGATATGGCCTGAGCCATGGCTGCTGCTGCCGGAGGGGAAAACCCTCCGGCGAACAGAAGCTTAGCTGACTGCATTGGTTTAGATGCGGTCTTCATGGTATTAATTTGGAGGTCTGGTAATGGTGTTGGCGCTGATCAGCTGTACCGAACCGTTTCTGGCAAGCATCCTGCCTTCTGCCACCGAACCGGCATTCATCGTGATGGATGAAAAGGCGAGTATATTTCCTTTAAATATTGTATTGTCGCCAATGGTCGCTGAGCTACTTACTTGCCAAAACACATTTTTGGCCTTTGCTCCACCCGCCAGGATCACGTTGCCGCCGGCACCACCTACAGAGGTGAAGGCCGATCCAACCTGGAAGATCCAGACGGCATTCTCGTCTCCCTGGGCGTCAAGCGTAAGGTCACCATTCTGCAAGAGCATGGTGGTGGCAGATGTCCAGATACCTGGAGCAAGTGTTTGCCCGCCAAGGTCAGCCGGTGCTACGGAAGGGGCAGGGGTTGTTGCGTTTTTAGCATCGTCGTAGGCTTGCACCAGCTCTGACTGAGCTTGGTTAAGTGCAGCGTTGATTCCCGCAGGAGCCACATCATCGGAGGCATGGAAGGCACCATTAAAGATAAGACCTGGTCCACCATCCACATCGAAGAAGCCTGTAATAGAAGAACGTGCTCCGGGATAGATACCGACATTCATGTCATGAATCTCGCTGGCACCAGCGTTGTTGGTAACACCCACTCCGGCTATGATACCGTATTCAAGTAATGAATTGAGGTTTACAACTGGAGGGCCTAAGGGGGCCACCGTGCTAAAGCTCCATACGTGATTACTGGGAATGGCAATGCCGCCCACGCTCTTTGCTGCGGTTGTAATAGTGGCAGTATAAGATTTACCCGACAGCAGATTGCTTGTTGGTGTGAAGCTCGCTGTTGTTCCTGTGTAGCTAACTGCACCTGCCACGCTATTTGTACCTTGCATAAGGGTAAATGAAGCGCTGGTGATCGTCAGAGGATCCATTGATTCACTGAAAGTAGCATTGATGACCTTGTTAAGAGGAATACCTGTAGCAAGATTCAGCGGGTCAGTAGAAAGAACAGTTGGAATCACTCCTACATCAAAGCTCCATCCAAAATCAGCGCCCATCGCAAAACCAGCCTGGCTGGTTGCGCCTGTCGTTACATTGGCGGTATACGTCGTTGCTGCCAGAAGCGGGCTTGTTGGCGTGAAGGTAGCCGTGGTGCCTGAGTAGCTAACAGTACCTGCTATTGCATTGGTACCCTGCATCAAAGTAAATGACGAAGAGGTAATTGTAGCAGGGTTCATGGCTTCGCTGAAGGTAGCACTGATGACCTTATTGGTAGGCACACCGGTAGCCAGGTTCAACGGGTCTGTAGAAACTACAGTGGGAAGTACTCCGGTGTCAAAATTCCACACATAATTGCCTGCCAGCGGAATGCCTACAGGATTGGCTGCTGTGTTGGTAACAGTGGCGGTGTAAGTAGTGCCAGCCGAAAGAGGGTTTGTTGGCGTGAAAGTAGCTTTAGTGCCTGAATAGGCAACAGTACCAGGAACTGATGTTGTGCCTTGCTTTACGGTAAATGAAGTCGGGGTGATGGTCAGGGGATCCATGGCTTCACTAAAGTCGGCCTCAATTACCTGATTCAGCAGTACACCTGTGGCCAGATTGATTGGTGCCGTAGTCGTTACAGCGGGCAGCATGCCAGTATTAAAAGTCCATACAAAATCAGCCGCAACTGCCTCTCCGGTGAGATTCATGGCGCCGGTCGTAATAGTGGCCGAATAGTCTGTGTCAGGTAAAAGATCGACAGACGGTGTAAAGAAGGCCGTCAAACCATCGTAGGTGATGACCCCGGCAACCTGCGTTGTTCCATTCATGAGTGTGAACGAGGCACCATTGATCATCAATGGATCCATTGCTTCACTGAATGTGGCCGTTACTACTTTGTTGAGCAGAATATTGGTGCTCAGGTTGATGGGGTCTGTTGACACCACAGTCGGCGAGGCGTTTGTGGTGAAGGTCCACACATAGGGTGCTTGCAGGAAATTACCATTTTGATCCTTCGCCGTAGGTGCCACTGTGGCTGTGTACTCAATGCCCGGGCGGAGATTTTCTGCTGGCACAAAGCTTACTGTAAAAGTAGCAGCATCATACGACACCGTGCCTTCAATTTCAGCCAAACCTCGGCCGGCAGGAGAGGCTCCTCCAAGGCTAAATGTGGCTTGAGTGATAGAAGAACCATTCATTGCCTCGTTGAAGGTCGCTGAAATGACCTGATCAAGTGGCACATTCACGGCGCCCCCCACGGGATCCGTGGATACAATCACAGGGCAGAGTCCTACAATGCCCTCATTTTCATCTTTACACCCTACTATCAGGACGGCAAAAAATAATGCTGTCAGGGCAGATGTCCATAGCTTGTTTTTTGTTTTTTTCATTATATTAATGTTTAGCTGGTAATTGAATTTTGAGCGATTATTACTCTTTGTCACCCACCAGGTTAAGGGGGTGTTTTACGATGACATAAGTAATTTTGAATTGAGGTTTATGGCTTCTTGCGAGGCCACAATGAGCTTAAAATTGAGCTCATTTTAAGCGACGTCCTCCCTGTGTTGGGCAGGCGGGTTTGCCATTAGGTTTATGCAAAATTCCAATTTTTTGAACCAATAAAATTACACTTCAGTATTTTTGAGTTACATATTTCACTGGTTATTTGTCGCTTTTTGCTGTTTAAGGCGTCTTTTAAAACAGATTGGGAGGAAGTAGTGAAATAGAGTGGCAATTAGAAAAATATAATTTTTCTAATAAAATTTTAGATTTGTCGTGCACCAATATAAAACGGGAATAACCCCAGTTGAGAAGCTTCTTTATTCTGACACTTTTGCTTGGTAAATTTGGTAGATGATGTTTGAAGACACTGAAAGAGCCGCCAGTGATGGAGGATAATTGCATCAGCTATCCTTCTTGGGAAATATTCGGCAAGTGTTTCGGCCATTGGTACGGGGAGGGGGGATAAGCCACGAATTTGCTCAAAGACTTTTAGCCTGACGCACACCCTACGGGCCCACGGCACCACCGATCAAAAAGGCTCTGGTTACCTCGACGAATTACTATTTTGCGCCCTTACTACGATTCGTCTTTCGTAGTACGTACAAGGCTAATGCCCGACACGAAAAACAACAGGCCAAGCCCTCCCCAGGTCAAAAGGATTTTCACGCTATTTGCGCCACCCATGTTGTTGACGAATAACACAGCAGCATAGATAAGACTGCCTATTCCTAATACAGTCAGTAGTCCGCCAAATATTCTTTTTAGATTCATGATTTATGTGTTTAACTGCTGAAGCATATTGAAAAGCGTGGATTCGCTTCCGGGGCAAATGGCCTAACCAAGCGATGCCTCAATAATAATTCCCCACAAAGATGCGACGCTAAGACCAGCCAGGTGTTATATATATTTGGCGTCCTATTACACATTTCACACTTCCCAAAGTAGCTGGATCGCAGGCCATCCTCTAAGGGCTTATGCAGCTGCGGAGACACCTGCAGGGCGTTGCCGACAGCCAATCAGTGATTTATGTAACATTCCTCCTTTGATGTGTAAGTTTTGTGAACCGAAAAGCCCCCAACTTGCCTGTTATCCGCTTAAAAAAATGTGATCATTTGAAACTCTACATCAAGTACATGGTGAGTATACGCTGCAAGATGGCAGTGAAAGAAGTTTTGAGAGAGATGGGCTTGCATTTTATTGTGGTTGATCTGGGGGAGGTAGACGTGATGGAGGAGCTGACGGGCGACCAGCAGGACGAACTAAAAGCCGGGTTGCTGCGCATTGGCCTGGAGCTGATGGAAGACAAAAGGGCCATTCTGATTGAAAAGATCAAAAACATCATCACAGAAATGATTCACTCCACTGATGAAGCCCCCAAGGTGAATTACTCCGACTACATCAGCGAGAAACTTGACTACGACTACACTTACTTGTCCAACATATTTTCGGAAGTGAAGGGCATTACTATTCAGCAATTCATCATTATTCACAAGGTGGAGCGCATCAAGGAGCTCATCATTTACGACGAACTGAACATCACAGAAATTGCCTGGAAAATGGGCTACAGCAGCGTCGCACATCTGTCCAACCAGTTTAAAAAAGTCACCGGTCTTTCGCCGTCCCATTTTAAGCAGTTGAAAAGCAAACGGAGGAGCCCGATTGAGGCAATTGGCAATTCAGACAAGGGAACTTTGACACAAGGAGAAATAAATCAGCGATGACCAGGACAAAATCTCAGAAATCGCAGTATGCAAGGAGTTTGCTGGAAGCCAGCCTGGATCCGTTAGTTACCATTAGCGCCGAGGGTAAAATCACCGATGTGAACGAGGCGCTGATGAAAGTGACCGGGCTTCAGCGGGAAGAGCTTATTGGCACCGATTTTTCCACCTATTTTACCTCACCTAAAAAGGCGCAGGAGGGATATTTGCAGGTTTTTGAAAAAGGCTTTGTCTCAGGATATCCGCTGACAATCAAACACAAGGACGGCGGATTGATTGACGTGCTTTACAATGCCTCCGTATACAAAGACAGCAGAGGCAATGTGCTGGGCGTTTTCGCTGCTGCTCGTGACGTGACAGAGCAAAAATGGGCCATCGAACTGAGAAAGGCCAACAAGGAGCTGGCTTTTCAAAATGAAGAAAAGGAGAAGAGGGCTGCCGAGCTGGTCATTGCCAACAAAGAGCTTCTTTTCCAGAATAAAGAGAAAGAAAAAAGAGCCGCTGAGCTGAGTGTAGCTAACATTGAGTTGGTTTTTCAAAACGGTGAGAAAGAAAAACGAGCTGCCGAGCTGGTCATTGCCAACGAAGAGCTTGTTTTCCAAAACAAAGAGAAAGAAAAAAGAGCTGCAGAGCTGAGCGTTGCCAACATTGAGTTGGTTTTTCAAAACGGTGAGAAAGAAAAACGAGCTGCAGAGTTGGGTGTTGCCAATGGAGAGCTCGCCTTCCAAAATAACGAGAAGGAAAAGCGGGCCGCTGAGTTAAATATAGCCAACAAAGAGCTTGCCTTTCAGAACGATGAGAAGGAAAAGCGGGCGGCCGAATTGAGGCTGGCCAACTATGCCCGCAGCCTGATAGAAGCCAGCCGTGACCCATTGGTTACTATCAGCACAGCAGGCAAAATCACCGATATGAATGAGGCGTTTGTGAGCATTACAGCATCAACACGAGAAAAGCTTGTCGGCTCCGACTTTGGGATCTACTTCACAGATCCCGTCAAAGCACGTGAGATTTATGAAGAGGTGTTCACCGAAGGGTTTGTGGCAGACTATCCGCTGACCATTATTGATCATGGACTAACAGCTGTGTTGTTCAATGGCTCTGTGTATAAGAATGAAAAGGGTGATGTGCTTGGAGCTGTAGTGGTAGCCAGAGACATTACCGAGCAAAAGAGGATTGAAAAGGAACTAATAGAAGCCAAGGTAGCTGCCGAGTTGGCCACCACCATTGCCGAAGAGGCCAAGGAGAAAGCTGAAAGTGCTGCCCAAATTGCTGAGAGTGCCGTAAAAGCGAAGCAGCAATTTCTATCCAATATGAGCCATGAAATCCGCACACCAATGAACGCCATCATTGGTTTTACAAAGGTGGTATTGAAAACGGACTTGTCGGCGAAGCAAAGGGAATATTTAACAGCTATTAAGATTAGTGGCGACTCTTTAATTGTACTCATCAACGACATCCTTGATTTGGCCAAAGTAGATGCTGGAAAAATGGTTTTTGAGGAGATTCCATTCAAGATGGCCTCCTCTCTCTCAGCAATGCTGCACCTGTTTGAGACAAAAATTCAGGAAAAGAACCTGTTACTCATCAAAGAATATGACGAGACCATCCCGGAAGTGCTGATTGGCGATCCGGTACGTTTGCACCAGATTATTTTAAATCTGGTGAGCAATGCAGTCAAGTTTACTTCCAGAGGAAAAATTACCGTGAGCGTTCGAATGCTGGCCAGTGAAGAGGAAGAAAAGGTCAATATCGAATTCGCTATTTCAGATACCGGGATTGGCATAACCGAGGATAAACTGGAAAGGATATTTGACAACTTCCAACAGGCCTCCAGTGGCACTTCCCGGTTGTATGGGGGCACGGGGCTTGGGCTGGCCATTGTCAAACAGCTGGTAGAGCCCCAGGGGGGCAGCATACAGGTGAAAAGCAAAATAGGAGAGGGAACCACATTTAGTTTTATCCTGAGTTTTGGTAAAACAAACGAGGAAGCTGTCCTCGACGTGATATTTGCCGAGCCGGACAAAGAAATCAAGGACATCAAAGTGCTGGTAGTGGAAGACATCGCACTCAATCAATTGCTGATGAAAACATTGCTGGATGATTTTGGTTTCGAAAGGGACATTGCTGAGAATGGTCGGATTGCGATTAAAAAGCTGGAAGCTAAATCGTACGATATTATCCTGATGGACTTGCAAATGCCTGAAATGAACGGCTTTGAAGCCACAGAATACATTCGCAATACAATGAATCTCAAAACTCCCATTATAGCCCTGACCGCCGATGTGACTACCGTGGACCTGGAAAAATGCAGGGTAGTCGGAATGGACGACTACATTTCAAAGCCAGTCGATGAAAGGTTGCTGTGTAGTAAAATAGTCTCGTTGGTAAAGAGGCCGCCACTTTTGGCGCAGGATGAAGACGTGGTGGTGCAAATTTTACCTGGTAAAATTGTTAGCTGTATCGACCTTACGTTTTTGAATCAACGAACGAAGTCTGACCCAAAATTGATGATGGAAATGATATCACTTTACCTGGAGCAAACCCCACCGCTGATCAGTACGATGAAGAAGAGCTTTGCTGAGAAAGACTGGACTACATTGTATTCAGCTGTGCATAAAATGATTCCCTCATTTTCGATAATGGGCATTCACACGGATTTCGAAAAGAAAGCCAGAGCATTGCAAGAGTTCGCCAGTACTCAGCAGCAGCCAGAGGAAATCTCAGCCCTTGTTTTACAGCTGGGGAATGTGTGCACACAGGCATGTACAGAATTGAAGCAGGAGTATAATAAGATGAAGACATCAATACATGAAAACTGAAAAGAGAATAAAGGTTTTTCTCGTGGACGACGATGCTGTGTTCCTGAAGTCACTGGAAATAGAGTTCATGAACACGGGCAGTTTCATAGTGGAAACCTATGCGACGGGCGAACGCTGCCTTGAAAACCTGGCAAATGCACCTGATGTAATTGTTTTAGATTATCACCTGGATGGAATTGATAAAAATGCCATGAACGGAGTGAAGACCCTGGACAAAATTAAGGCATCAAATCCCGATATCCCTGTGCTTATGCTGTCTTCGCAGGATAAAATTGAAGTGGCGATAAACTGCATGCACCACAAGGCATTTGACTACGTAGTAAAAAGCGAAACGGCCTTTATACGCATGCAGAAGATCATCACCGGTATCATGCAACTCAAAAAGGTAGAAAGACAATTGAGCTGGTATATGGAAAGGATGTAGGCATCAGTATTTTTTAGCTCAATAGTCGCAGTGGCGACTTGCTCAATCTTGCGGCAGGCGCTCCAGAGTTTGCAAGTCTAAGGCACTATTAGTCATGCTGAGTTTGTTTTTTTCCAGTTACGCTTGCAACAAAGATCAGTAGATACCTAACGCCGATAGCATTTCATTTCGCTAGCCTAACAGCAACACCATGAACTATTTTGTATTTATCCTGGGCATTATTCTGCTCTTAGTTGCCGCTACTGATTTAACCGTAACGTCGTTGTCGGTGCGTGGGGCAGGGTTTATTACCAAACGCTTATCTAAGGCCATTTGGAGAGTGATGCTGGCCATTAACAAAAGAGTGGGCAGTGGAAAATATTTAGAACTTGGTGGAGCAATCATATTGATTTCAATTCTCATCAATTGGTTGTTTATGATTTGGTTTTCGACTAGCCTTTTGTTTATCAGTCAGCCCGAATCCTTGATGAATGTTGAGACAAATTCGTCTACCACAATTATTAACAAAATATTTTATGCAGGTTACACGCTGTCTAATTTGGGATTGGGCGACATGGAGCCTGTTTCACCTTTTTGGGATTTAGTCACCGCAGTTCTTTCGTTTGTTGGCCTGATTCAAATCTCCATTGCTATTACTTATTTCATTCCGGTGGTTTCAGCTGAAATAGTGAAAAGGAAAATAAGCGTCTATATTACAACCCTCGGCTGTTCTGTGGAAGAAATTCTGTTAAATCATTGGAATGGGAAGGACTTTAAAGAGTTGGAACAACCCTTTATGAGTCTAACCGAATCAATAATTTTACACGCCCAAAATCACAAAGCTTATTCGGTGCTGCACTATTTTCACTCTTCTGACAGAAAGGAAGCTTTTGTGCTCAATATCACCAACCTGGATGAGGTACTTACAGCCCTTCTGTTTAGCATACCAGTGGAACTACGGCCATCTCGCAGTGTGCTCAATGGGATAAGAAAAGCCATTTCAAGTTATCTTGTAACGCTACCTGCCACCTTTGTAGTGCCAGGTGAAGAAACACCACCGTTAAACTCACTTTCTGCCTTAGAAAAAAACGGAATTAAGGTGAGTCACAGCGCACCTATAGATTTAGAGTATGAGAAACTGACGACCAGGCGTAGGTTATTATTGTCGCTTATCAAAGATGATGGATGGGAATGGTGCGATCTTCAGGCGGGAAGCTACGACCATGAAATGAGCGTGATCAAATAGGGAAGAATGTTGCTCTTCGAGTCAGGGTAAGCCATCAAGGGAAACATATATTAAGCTATTTTCCTCACCTCAATCTGTTTTTGGCACTACCTCGGGCGGCAGTGGCGTGGTATCACCCATAAGGAATCCCCAGGGCCGGAGGGAATCTATCCGGTCGAAGGTCAGCTTGAGAATGGCTGCAAATGGAATAGAAAGAAACATGCCTGGAATGCCCCACAAAGCCGCTCCCACAATAACGGCAATGATACAGATAAGAGGGTTGAGTTTCACCTGCCCGCCAATTACTTTAGGAATAATATAATTGTTGTCGACAAACTGGATCAAAGCGTAAAGCCCTACTACATACACCACATAAACAGGTGACTTGGTGGCAAATGCAACAAGCATAAATATGGCCACACCAACAAGCCCCCCTATATAAGGTATAATGTTCAGCAATGCGCCGACGATGCCAAGTAATATCGGGTAATCTATGCCAAGGATAAACAAGCCCAAGGCGTTTAACACGACAATGATCATGAACTCAGCAGAAAGCCCCACCAGGTATCTGCGAATGATGGATTTCACTTCTATAAGGATTTCGCTTACGTTTTTGTCGTGAATGATACCGAAGAGCCTGTGAATGAATTCCACCAGATGAGGTTCATAATTCAATATCATAAAGGTGTAAACAGGTGTGAGGAGCACTACTGCAAGGATACCTCCCATGGTGACAATGGTGGTGCCGATGGCTGCCCCGCTGTTGTCAATAAGATCGCTCTTGCCATCCGAAATCCAGGCATTTATATCCCGGGTGCTGATTGAAAAATAACCTGAGGTCCACTTCACTGAGTCGTTGGTGAGCTGTTGAAATTTGCTTGTTAATTGCGGCCACGATTCTCCAAATTTGTTAAGCTGCAGGGAAATCCAAAAGAGCAACCCTCCGATGAGCAAAATGGTGATCAGCAAAACCACGGCGACAGAAAAAGTTCGGTTAATTTTCTTCCTGACCAAAAAATGAACGGCAGGGCTTACCAATATGGATATGAGTACTGCGTAGATAACGGGTAGAATGATGGGCCTGATAATGGACAGTATGCTCACCACTAAATAAAGACCTACGAGTAGCATCGCCACTTTTACGTAGGAAGGCAATTTTACATTGAGATCCATTGGAGAGGTTGGTATTGTATTATTTAACTGCTAATGTGTTCAGGAAGAGCCTTCAGCTTTTTGGCTTGCCGACTTCGGAGCAGATGGGCAAGCCCACGGCCAAGCGATTTCAGCAGGAGACTGTTTTTTGCAACAGCACCCGAGATGCCTAGAAGTACAAGGGAGCCTACAATCGTTTTTACAGAGCTGGGGGGAGGCTGTGCCGTCAGCGATGCTGGCTCGTCATCACCTGCATCTGCTGACTTGTTATGAGCGAGAAACGAGCTTATACCCATAGATTGTGCGATGTCGCCTAAAGCTCCTTTGATTAAGTTAAGTGGTTTTAGGCTCTCAAATGTCAGCGTGAACTGCTTTTTCAACACTCCACCTTCGAGCAACTGGTCTTGCTGCAATTGAAGAATAGCAGACCTGAGCCTTTCTGGAGAATCTATTTTTAGATTCGGGCTGCTCATTGAAGTGCTTGTTTAATTATCAGGTTGCTGACTGGCCTTTTGATCCATTGATGAAGATAGAGGTGGAAGATGATGCCAGCCAAAAGGTAAAAGCCTGCCACAACAAAAAAGCCATAGTAAATTCTCCCCAAAAGCTCACCCAGCCACAACGCCACTCCTATACTTAGAACAAGTGTGGAAGTGGAAAGCACGAGGATTACGGCCAGCCGGGAAATCAGAGACGAGGCCAATACCGTAGACATTTCAAGAGACTTTAGCTTTGAGAGCTGAATGGTGGTCTTACCATATGCCTCAAGTTTTTGAAACAACGATTCGAAGGAGTTATTAACGGTTTCCATTGCTTGGTAAGTCTGTGTTGAAGGGGAGAAAAATGGGCCACTGCTATTTAGCCAATGGCCGCTGAAATTTTTCCCTGATGGGTTATCAAAGGTGTCTACAGTTTGACCCCGTTGGCAGCCGCATCTTTTAAAAGCTGTTCGGTCTTTTCGGTTCCGGCCTTGGCAAGTGCCTTCACTTCGTTACTTACTTTATCGTATTTTTCAGTCACGCCAGTCACCAGTAAGTTAAATTTCTCTTCCAGCTCGCTGGAAAACTCGTCTTTCTTGTCCGAAATCTTCTTTCTGGTCAATGTGCCCTTTTCCGGAGCGAACAATACGCCTATGGCAGCGCCGGCCGCAAGACTGGCTAGTATGCCTACTAAAATTTTTCCTGAGTTCATGATCTTTCGCTTTAAAGAGTAAATATTGCTGATAGCAAAGGTGTAAATGTTACGACGCTGATGTATTGTACAATCTCACTATACATTTACATGTTTCACACATTTGACAAATGCTTTTGTTTGCTTGTATGTAAGTAACGCACCCAACGGTGACTTTATGCGTGGGCCATTTCCCTCTCGTCAATGATAAATTCAAGGCCGTCGGCGAGTCTTTGTCCAAGCTGACTGTCGACACGGAAAAAATGACACAGCTGCAAATGAATAATTTTATTCCTCCGCTCGCCGGAGATGCCACTCATAGAAGCCACAATGTTATTCACAAGGCGCTCTCTCTGAATTTCATTCATCACTTTGCGATACAATACGCCAGATTGCGAAAAATAATCCTCATCATTCTCATAGTGTTCTATTGAACGTGATTGGAGAGCGCCCTCACTTATTACCGGCGCTACATTGTTGGTATCTGTGTAGTCAAATCCTTCCTGTCGGTTGTTTTCGGGAACGTCGCTTCCTTTTTTATTTGAATCAACAGAATCACTTTGAGGTTGATTTGAGAGCAGGCAGGGCTGCTTTTCAACTGGAATGACATCTGCCGCAACTGGTGTCTGCTGTATCAGGGGTTTGACATGTTCAACCGGTGCCTGATCACCAGGATTGGAAACACCCGTATTAATTTTAGCATGGATAAGCCTTTCCTGTTCTTCTGTACTCAGGCTCACGTCGGGAATTTCGTTTAATTCTATCACACCGATATCAATAAGCGGAAAGTCGCTGTGGCTCCAAATCTTAGCCGGGTCAAAGGGATCCCATTGGAAACTGTCGGCCTGTTTTGCGGTCATTACCTGAACAGCCACAGTCCATTTAGGGAAGTTGTTTCTCCTGATAGCCTCTTCAAGGTCTTTCTGTGCATGTTCCGGGTCAACGCCATTCATTTCGCTAGCCAATTGGCCTCGAAAATCAGTTATTTCTTGCATCGTTTTGAAGTGAAACTTTACCCAAAACTGCTGCCTGGCTCTATTGATGAATGCGAAGGGTTCTAAACCAAAACCATGCATGTTCCGGTAGGAGTAGGGGATGCCCTGGTCGCTCATCAGTATCATCACCTGAAGGAGGCTCTCAGGGTTCTGACTCCAGTAGTCCCAAATGAGGGTGGGGCTCTTGCAGTCGGTTTCTACATCGACCTGCTGTGTTTGAATAAATTGCGAGAACTTCAAAGGGTTTTTGATAAAGAACACTGGCGTATTTCTCCCTGTCATAATCCAGTCGCCCTCTTCCGTGTAAAATTTTATCGAGAAGTCGCCACGAATTTTTTTAGAAGCCAGGTGGTCTTCCTCATTTTCTTCATCCGAGAACCGGGTCAGCAACTTTGTTTGCTTGCCTATGTGGGCAAACATTTTAGCGTTGGTATATTGAGTGATATCGCTGGTTACTGTAAAGCTGCCATAGGCACCGGCTTGTGTCAATAAGTTCTCCTTGCCGAAGGCAGTTACACTGGTGCCGGAAAGTTGTTTTGCCCCCTGGAGGTCACCCGCTGGCTGCATCTCGCTATCGGTAGCCACAGTCACTACGGGGCCGTTCGTTTCCTCATACTTACTGCTGACTTGCTTTCTTTTGCTCTCCATTGGACAGTTCTTTTCGATAGCTTTGATCTGATGGCTTTAGCCTTTTTGCTTAAAATAACCTATAGAGGCCAGGCGCTGGCCTGCTCTTGCTTAAGGCGTGTAACCAACGTTTACCCCCATGAAACTGCCCCAGTAACTCTGATAGCCATCAAAGTCGTGTGAATTGGTTTCCGGCCAATGCTCATTGTCAAAACCAGGTGCATTTTTGAGAGTGTCTGCTTCCTGATTGATGACAAATGCTTGTTTTTTTGGGTCCACTGCAAGGAAGGCGAAAGGGACGGCAAAGTACTTTTCGCCGATGCCCAGGAAACCACCCATCTCTATGACGAAGTATTCTATCTTTCCAGTGCCGAGGTCAATCATCACGTCCTTAATTTCTCCCAGTTCTTCGTTATTCTTGTTGAACACCTTGTCCCCAATGATGGATGTTGCAGTCAGGAACTTCAACGGAAGGTTAGCATGGGCTCCTGAATGATTTTTATTACTGATATTGTCTTTCTTAAAGCTCTTCATAGCGTTTGAATTTGTTTGTTGTCCGAAGCTGGTTTCATATTGGCTCAATATTTAAAGGTTTGCCGTAGACGATGGCTTTTTTCCTGTCACAAAGCTGATGAGAATGACTGGTAGGACTGTTATACAACAACAGACTAACTTTATATAAATCACTGTTTTTTGGAAGTGACCCGTTCTTGTGCTACTGTGAAATATGTAATTCTTTTCTTTTTCGCTGTAACAATCCAAAGGCATTGTCAGGCTTACTTTTGAGACAGAATTGTGGCCTGTTTTTCTCACAATCACAACCACTTGGCCGGTTCATTACATGGCAGATCGAAGCCCCAAAAAATACATATTCTCCCAAGGAATAGACGACTATTTCACAGGTGTTGCCAGTGCTGTCAAGTTTATAGGGCGCTTTTGGCGAGAACTGTTAAAACCACCGTTTTACTTCAGGGAAGTAATCCATCAGTGCTTCGAAATCGGGCTAAAGTCGCTACCCCTTATCACCCTCACCGGGTTTATTATCGGCGTTGTGTTCACCAAGCAGTCACGACCATCGTTGGAAGACTTTGGAGCAGCTTCCTGGCTGCCGTCGCTAATGGGCATTGCCATTGTAAGAGCGCTCGGGCCACTGGTAACTGCCCTGATTTGTGCCGGTAAGGTGGGGTCAAGCATAGGTGCTGAGCTCGGTTCAATGAAAGTAACCGAGCAAATCGACGCCATGGAAGTGTCGGCCATCAACCCATTCAAGTTCCTTGTCGTCACCAGGGTGTGTGCCACCCTCATTACCATCCCTGTTTTGTCCTTTTACTGCATCACAGTGGGCTTGCTAGGCTCTTACGTGAATGTGCACGCTGAAGAGGCCACTGGCTTTATCAGCTACTTCAAAAGTGCCTTCTCCACCATCTCCTTCCTCGACATATTTGCGTCAGTGGTCAAGGCACTCATTTTTGGGTTCACGGTAGGCATGGTAGGCTGTTATAAAGGCTTCCATGCTTCGCAGGGCACCCGTGGTGTGGGCAAGGCCGCCAACCAGGCCGTGGTGCTGGCCATGTTCCTGGTGTTTATCGAAGAGGTGGTGGTAGTGCAGGTGTCAAACTGGATAAGAAACTACTGACATGATGGACGACGCAAAACAAAGCCTTGTACAAGCGAGCAAACCAGTGATAGCCATCCAGGGACTGTCCAAGTCATTTGGTGATTTGGATGTGTTAAAAGGAATTGATTTAACAGTTATGAAAGGCGAAAACATGGCTGTACTGGGGAAGTCTGGATCCGGAAAGTCTGTCCTGATTAAGATATTGGTCGGTTTGCTCAAACCCGATAACGGTTTTGTGAAAGTGCTTGGAGAGGAAGTGGCCGATTTGCCGGCCAGGGAGCTCGACGCCCTAAGGTTGCGGATAGGGTTTTCGTTTCAAAATAGTGCCTTGTATGATAGCATGAACGTGTATCAGAACCTGGCTTTCCCTTTAACAATGAATTTTAGAAAGCTAACAAAAAAGCAGGTGGATGACGCTGTGATGGAAGCCCTGGAAGCAGTAAGCCTGGCCGACAAGCATAACCAAATGCCCTCAGGCCTCTCGGGTGGCCAGCGCAAACGGATTGGCATCGCCCGCACGCTGATATTGAAGCCGGAAATTATGCTTTACGACGAGCCGACTTCCGGCCTGGATCCTGTTACCAGCACTGAGATCAACGAGCTGATCAATGAAGTGCAAACCCGCTACAATACAAGTGCCATCATTATTACGCATGATCTTACCTGTGCTAAAAATACCTCACACAGAGTAGCCATGTTGCTCGATGGGAAGTTTTCCAAAGTTGGCAAATTCGAAGAGGTATTTGACTCGGACGATGAGCAGATCAGGAGTTTTTACAATTACAATTTTATCAGTTAAATCATGAGCGACACATCCAACAAACGTGCAGTAATAGTAGGGCTTTTTGTTTTCCTAGGGCTCGCTTTTCTCATCACCGGCATTCTGATGGTGGGAAACCTGCATGGTACCTTTAAGAAGAAAATGAAAATCGTTACCTTTTTCGACGATGTCAACGGCCTTCAAAATGGCAATAATGTGTGGTTTTCGGGCGTGAAAGTGGGCACTGTAAGCAACCTGCGTTTTTTCGGAAAGTCGCAGGTGGAGGTCGTCGTAAACCTTGAAGTGAAAGCGCAGGAATACATCCGCAAAGACGCCATGATTAAGATCAGCACAGATGGCCTCATCGGCAACAAAATACTGGTGATTTACGGAGGCACACAGCGGGTGGGAGAGGTGCAGGAAGGAGATACTTTGCAGGTAGAAAAGACCTTTTCCTCTGAAGACATGATCAACATGCTGCAGGAGAACAACAAAAACGTGCTGGCCATTACCTCCGACTTCAAGGCCATGAGCAAGGCCCTGGCCGATGGACAAGGTAGCATTGGAAAGCTGCTCGGTGAAACCGCTCTCTACGACAACCTGAACGCTACAGTACTGGCGCTGAAGCAGGCGGCCACCAATGCGCAAAAGCTGACCAACACAATGAATCAGTTTGGAGCTAACCTAAACAAGGAAGGTACGCTGGCGCATGAGCTAACAACCGACACAGTTATTATTAATTCACTCAGGTCGTCGGTGGCGGGGCTGAAGCAGGTGACCGACACTGCCGTAGTGTTCATGACCAACCTCAGGGAAGCCAGCAGCAACCCGAAAAGCCCGGTGGGAGTATTGCTTCACGACGAGGCTGCGGGTGCGCATTTGAAAGAGACGATGAAGAACCTGGAAAGCAGCTCCTTCAAGCTAGACGAAGATCTGGAGGCTGCCCAGCACAACTTTCTGCTCAGAGGATTTTTCAAGAAGAGAGAGAAGGCTGAAAAGAAGGCAATGGCTGAGGAGAAGGGGTCTTGACGGACATTACCTGATCAGCTGTCGGCGCTGGGCTGATGACCGGTATCATGGAAAAGCAAAAGGTTCAGGCGTAAACCGGCCCGGCGAGACGCATTGAAGCAATTTTGTTTTTCCAGGATAAACTCCGACAGGAATGAACGACACAAAAAATGCTACCGAATAAGGTAGCATTTTTATTTGAACGTCATCGTAACAGGAGGGAGAACCTGGTAGGTTAGCCTAAATACCCCGGCCTCGTATTACCCTAAAAATGACGGCGATAAGTGCAATCACAAGCAGCACGTGTATGATACCGCCTGTGCTATAGCCGATGTAGCCAACAGCCCAGGCAATTAGTAAGATGACGGCGATGATGTAAAGAAGATTTCCCATGACTTATTTGATTTATTGTTTAGTGAATGGCCAGACCGAGGGTGGAAACACCGCTTGAAAGATCAAGGAAGACTCCAACCTTTTTGTTGATATGATATTCGAGGCCCAGATGGACATCGAGGAACAAAGAGCTCCCTCCCTTGTAAATGTTTGTATCTCCCTGGTAGCCGTCGTCCCATCGGGACTTAACGATAGCAAAGCCCAGTGAGCCGGCAGCGTAGAAGTCCCAGGCGGGGGTGGCATTAAAAAGCTGATCAAAATAGTAGGTGCCTTTTACGCCTAGAGGAATCACTGTTTCCCTGTATTTGTAGTAGCGTGATGGTGTGTTGTTATTTCCCCAATAGTACCTGTTCGAATAGGTGTAAAAGCTGGCAAAGGGAGCAAGCGTAAAGTTCGGCGCCACGTCAAATTCGTAGTTGAGACTAAGCACCGGCAGCGACTGGCCAATGTAGCCATAGTAGCCGGAATAGCCGCCCACACCCAGGCCAAGATTCAGGGTGTTTCCAAAGCTCTCCTGAGCCCTGCTTTCGAGTTGCATGAAGCCAAGCAAAATGGCCAGCACAATTAGTTTTTTCATGATGTATACATATTGGTTGAGTGTGTGATCAGTAGTCCGAAATGGATGGGCGTGGCGTCTTTGCTATTTGACATTTTTCACTGTTAAATCCCTGAAAGCTTTGCCCAGCTCGTCCATGTCGCGGCTGAATTCAGTTTTGAATGACTCCCATTTTTCCTTTCCTTCTATTTTGTAGTCGTCCATGGCCTTTTTCATATCGCTGTTTTTTTCTTCGAGTGCATCGATCTTCTTTTCATAGTCGGCCCTCACTTCCTCCTTCTCCGTGGCAATTCTGGCTTTGAACCCGGCAATGCTTTTCTCATTGGCGGTCACTTTTGCGGCAGCGTCCGCCCTGTATTTTTCTACATCGGCCAGGTATTCTTTGGTGGCCTTGTCCAAATCCTTTTTCGCCTGGGTCAGGTCTTCTTTTGCCTCTTCCACCTTTTCTGCTCTCGACGAGGGTGATTCGCAGCTGCTTATGGCGACGGCAAACAGCAGGGCTGCGGCTGTAAATTGTATGAATGATTTTTTCATTGTCGATCTTTTTAGTATTGTGAGTACACCACCTGTTGACTTACTTGACGGTGGTTGGGCTTCAATATCCGTTTACAGGCCCGCAATCAGCTTTTGCAGCTCATCTTTTGATTTGCCCAGCTTCACCTGCAAGTGGCCTATTAGCTCGTCTTGCTTGCCTTCCACCAGTAGTAAGTCCTGATCGGTGAGTATGGCGAATTGCTGCTTCAGCTTGCCTTTGGTTTCATTCCAGTTGCCTGTGATTGATGTTTTGTTCATGACTAGTTTGTTTAACTATTGCTGTACAAAAGTGCGCTATTGGCTTCCCCTGAGTGTTACACAATGTGTGTCAAGTGTTATAGATTTCACACTTCCCCGATTTGAGCCTTAGCCAAGTAGGGAGCGATTCTTTGAGTGGCCATTCATTCAGCCTGTTATGGGAATGGGTTGGGCATTGAGAGCAGGCATACGAGCTTCCCGAAAGCTGAAAAGCTTTCGGGAATTATGTGTCTTGAAAGACCTTGCTCATACAAGCCGGGTGAGTATTTGTGCAATCCAGGGGCTCCTTCGGGAAGGCCATTCCCCTGGTAACTAACAGGCTTTTGGAGTAAAATCAACTAACCAGGTAAAACGATTTCAAATCGGTAACTAATGAACTGTGCTAAGGCAAATTGATCCTCTTTAGGCCCGGGGATATCCCCCTGCCGATGTCAGCTCTTTTTGCCAGCCAACAAATACGCACCTCCACCCAACACGATAAGCACCACCCCCAGGTAGGGAGACCAATTGACGGAATGGTTCTTGTCGGCACTAATTTCGAGGCTGCCAATGTCCACCACTTTCTCCCTGGTCACAAAGTTGACTCCGTTGAAAATGGTGATCAGCACACCTATCGCCAGTAATACTAAACCTGCTTTTTTCATAGCGACTCTTTTTTGAGATATAAACTGAAGCAGGTGTTTATAAGAGAATAATTAGCAGCAAAAGTATGATGATAAGCGCTCCAACCGAAACGTAAACTCCTCCGCCTATGGCTCTAAGCCTCGATTTGGTAGCTTTCACTTCTTTTCTCAGCTCTTTCTTTTCCGAAGAACTCATACCGGCCTTGTCAAGCGCATCGATTTCGCTTAGTCTGGCGAGCAGCGCATTGGCTTCGGCGGTTTCAGCGGCTGTGGGTGCTGGTGCAATTACATTTGATGCCGATACACTTCCCGGAAAAAGGATGAACAATAGCAATAATGTGGTCAGGGTCAATCTTATTTTTTTCATCTTGGTTGTTTTTACGGCCTCATTATTAAGGCCTTAAGGTTGCATTTCTTTCAATAAAGTTCGGCATTGGCATCGGGCGAATAGTTACATCGCAAGGGAAGATCTTTACATAAATCACACTTTTGACTCTTTGACGAGCCTGCAGAGTGGCTAAAGCTGCGGGAGGAAGCAGCGTATTCCCGATTGGCCGTCCGTAGATCTTATTTTTGGGAACAGACAGGTACAAAAAAAAAGGCAATATTGTTATTGCCTTTTTTGAAGAATACTTAACCTAATCGCATTATGGAATTTTATACTTGTTGCGCCGTTTTGTAACGGCGTTCAGCTATGCGTTGTTTATCAACCACGTTTCGAACCGGAACCACAGTTCTTATGCCCCTCTCTTTCGTCCTTGTCATCATAGTCCTCACGGTCGTGACCTCTGCCACCCCGTCCACGTCCGTCATCACATTTGCGGTGGAGCTTGATGTTTCCCCCTGTGAGTGTTCCAGAGATTGAGTAGCCATTAGATAGCTCAAGGCTAAAGTTGTCGTTGCGGCCCGGCTCACCATTGTCCACAAGGATCACCTTGTAAGACACTGTGCCAGCACCATCAAGTTTGGCAATTCCCTCAATCTGACGGGTTACTGCGTCAATGGCGATGTAAGATGTTACACTAGTACTTTTCACTTTCACACCACCATTGCTGTGGTCGTCGAAAGAAAGATTACCCCAATATTTGCCGTTTAGAAGTCCCCCGGATACGCCGAAGGTGGCTTTCTCATTGTTTTGACCCTTGCGGCCGTTATGATGACCCTTGCTTCCACTTTCCCCCTGTATCCAGCCACCACCGGTGACAAAATCTCTACACACTTTTGGAGGATCGGTGGTACCGCCGGCGCCATTACAAGCGCTAATGTTGTTGGTGATCATCGTTACGGCGCCGTTCAAGGCCAGCATGCTGCCTGATACTGTTGAACCGTAGGTCATCGTGATGGTGGTATTAGCTATCACCGTTCCGATAAACTGTTCTCCATCAACCGTAGCTGATGAGCCCACAGCCCAAAACACGTTGGAACCATTGCAATCAGCATTTTCGTTGTTGATGGCGATAATATTTGATCCCGCCATCGTCACAAGTGTTGTGCCTGTTTGAAAGACAAATTCCGCATTGCTGTTGCCCTGAAAATCGAGGTACATGGTGCCGTTCACCTGTAGGTTGGCAGAAGGAGCGAAATTGTAAACACCGGGAGTAAAGGTGATGCCATCGAGCTGCGTAACCCCGGAGTAAACTGTACCAGGCACCAGTGCCGTCAGGTAATTGTAGGCGATTACTGCATCATTGTGCGCTTGTGCTGCCACAGGCCCGCCAGCGTAGATAATTCCGCTTACCGTTCCAAGACCGGCAGTTACCGTTCCAGGACCCGAGATGTTGTTCAAAGGCGCCTGCAGGAAGCCTGTAATGGCTGTACCCGGGCTTACGCCCAGATTTCCTGTGATCACTGATTCCCCATCGTTAGTAACGGTGGTGCCTGCCAGCACAGCGAAATCGGCTGCACTTCCCAGAGGAACTGAGCCCAACGAAGACACGGATTGCTTGTGGCTTGCCGTCTCAAGGAAGAATTCCCCGGCATTGGCTGGAAGTGGGTCTTCCTGCTGGCAACCGACAGCAAAAACAGCCGATACAAGAGCAAAGGCTGCCAATAGACTTTTTGTTTTCATAATTATTTGTTTTAAGCACTGTTTCGCTGGTTGAACCGGGGCGATAAGAAATGCTGACCTGCCTGCGAACAGCATTTCAGGTGAGCAATGCCCCACTACAAAGCAGCGGTATTTCGAGCAGCAAAGTCTTACAGTCTTTCATGTGGATCTTATATAAATCACTGGTTTTAAATAGTTTACAAGAGCTTTCCAGAGAAATGTAAGGCTCGGAAAGCGACTACAAATGCCTTAAAACGGAAAAGGGCAGGAGTGAAAACACCCCGCCCTTTCCATTTAAAAAACTCAACCTAACTATATTATCTTATTGAGGCTGAACCACCACATTGGCATCAAGAATGACTGCCGTTTGTGCCAGTGCCCGTCCTTTCAATGAAGCTCCGGTGCCCAGGGTGATACCAGTTTTGGATAGAATCACGCCCTCAAAATGGGCGGTTGTTCCTATGGTTACTTCGCCAGCCACCTGCCAGAATATATTTTTGGCTTGTGCGCCGCCGCTCAGGGTCACATTCACAGCCGAGCTCACAGTTAAGTTCTCCGCAATCTGGAAGATCCAGATATCGTTGGCACCGCCGTTAATAGTGATACTTGCGGGCACAGTTACTGTGCTTGTCCACTTGTATACTCCTGGAGAGAGTGTTTTTCCTCCGATGTTTCCCGTGCTTAGCTCAAAGAAGTCGGGAGAAGGACGCCCGGCCGCATCGTTGTAAGCCGTGTTCATGTTGTCAATAGCAGTGGTCAGGTTACTTGACGTAGGCGACACCATGTCTGCGGCAAACACCCTTCCTGTTACCTGAGCCGAAGTGGCAAATCCGGTATCATCTGTCAACGCCAGTCCTGTGATGTACGATTCGGCCGCAGGGCTTATGCCCAGGTCACCAGTAATGGCTGAAGTGGGGCTATTGTTAATCGCCGTCTTCGCCAGCACCACATAGTTGGCTGAGGTACCCAGGTTCACCGGTGCAATGGTAGCAGTGCTGCCGCCAGTGGTAAATGACCATTCCTTCGCTTCGGCAATGCCATGACCTGCGAGGTCTTTCACGTCCTTGCTAATGATAGCTGTGTAAACAGTACCCGCAGCTAAACTATTGGTAGGAGTAAACGTAGCGGTGGTGCCCTCATAGGCCACTGCGCCAGGCACAAGCGTGCTTCCCTGCTTCAGTTGAAAGGTGGTCGTGTTCACTGTGGCAGGATCCATTTCTTCGCTGAATTCGAATTCAATTACTGCATTACGCTCAATGTCTGTGTCATCATTGGCGGGAGAAACCGATACTACTGTAGGGATACTTGGATCTACGTTGTCGTCGTCCTTATTACAGCCTACAAACAAAACTGCCGCTGCCAGGGCTACGGAGGCAAATGTTTTCTTCAAAATCATATGTGTTTTTTTTAACTTTCCGCTGCTGGCGGGGCTTCGGAGTGTTTACTCAAAAGCCGCAAAGGTCGCATCTGACATGCAGGCGAACCTTCGATGATGCAAAGGTGGGTCGATTGCCGGGGCTTTGTATTACACTTTGCCTGAGGAGTCTTACATATATCACATATACAAGGAATGCCGGCCAGGGCCTTAATTAGCTGAGTAATAGCTGGCATGAAAGCGGAGAACGAAAAAACAAAAAAGGGCAAGGTGATAGCACCATGCCCTTCTTTGCAGTACATCCAGCGATTGTCGTCGCCGTTTAAAGAGATTATTGTGGCTTCACCACGGTATTCTGATCGAGAATTACCGCAGTTTGTGCCAGCGCTATGCCATTCATGGAAGCACCAGTTTGCATGGTAATGCCCGTCATCGACAGTATCACACCTTCAAAGTGAGAGGTAGTACCAATGGTTACCTCACCAGCCACTTGCCAGAAAATGTTTTTGGCCTGCGCTCCACCGCTCAAGGTCATATTCACTGCTGAGCTCATGGTCAGGTCGCCGCTGATCTGGAAAATCCACACATCATCGGCAGTGCCCGAAATGACCAGGTCAGATGGGATGGTCACCGTGCTTGTCCATTTGTACAGACCGGCCGCCAGGGTTTGTCCACCGATATTGCCCGTGCCCAGCTCCGAAAAGTCAGGCGTAGGCCTGCCTGCCGCATCGTTGTAGGCAGTGATCATGTTTTCTACCGCTGTAGTCAGGTTGGTCGATGTAGGCGAAGCCATGTCGGCTGCATACACCTTGCCTGTTACCTGGGGAGACGTAGCGTAACCTGTGGCGTTGGTCAGAGCGAAACCAGTGATAAAAGAAGTGGCTGCAGGGCTCAGGCCTAAGTCACCGGTAATCGCCGAGTTGGGGATGTTGTTGATGGCTGTTTTGGCCAGGATCACGTAATCACCCGACATGCCCAGGTTCACCACTGCCAGTCCGGCAACAGTGCCCGTGGTAAAGCTCCACACCTGAGGAACAGCCAGGGCATTTCCACCCAGGTCTTTCACGCCGGTGGTTACAGTGGCAGTGTAAACCGTGCCAGCTGTCAATAAACTTGTGGGCGTAAAGGTAGCCACAGTGCCTGAATAGTTCACCGAGCCGGCTACAGCCGCAGTTCCCTGCTTCAGCACAAAGTTGGTGCTATTTACTGTTGACGCATCCATCGCTTCGCTGAAAGTGATAGAGAGCACCTTGTTGCGGGCAACACCGGTGGCGTTGTTAAGCGGCGAAGTGGCCGTGGCAGTGGGGAGCACGTCGGTTGTGAACGACCACACCCTGGCGGCTGCCATGGCATTGCCTTTTAGGTCAGATACTGCCACTGTTACCGTGGCCGTGTAAACAAGGCCTGCCTGCAAGCTGGCAGCAGGCGTGAAGGTGGCCACCATGCCTGTGTAGGTCACTGCGCCTGTTACGGCCGTTGTGCCGCTGGCAAGCAGCACCGAAGTGGTGTTGATGGTAGCAGCGTCCATTTCCTCGCTGAACGTTACCGTAATGGCCTGACTGAGCGACACATTCACCCCGTCATTCTGAGGGGTTATCGCTGTCACAGTTGGCGCAGTTCTGTCAGGCGCCAGGCCTGTAGTAAAGCTGAAAGTGTAATCTTCCTCCAGCGACAGACCATCCACGTCTTTCGCACCCGTTGTGAGCGTAGCTGTAAACAGCGTGCTGGCAGCAAGCTCATTGGTGGGAGTGAAGGTGGCCGTTGAGTCGGCATAAGTAACCGCACCTGCCACGGCCTCAGTGCCGGCCAGCAAGGTAAAAGTGGTGCTGCTGATGGTAGCAGCGTCCATGTTCTTATTAAATGAAATGCTCACGGTAGCGCTCGTCTCCACGTCGGTAGCGTCATTGGCAGGCGCAGAACTAACTGCCTGAGGAATTAAAGGTGTAGGATCGTTGTCCTTGTCTTTGTTACACCCTGCTATCATCACCACGGTGGCCATAGCTATGGCGGCAAATGTTTTTTTCAATATCATGATTGTGTTTTTTAAATGTCCGCTACTAGCGGGGCCGGGGAGTATTTACTCATTAGCCGCAAAGGAGAGCACCTGACGAACAGGCGAGGCTTTGATGATACAAAATTGATACAGTTTGGCACGGCTTTACTTACACGCTGCCCAAAGAGAGTTACATATATCGCAGGTTTTGATTGCACCACCAGGAGCAGGAGAGAAGATCGACTGTTAGTAACCGACATGTCGTTCAACTTGCCCGAGCCATTAAAGAGGTTACTCTCTGCGCTCCTGCAGAGAGTAACCTCTTTAATCACTCGTGCAGAGAGTAACCTCTTTAATCGTGCTGGGCTGCAACCACGTCGTGGACATAGCCAAAGCCCCGGGGAATAGCTAAAAGCCATGCATGTGGAATATTTTGTATTGGGGCGTGCCCCCGCCAGCCGCATTCCGGTTGAAAGTAACCTGCTCGATTGGCGGGGTCGGGCTATTCGCTGCAAGTCCTCAGGTGAGCACTTCGTGCCTCGTGCTTCACCCTCCGGGCTTTCCACTACTATCCCTCACGCAAGAAATCCTGATTAAAGAGGTCGCTCTGTGCTTCAGGACAGAGCGACCTCTTTAATGAGCTTCAAGGCTAGGCTGCCGATCTGCCACTGCCTCCATCACTTCTATCACAGTCGTCACTCAGCGTAGCTTAAAAGATGTCCTCACACTGGAATATTTACATGCTTTTTGCATTGAAACCTGAATAGAAAAAATTTAAATTCTAACTTGGTTGGTCGGGAAACCGGGGACGTGCTATAACTGGGTGGACGGCTCAGCACAAATCAGACAGCTACCAGAATCGTAGGTGTTCTTTGAGATGGCAAAAATCCTTGAAGTTGATCCTAAAGATTTATTGAAAGCAGATGAATGAGTAAGGAAAATCAAATAGAAGAAAGTCTCATCAAACAACTCCTTCGAATCGTTCGTCAGTAGCACTTTCTGCTTTTCCGTCGCTTTCACAATATCACCCTGGCCTTTTTCAGGTAGGCCAGCAGGTCAAGGCCAGCTTTGTGGTTTCGGGCGCCTTCTTCCAGGCGGTTCATGTCGCTGAAAATATAGTCGAAACCATGGGTTTTGATAAAGTCAATGGCTTTTCGCCGGAAATTGATATTTTTAATGGCTATTGGCGCAACTTAAAACTTATCAATCATGTGTGGACAGTTGGGATACTTTTCAGAAAGGATGACTCGTGACGATTGGGCGGATGCCAGGGAGGACATGAAACACCTCCAGGAAATCCTTGATTCAACACCCGTTACCAAAACTTATCACAACCCTACAGGGTCGAGATGCTGGGCTATCCTTCAGGAGGATCCTGGTGAAATGATTCAGGCCCAATTCGGCTATTACCATGAGTACAAAGGGAAATTGAGCTGGCGGTTTAATGTTAGGAGCGAAGGTGGGTTTCACAACCAGAGCGAAGACCCCAATTATGACGGCCCCTGGGAAATCTTCACTAACCCTTTTGCCCGTGAGCAAATTATTAAACGACGTTGTGTTGTTCCGGCGAATTTCTTTGTTGAACAGCCACTTGGTGGTAAGCCAAAAAAGAAGTTTATCATCCGCAAAAAAACTGCTGAAGTTGAATACCCTGCCTTCTTCCTCGGTGCCATCTATGACTGGATAACCGACAAGGAAACAGGGGAATACTATCCCGGATTTTCTTTGATTACAACAGCAGCGGCTCCAATCATGAAGCCTGTGCTACACCCAAGAAGCCCGCTTATAATACCACCAAAATTGGTTTACGATTGGCTCGATCCTCAATTGACGGAGGATCAAATCATTTCGTTCTTTGGCCCATTTGATTCCTCCGGCTTCGAAACTTTTGAGGTGGATACCGTGATCGCAAAAAAGAAGCTTCCTATTCCAGAAGATGACGAGTCGCTGATAATGCCGATTTCGGAGATTTACCCTGGGTAATTTTCTTCCTGCCTCCGCTGGTATTTAGCAGCCGTTAGCATAGATTGTTGAATGGAAAATCTTACCACATCTTCGAAGTCTCAAACGAGGCAATTTGAACCTATTCCTTCATCAGAAGTAATAATGGCGCAGGTTGCGGTATGCGGTCCCGGGCTCAAAGATTGGTATTGGACTAAGCTTTCTGCTCTTGGTAAATTTATGAGAACACTTCCTATTGAAATTAGAGTTTCAGTCGGATACGTTCCCTCCGTCCAAAAGCGCAAGAGCACTCAGCAATCTGGTGAGAATGATGGGCAGAGGTTCTATTTGCAAATATTGGCGTTCACTACTAACAGTTCATTTACAAAGGACTTTTCAACGGTGGATGATTTGCTACTTTACTTGGATGGGGAGCCGAAGATTGGGATGTTCCTTAGGTATAGTTAAAGTCTTCCTAACTTCCTGGATTTTATATGCCGTACCTACGGCACTCGCCGAACATTGGCAGGTATTCAGGGGTTTACCGCTGTTTCGTCCCTAAGGGACTGTTGCTCTACGTTCCTCATTTGTCAGCCGAAGCATTTGGCGTAGGAGGATTCCTCTGCTGTATATTTTGTAAGCCTTCCTACTTGCGTGGATTTTATATGCCGTACCTACGGCACTGGCAGGGCATTGGTATGGGTTGCGGGGTTACCGCTGTTTCGTCCCTGCGGGACTGTTGCTCTGCGTTCCTCATTTGTCAGCCGAAGCATTTGGCGTAGGAGGATTCCTCTGCTGTATATTCTGTAAGCCTTTTTACCTGCCTGGATTTTATATGCCGTACCGACGGTACTGACAGGGCATTGGTATGGGTTGCGGGGTTACCGCTGTTTCGTCCCTACGGGACTCGTGCTCTGCGTTTCCGTTTATCGTTCCTACCGGAACGCAGGTTTTGCGCTTGTCGTTTGATGTATGGTAAACCTGATGAAGCAGCAGGGCAGTGCAGGTGGGAACTGCGTGAGGGATAGCAGCGGAAAGCCCGGACCCGCCCCGGGTGGAACCAGCTGGCGGGGAGGACTTGCAGCGGATAGCCCGACCCCCGCCAAACCACTTCTGTTAGTTTCAAACTGAACATCGCTGGCGGGGGGCACGCCCTAGAGTTTATCCCGGTTTTGGTCGCAAGCGACGCTGCAGCGAAAAAAGGACATAAAAAAAGAGCGGTGAAAACCGCTCCTTTTTTGAATGCACCTAGTAATCAGCCTAAATGATTTGAAAAGTGATCGGAATACTGTACTTCACGTTCACTGGCTTGTCGTTTTGGCGGCCTGGTGTCCATTTTGGCATAGACCCAACCACCCGGACTGCTTCGGTCCTGAATGCCTGGTCCACATCAGCACTGGTAGCGTCGGTTACTTCAATATTGCTTACCGTGCCATCAACACCCACAACAAAGTCGACAAATACCGCTCCCTCCAGCTCATCCTTCTCTGCCTGCTCAGGATACACGATGTTGTCCCTCAGGAATTTTCTCATGGCCCTGTCGCCTCCAACGAAAACCGGATTCACTTCTGCCTTGCGATAGATAACGGTGCCCGTGGGGTTGGTGTAAGTAGGCGTTTTCGCATACATTTCATTCCACGCTTTCATTCTTTTTTCAGCGATCATGGCAGAATCCTTTTTGATAAAGGCTCTCCTTTGCTCAATGGAAGACAGATTAACTGTTTCGGTAGGAGTTACTTCTACTTTCGTTTCCTCGCTACTTTTGTCAGTTTTTGTTCCGCACGATTGCGCTAAAAAGAGCACACCGATCAATGCGAAAACTTTGATGTTTTTTTTCATGGTACTTGTGGTTATTAATTTCTTAGATGAGCATAGGAGCTTTTGCCTGTCGGGCATCTTGCAGGCCGGGGCTATCTGCTCCCGGTTGCGGCTGTTTGGTTTACATTCGCAGCAACAGTGCAAAACTGAGAAAAGCGGTGGCGGGAAGTGTTACAGACTTAGTGGTAAGTATTACATTTATCACAGGTTTTCAAGGTTTCCCTTCCGCTTTTGTTTCAATTGGCGGAAGAAGGTGGGGGAGAGGCCTGTTACCTTCTTAAACTGATTCGAGAGGTGCGCCACGCTGCTATAGTGCAGCTTGTAGGAGATCTCAGTGAGGTTGAGCTCATCGTACAGCAGCAGCTCCTTTACCCGCTCAATCTTGTGTATAATGATGAACTGCTGGATAGTGATGCCTTTTACTTCGGAAAAAATATTGGAAAGGTAGGTGTAGTCGTAGTCAAGTTTCTCACTGATATAGTCGGAGTAATTCACTTTGGGGAGTTCATCTGTATAGTGGATCATTTCGATGATCACATTCTTTATCCTATCTATCAGAATGCTTTTTTTATCATCCAGCAACTCCAGCCCCGATTTTAATAGGTTCAGTTTCAGTTTTTCCCGCTGCTCCTCGGTGATGTCTTCCAGCACATCCACCATGCCGAGGTCGAGTACCACATAATGAAGGCCAAGCTTCTCAAGCTCTTCCTTCACCAGCAGTTTGCAACGCAGGCTGACCATGAATTTAATGTACAATTTCATTGAATATAGCTGGAATTTGAAAGTACTGGAATAAGAGGGTATTACTTTAGTTAGGTTTATCCATTGAAGTGCATTGAGTGCTTGTTTTGACTATGCGGCCTGAAGGAAGTCCACTTTGCTTTTGTGAGGCATGTACTTTTTTTCAACCGATGGCCAATGGTTGCTTTGACGACTTCTAAGATCAAAGATAAGCATTTTTATACTTTGAATATTTTAATCAGGCCCAGGGGGAGGGCAAACGCACTTAAAACTATTTAACTTTGAAATTCTTCTTTTTTACCCTTCCAGGTCGGCCCGTTCCACGTCGGTAACCCTAAAGGGAAAGAAGAATTTCAAAGCTGTTTCACCCTTAAGGGCCGGGGTAGAAAAACAGCTTTGAAAATAATTTATCTAATTTGTTTTAAATGCGTTTGCCCTCGGCACAACGGGCCATTAGAGTGACTAAGTGCAGGCAAACCGTGGTAGGGGGATTGGTTGAAAAAATGTTCAGGGGGAGCCGTTTTCCGAGGTCTGTTGGCAGTTTTGGTGCTCAGCTGCATGGGAAACAGATGTAATTGAATAACTTGGTATAAATAAGACACCCTGTAAATCGCCTTCCATGAAAAGAGACACTATTCAAGCCACTAATCTGCTGATTTTTCTATTTGCACTGATCTCGCCTGAAACATTTTGTCAGCAGCCGACAAAGCCCTTCCCTTGGCCCGAGGGCAAGCAAGCCGCCATCAGCCTCACTTTCGACGATGCCAGAGCCAGCCAGGTGAACGGTGGCACTGCCCTGCTCGACAAGTATGGCGTGAAAGCCACCTTCTACCTGGTGCCAGCAGCCGTGAAGAGCCAGCTCAGCGGCTGGAAAAAGGCGGTGGCCTCAGGGCATGAAATCGGCAATCATTCTCTTAATCATCCGTGTTCAGGCAATTTTGTATGGTCTCGCTCCAAAGCCCTGGAAGAGTATACGCTGGAGAAAATGGAGGAGGAGCTTGTGGAAGCGAACAAGCAAATCAAAGAGATGCTAGGCGTCGACTGCAAGGTGTTCGCTTACCCTTGCGGGCAAACTTTTGTAGGCAGGGGAGAGGGCACCCAAAGTTATGTGCCCATTGCAGCAAAGCTGTTTGACAACAGCAGAGGCTGGATGGATGAAGCGGCCAATGACCCTTCCTACGTTGACTTTGCGCAGCTCACAGGCGTGGAGAGCGACGGCAAAGACTTCGATAAAATATTGCTGCTGATCGAACAAGCAAAAAAGTCGGGACAATGGCTGGTGCTGGCGGGCCATGAAATGGGCGAGGGAGGTGACCAAACCACCCGACTCGCAATGCTGGAAGAGCTGATGAAATACGCTGCTGACCCAGCTAACGGCATTTGGCTGGCACCAGTGGGCACGGTAGCCGACTATGTCTCCAGCAAGCGATAGTATCTGCAAAAAAATACCTAACCAGCCCAGCTGCTGAAAATACAGACCCGGGCTGATCAGGTTCCCTTTTTAATTACATCGTGTAATTAATCTTCAAAAAACCGGACTACACCGGTTTCAACATCATACATGCCGCCAACGATCCCAATTTCTCCTTTGCTGAACATGTCGTTGAGAATAGTACTTCTGCTTTTGATATTGCCTATCGTCATTCTCACATTCATTTGAGCGACGTTGTCTACGAAGTCAGCGTTGCCAGAATTCCTGTTTTCGCTCGGCTCCTTCACAGCCTCCACCGCAGGCTTGAGTTTGCTCATGAGGGCTGTCAGGTTGCCCATGGTCACATTGTCGCATACTCCTTTGATGGCGCCGCATTTGCTATGGCCCAACACAACCACGAGCTTAGACCCGGCTATTTTGCAGGCAAACTCCATGCTGCCCAGTATGTCTTCGTTGACGAAGTTGCCAGCGATACGCACGCTGAAAATGTCACCCAACCCCTGGTCGAACACCAACTCTGCTGAAACCCTGGAGTCTATGCAGCTAAGAATAACGGCAAAAGGCCACTGCCCCTCGCTCGTATCGTTGACTTGCTCCAACAGGTTGCGGTTGGCTTTAAGGTTGTTTTGGAAACGTTCGTTTCCTTGCTTGAGAAACTCCAGCGCCTTTGCAGGAGTCATTGTGGCTTGAGTTTCTTTAGTATGTGCTTTCACAGTTTCTTGTTAGTTAAAATTAATGGAATTGTTGTGATGGCGTGCAGTGTAGCCGCAGAAGCCCTATGATCTGAACGTTTGCGTTCCTTCTTCTTTCCAGTTTGTTAATATAAGCATATTTAGTATGCTTACAGGTGCTGAACGGGAAAGAAGCACAGACCGAAGAGTGCATTAACAAAAGGCTTGTGGAGGCGGGGAAATTACCTCAAAATGTAGGTTCTTTTGCGATGACCTCTTGTATACAAAATAGCGGTCATGAACACTGACCGGGGCGTTGTTGAAAACCAGCTGATGCGCTGAAAAGAATTTTTCTACTTCCTCACCGCTGTTGTCGTTCTTTTCTTCGCCACCGCTTTCGGTTTCACCCAACTCGGTTAATTCGATGTCTTCCAATGGGGTGCTGTCGTTAGCCAAAACCAACAAGACAACCTGGGCCTCGGTCGCTATGAGAAGGCTTAGCAAAGCAATAGATAGTATTTTAAATAGAAATTTCATTTAAGCCGCCACTTGGCATCGCTGAATATGGTCAAAAATAGTGATAATTTGAAAATGAACCCTACCAATATGGCCTTGCTTTTAATGCTAATCAAATTTTAACGGGTATGTTTTTTATGAAAGAAGCGCTCTTGGTTCAGCAATGATGTCTGACAGCACTTCATTGGCCTTCACAATGAATTCAGTGCGCTTGGTTACCTGGCCTACTGGCAGCGTTAGAACAATGTAAAGGCAGATCGTACCGCCATCAGCCTGAATTTGAGTCTTTGGGGATACTTTCTCGCTCACTATCGATTTTGCCAATTCATCCAACTTATCCATCCTGGCCTGAATATCCGGAGGAATGATTTTGACGGGGAATTTTACCGTGTGCATTACCCGGTTTTTGCCCATGTTGATGATGGCTTTGCTGAGCAGGGTATTGTTTGGCACTTTGATAAAATCTGTGGCGCCTGGGTTTTGTAAAGTCACGAAGAAAGTGCCGATGCGTTCTACAGTGCCTGCCTCATCCCCAATTTTCACATAGTCACCTATGCGAAAGGGATGTTTGGTGAGAATAATAAACCACGCAAAATAGGAGTTAATGACGTCCCGAACGGCAAAGGCTACGCCCGTGGTGATAAGGCCCAGGAAAATGGTGATGTTTTCAATCTCCAATCCCATTTTCCAGAATACGACGGCCGCTACGAGCAGATAAAGAGTGTTGGAGTAAATTTTGGTAAAGAGAATCCGCTGCTCCAGGTCAACTTCATCGTCGTTGAACCGGAATACCCGATTTTCGGTAAGGCGTAAAACAATGGTAACGACAATAAGTGAGCCGAGGGTCCACAGCACGACTTCAAAAGACTTATCGAGGTAGGTTGGAATCGTAATATAACCCAGGTTGTCGGCCCATTTCAGCCCTTCTTCGATGCCGAGAAAAATAAGCAGGAAGAAAATCCTGCGAAGAAGACGGAAGTTTCTTAGTTTCTTAAAATCCACAAATCGCTTGGCCATGGAATAGTGTTTTAATGGCGATGCAAATCTATGGAACAACGACAGTTATTTAAACTATGGAATCAAATTAGTGCAACAGGCTATTTGACAATTTTCCTGGGGATGGCCGCCGGCAATCGGCTGAGCATTTCGTTGTTGATCAATTGAGTCACGTTTGTGAAAGAGCTGATATTGATGGTGTTGTTTTTCTGCCGACCTACGAGCACCACCTCGTCGCCCACTTCTACGCCAGGTATATGGGATACATCTACCATAAACAGGTTCATGTTGATTAGCCCTACTATCGGGGCTTTTTTGCCGTGAATGAGCACATGCCCCCGGTTAGACAGCGCCCTGGGGTAGCCGTTAGAGTAGCCCAACGGCATCACAGCCACCTTCATTTTCTGCGTGGCCTGATAGGAAGTACCATAGCCTATGAACTCACCAGGGTCTATGTCACGCACGTCCATTACATCCGTCTTCCAATTGAAAATCCTTTTCAGGGCTCCATCGGACGGCTTGCCTGTTTCCTGCAAGTGGGTGTAGTAGATATCCGGGCTCGGCCAAAAACCATACTGAGCCACGCCAATCCTCACCATGTCATATACAGTGTCGGGCATCGCCAATGCAGCGGCTGAGCAGGCGATGTGCCGGTACTCGGGCATGATGCCCTTTTGTTTGCACTCCCGAAGGAAGTCCTTGTAACGCTTGTGCTGAGAGGTGATCTTGAATTGGTTAGCGAAGCTTTCGGCACCGCCGAAATGCGTACATAGCCCTTTGAACTCGACATGGGCTGCGTTTTTCTTGAGGAAAGTGAGCGTTTTTGGAAACTCCTTAGCATTCATGCCCGTGCGATTGGCACCAGTTTCTACTTCAATGTGTACCATTGCACGCTTCCCAAGTCCTTTCGCTACTTCCATTGCCAGAGGTAGCCGGGCGTAATTGAAAACAAAAAATTCAATATCGTTTTCAATGGCCCACTCGATGTCCTGGTCGTACAATATGCCCATGATCATGATTCCACCCTTTTCCGACTTGGCAGCCAACACTTCTTCGGCTTCAAAAGCTGATGCAGTAGCAAAGTGATCAACGCCTGCCTTTTCAGCCATCTTCACAAATTGTGCGATGCCATGGCCATAGGCGTTGGCTTTCACCACAGATGAAATCCTTACGTCAGGCCCAATCTTTTTTCTGATGAAATTGATATTTTTCACCAGAGAAGATTGGCTCAGCTCAATTCTCGACGAGTGTCTTACCATAATTTGGTTTGTTGATTCCAGACATATGATTTTCCCCAGCTTTCCTTAGCCAGGGGCTCTACTTTGGCAATTTCCTCTTCCGGCACCTTGCTCAACCAGCTTTTTACGTCCAGGGCGCTGTAGTGGAAGGCATACACCCTGGCAACGAACTGATAAAATGGCAACGATGATTCACCGGCCTTCTCGCCATTTCCAAACACCGTGGGTTTAATTCCCTGGCCCCAATCCTGCCGACCCTCATTGTTGGGGTTAAGGAAGTAGGCTCTCATTTCGCCTTTTTTGTTTTTATCTACCCGAAGCAGTGATATGGCATGAAGGCCTACCATCACTCCTTTGTTGGTGGTGAGGAAAATGCCGACTGGATTCGGGTACACCATTTGGCGCTGACCATTGTGGTCGGGGTGGAAGGCGGCGTAAAAGATCCTGACGAACCCTTCAAAGTCAACGATTGAATTGCTCGGGTAGTCGTAGCACGAAGCAAAGCCCACGTGCACCCACTGGCCGTACATGGCAGGGTTTACCCATTTGTGAGGATCCTCTCCCCGAAATGACGAACGTTTCATCATCTCATTGTAGATTTTATCCAAATGAGGCACGAGTACTACCGACACCACATCAAGGTTGTGATCCAGGTTGTCGAGCAGCCCTTTTCCCAGCTGGTTGGAGGTCAGGTCCTGATTTTCAAAACGCATAACCAGATCGTTCTGCGTGGCCACCGTAATGATCATATCGATGAGCATGGCCGGGGCATGTTGGCTCCACATGCTGATACCCCTGGCCGACTGGCAGGTGGGGTTGTTGCCCTGGCCAACACCAAGGTGCTGCCCCAGCACTTTGATGGTGCCACCGATCAGGTACTGCAATACGGTTACATCAGCATCTTTGTTGATCAGTGACTTGCTAATCCGCTTCTCCACCATACTGTGGATCTTAACTTTGCGGAGGTTCTCGAGACCCACCCTGACAGGCCGGCGGGAAAACAAGCTTTTTCCCAACATTCGGGCCAGTCCATAAATGCACTGGCAATTGTCGGGGCTGACTGTTTCATTGATCAGCGTGGAAATCAATCCATGAAATTTTTCCCATTCCGCTACGCCCCGGTCATTGAGGTGGAGGCAAACAGGAACCAGGTCCTCATAGTCAGCAACGAGCTTTTTGAGTAGCAGAGAGTGGTAGCCACTCACCAGGCCAGTGGCGTTCATATGGTCGCCCATGGATCTGGCCTCTCTTTCCAAGGTAGCCACGCTGCTTTCCGAAAGGAAATGCTCGTAATCCTTGAGGCTGGCATTGTTTCTTGCGCCTTCTGAAGGAGCATAAATAGCGTTGATGTACAGCCGAACCGACCGATCCGTTTCGGAGTCTCCCGAGGTATCAAAACGCTCATTGACCAACCGGATCAGCTCTCTGGCTTTGCGGGTCATAATAGGCCGTTGAGCACAAATGAGCCGAATTTCCTCGGCGAGCTTTTCATACACACCCTGCAGGTCGATTTCTGAGACGATGAAGCCAAAGAGATTGAACGCCTTTTTTAATTCTCTCACCGGCATGGCAAGGCGGGTTTCCTCTGAAACATCCTGGTGAGCAAACTCAAGGTTGTGCACCATCACCTCTTCCAGAAAGCTTTGAGCGTCTTTCTGCGATATTTTGTCGCTTTTTTCAATGCCGGTTGCAAAGGCTAACAGCCGCAGCTCAGACAGAATTTCGAAGCTGGAGGTGGGGTGACCTACTTTCAAAGTGCCTTTCACCAGCAGGGGAATGAGCTTGTCAGGCTCACTCCAAACTGTATTGTTAAAAATGCCTGCCCGATCGAGCTCACCAATTTTCTGAAGCAGGTAGACCAGCCCGTTCCTTGATTGGCTGAGTATATCTACCTGGCTTGCCAGTTTGGTAGCTTTCTCCTGCTTGGTTAACTCAATTGACTCTTTAAACTCTTCTAAACTCTTCTCAAAATTTTCAAATATCCTATCGGATGCTATTTCCATATGGGTGGTTTACCTTCGCTTATACATAAAAATCGACTTTCTGATAGTGTTTTAAAAGCTCCGTCATCCGGTCGGGGTCTTCTCCCTTGAAGTTGATGGTGCCAAAGTGATTACCAAATCCTCCACGGTCTCCACTGATTTTCTGCCCCTCGTAAGGCGGCACGAGGCTGTGCTCAATGAAGTACGGGTCGTTGTTAAGCTCTTCAGGTATTTCAAGTTTCGAGAACTGACGCTTGTGAGGATAGATCATCACGTTGCCATGGTAATATTTCGGTTTGAAGCCCTTCGGAGGGAAAATTGCATCCAGCTCTTCCTCGGTTGCATTGGGGTCGTGAGACACGACAAACGCAGCAAGCGCATCGAACTCGTATGATTTAGAGCAAAGCTCAAGGATGTGCCCGCCGGGAATTCTGCAGGCAGTTTCTCCAAAATTCAGTTCGTCGTTTTCAGTAAGGAACCATTCGGGGTGCACCATGCCAAATTCAATACCGAAAATATCGACCATTTTCTGCACCTGCTTGTGGATCAATTCACGCTTTGTTTCCAGATAGTTGCCTTCGGGAATGAAATTAGAATACCCCAGTTTCACGTATTCGGTGATATTGAGGAACCTGATTTTGCCTTTATGGATAAATGCCTCACAGGAAAACTCCCTGCCTGGCAGATGACTCTCAGCAAGACATGGGAAATCACTATCCTCGCATTCTTCGTCTATTTGAGCCATCGATTTCAGCAGGCGATGACCAACAGTGCCGGCCGAAGCAAAGGGCTTGATATGCACCCAGCTATCCTCTTCACCTTGCAGTTGCAGATTGGCTTCATTCAGGCGTTTCATAAAGGCTTTTACACCGTCTTTGCTATACACCTCTTCAAACAGCCCGACACGCAGTCCTCCAATGAGGGCTTTCCGCTTCATGATCGCCTTGTTTCGAAAAAGAAAAGCCCGGTTAAGTACTCGTGGGTCATTTCTGTAAATTGAATTGAGCGCTCCGGCCCATTCCACCGTTTCCTCGTAAAGGGGCACAGCCACGTCAGCGTTATAAGGCTTTAGCTTTTCAACCAGGTCCAGGGAATTGGAGGTGTCGCTCCATTCATCCAGCTGGTAGGGAACAAAGGGAATATTATGTTCGGCTGCATATGGTGCGAAGTCTGGAAACGAAACGACTACATAAGGCTTACCAAGTTTTTGCATGCTTTCTATCACGGGCAAACTCCAGCCCATTAATGCGAAACATTTTGCCATATCTATATTGGTTTTAAAGGTGAGAAATCTATTGAAGATGCGAAGAGGACAGAGGGAACCCGTTAGTGGAGAGTAGCCGGTCGGCCATCAGATTTAGGCATACACGTCCTGCGATACTTCGATGCATCTCTAAAGACAAGGTGATATGGGCAGCGATCGTTCAAAAAAATGTCGATTCATTTAAATAAGTCAATGAATCATTGAAATAGTTATATTATTACAAAAAGAGACCCCATAAGTGAAGCCTCTTTTTCCAAACAACTATTAAACAAACTTTTATGCTGCCGTGCGGAACTGCCCTACATAATAGTGGAGTTGCTTGGACGATGGGTAGCCCGCTTGCATTGCAGGGGAAAATGGAACCCGCTGCTATTTATTGGCTTTGTAGTGCAGGCCAAACCAGATAAGCCTGGTGACAACGAAAATGAGCATGCCGTAGATGCTGGTGATGCTTGACACCTTCAGCCCACCAGCTAGCATCGCTTGCGACACCTCCCCAATTTGCTCAATTGCCTGGAAGGCCATGAACATTCCAATGAGTTGACCAAGCACTCCAGTGACCAGGGCCAGCAGTCCAAAGAACTTTACATAGTCCAGTCTTCTTTTGACTTCGTCACCTTTCAACCCTTTGGAGAAGATATCTGAGGCAGAAAGCCCGCTGAAGATCAATGCAGCAAGAAACATTAGCGTAAGAATTGACATGAATTCTATTCCGCCCATCCAAAATAATTCAAACATAGTTGTAAAGATTTAAGGGTTTAAAAAACATCCAGGGCAATCATACGGCTTTTAGCCAGGCAAAATGGACAAAGTAGACGGAGTTGCTGTCAACATCGGTGGACAACCAATTTTCGGAGGGATTCTACATTTTTGGTAGAATACCTGCTGAAAATGGCATTTCGTCGACTTTCACTGTATGATTTAGAATTTATCGGCATTTTGCAGCAATGATAAGCGATTATCTCAACAAGTTGGTCTATTCAAAAGGAGGGAGGGTGCTGGCCCACGTGGTCTTCTGGTGGCTGTCCCTTGCTTTCCTCATGGTTTTTTTTGCCAGGATAAGTAGCGACTATGGCTTCTCTCTGCGCTTTGCGTGCCTCATGTTGCCGGTGGCAATGGGCACCACTTATTTCATTAATTACAGCCTTGTGCCTAAGTACCTTCTGACGAGAAACTATGGTAAGTTCATATTGTATTTCGTGTATACACTTATTGTGTCGATGTATTTCCAGATGTGGGTTATTGCCCTCACTTATATCTCCATCGCCGAATACAACTATGAGAAACTAGGGCCTGTAGCAGGCGATTTCATATTTCAGCCCGTGGGCCTTTATTCCATCGTGCTGCTGGGAGTTGCTCTTAAGCTGCTGCGACTTTGGATGAAAGCCGAGCGGGAGAGGGCCGAACTGAAAAGTGCCAGTCTCGAAGCAGCCCTTAAACTCAAAGAAGCAGAGCTGCAACTGCTCAAGGGTCAAATACATCCCCATTTTCTGTTCAATACCCTCAACAATCTCTACGGTTTGGCGCTGGAGAAGTCCGACGTGCTCCCTGATAGTATCTTGCGGCTTTCTGAACTGCTCGACTTTCTTTTGTACAGAAGCAATAAGTCATTGGTACCGCTGGCCGACGAGATCAAATTAATAAGAGATTACATTGCGCTTGAGGAGCTCCGGTTTGAAGAAAGGCTTCGGCTTGAGCTGGATATTCAGGCAAACGGGAATGATTGTAGTATCGCACCTTTTCTTCTATTTCCGTTCGTAGAAAACGCATTCAAGCATGGTTTTATGCAGGATGATCAGCAGCTTTTTCTATCCATTTCAATCCAAACTAAAGGCGAGCGGCTCTACCTCACAGTGACCAATTCATTCTCGAAAGCTGAAAAGGAGGCGGGGCAGCTTGGCGGGGTGGGGCTGTCAAATGTGAGGAAACGTTTGGAGTTGCTGTACCCAGGCAGGCACAAGCTCACGATTGAAAATGATGAGCGGCACTTTATAGTAAACCTGGAGTTAGACTTAAAGCCAAAAGATGATGCCGGAAGCGACTCGTAAATGTATTATTGTCGACGATGAGCCGATTGCCATTCGGGTGATCAGAGGCTACTTGCTGCAAATGGGTGGCTTCGAAATCGTGGCTGAGTGCCGCACGGCCACGGAGGCATTTCAGCTTTTGCGCAGCCATTCCATCGACCTCATTTTTCTCGATATTCAAATGCCTAAGCTCACAGGCCTCGATTTCCTGAAGGCCCTTCAGCACCGACCGAAGGTCATTTTGGTGACCGCCTACCGGGAATATGCCATTGACGGGTTTGACCTGGATGTGGTGGATTATCTGCTCAAGCCCGTTTCTCTGGAGCGATTCATGAAGGCGATAGATAAGTTTTATCAGTTGATGGAAGTCAACACAAAAGTACACACGGCAGCCACTCAAGTGCCAGCCTCAATATTGGTAAAATCAGATAGAAAAACTGTGAAAATTGTGTTAGACGACATTCTTTACATTGAAAGCTATAGCGACTATATCAAGATTTTCACGGCTGACGAGACTATCATCACCAAAGAAAGAATCAGTCATATTGAGGAAAGCCTGCCTGGCAGTTTTATCAGAACGCACCGCTCGTTCGTGATCAACAGTGCACAGATAAAGTCGTTCACCAATGAGCATGTTAATGTTGCAGGCAAAGAAATCCCCATCAGTCGGAGCTACAAGGAAGAAGTGCTTTTAAGGTTCCAAAGCCTTTAGCCTCTTTCGGTTCTCCGTTATTTTGCCTAGTTGGTTTTGATCTCCTCGAAGTCTTCCTGGCTGGCTCCCACTGAGAAATGCCTGAAATTGTAGGTAAAAGAGAGCATCACATACCGGTTAAGCACATTCGACTGGGTGTCCTCAATGTAAATTTCAGATATGTTTCTCCGGATATTATTGTTCTGTTTCAGGATGTCGTACACATTCATACTCACTTCGCCAAGCTTGTTTTTGAACAACTTCTTACCCACACTCATGTTCCAAAGAGTGAAACTATTGTCGAAACCCGCAGAAAGCCCGGCATTGATTTGATGCCTTACGTCTGTTCTGAATGTGAAGCCGTTTCCAAAGATCATGTTGTAGTTGATCCGGGTAGTCTGATTAAAGAAGTTGTTGTTTAGTGCAGGCCGCAGGCTGTTTTCCACCACGTTGTATCTCGACCACGTGGCTACTCTGAAATCAATATTCTCACTGATGTTGCTGCTTAGAGAAACACCAAGCCTGTAGTTCCATGAGTTGGCCAGGTTGAGCTCGTCGTTGATGAGGCCAGGTCTGCTTGTGTAGTTAACACCACCGTTGAAATTGACATTTGATTTGATCAACGAGAAGGGTTGGCCATAACTCAGGTATGACCTGAATTCCTTGTATCCACCCAGGTTAACCGGGCTTATTAGCTGAGAGCCTTTTTCAAGTACCACTCCTTGTCCAACTGTTGTCTGTTCTTCGGCAATAAAGGTGCTCGTTCCAATGTAGTTGCTGGTGAGCTCGGTGTGGGCATAAACAAACATTGACCTATTTGTTTCGGGGTTGTTTGACCTTATACGGGTTCTGATTCTATTGGTATATGTTTGGTTAAGATCCACATTTCCCGTGCGAAGCTGAAGCGGATTTGAGTTGTCAATTACGTCCTGCAGCTGTCCTATTTGTGGCTCTCTGGTCCAGGTGCGGTAATCTAGTTCGATATTGGTATTGTCGGTAAACTTGTAGCGAAACCGGGACGACGGTAACACGCTATTAAAGCGCCGATTGAGTGTGTATTCCCTTGGAAACTGCTGGTCATTTTTCAGTTTGGCGTCCTGATATTCCACCTCTACCTGCGCAGTAAGTTTTTTTAGTGTGTATTGGTAACCCAGCTCTGTTTCCTGTGTAAAGTAGCTGTTGTCGAAGGTGTTGCTCAACGCCTCATCGAGTAGGGTGTAGTCATCGAACTGCTCCGAAAAGTCGTACAGTCTTCTGTCAGAGTCATTGATTCTGTCGCCCATTGTATGCTCCAGTTCAATTCGTCCGTTGGCACCCACGGGCTCAGTATAGGAAGCGTTGACCCTCCAGTCGTGTCCTTTTCGGTTCCACTCAATATTTTGCTTGAGCAATTGACTGCTGTCAGCCGATTGATAGAAGATATTTTCGGCCAGCCTGTACCTGTCGTCGGTATTGACGTGAAAGCCGTTTCGGAGGTTGATCGTGAATGCACGCCCCTTTTTTTCAAATTGATGGTTGTACATCAGGTTATTGAAGTAGTCCAAATCAAAGAGATCGAACGACGAGCTGTTTTCGGTTTGGTTCACCGGGCCAAAATCCGAGGTTGTGCGACCGAGGAAGTTGGAATTGCGGATGTTATTGCCGAAGGAAGCTGATGGCCGCCAAATGATCCTGTTGTTGTCGTTGATCTTGTAGTCGACTTTCATAAACACCCTGTGTTCGGCGTTAGTGGCATTGTTGTAGCTGCTTTCTGAGTAAACCTGCCCTGAGTCGGACGGGAGCACATATTCTCTGAACCTGGTTTGGGTGGTTTCATCCTGCCTGTGGTTGTACAAGTAGCTGCCACTTACCTCCAGCGACTTTGCCCAGGTGTCAGCAAAGTTTACTGCAATGGCGTTGTTGTTGATGATGCCATCCTGGGTTCTGCTGTCGGCACTTGCATTGGGGCTTGCCGAGTAGTTGAGAATATTGATGTTGTTGCTAAGGCCTGATATAGTAACCCGACGGTCGCCATTGAACATATTGAGGTTAGCGCCTGCCATATAACGTTGATCAGTTCCAGCTCCTACCGAAGTTTTTCCAAACTGCCCTCTTCTGCGATTGGGCTTTGTGATGATATTAATCGTCTTTATTCTTTCACCGTCGTCAAACCCGGTTAGCTCGCTCTGGTCGCTCTTTTTGTCAAACACCTGAATGCTTTCAATCACAGTAGCGGGTAGGCTCTGCAAAGCAGCCTGCACATCGCCGCCGAAAAAAGGCTTTCCGTCGATAAGAATTCGCTGAACGTTTTCGCCCTGGGCTTGTATTACGCCATCCACCATCGCAATGCCCGGCATCTTTTGCACCAGGTCTTCGGCACTGGCATCGGGTACTGTTTTGAAAGCCAGTGCGTTGAAAACAGAGGTATCTCCTTTCTGCTCACTCATCATAGCCTGGGCAGTAACTTTTACTTCTTCAAGCGTCTTGGTCTCTTCTTCCAGTAGAATGTCTCCAAAGGAAATGTCCTTTATGCCGACAGTTACATTTTTTGTCACCGTCTGATATCCGATATATTGAAACTGAAAACGGTAGCTGCCCGGCTCCACCTTCTCAAGCTTGAATTTTCCCTCAAGATCAGTGACCACACCCAAAGAGGCAGGAGGAGAGCTTAGTTTTTCACCCAGTACGGTAGCACCGGGGAGACCTAAGTAATCGTTGGCTCCCTTCACAGTTCCCGAAATGGTGACAGCTTGCCCATGGACTCTGAGAAGCGAAAATAATAGGAACGTAATGGTAAGAGTTCTTAACATCTAATTAGTATTGCTAACAGTACAGAAACAGGAAATAAGTGCATCAAAACTTTGATAACTGTCGTTCCAAACTGTTGTTTCAAAGCTATTTGCTAGTACACTTTTGAGTATATGATGTATCTATTGTCCAACTGGCAAATTCATGTGCCTGACAGTGCTATTAACTATCCGATAAAAGTAGACCCCATATTAGAATAGTGAAATTGTAATTTTTTAAAATGCTATTTCACCGGTTGAATGGTACGGAGTTGTTAAAAATTGTCACGAAATGCTGCCGGGCCAAACACAGGGGGCCATTATTCTGTTGACGGGTGCCGCATTGAATGGAGTTGCCAGGCAATATCCACCATTGCAAAGTTGGTCTGATGGGTAGGTCATAGGCATCAAATGGGAGGGAAGAAAGGGCGAAACGCTGGATCGGGTAAGGTTTATTCGCAAAAAAGAAGGAGAGCTTATTGCTCCCCTTCTTTTTGCAGGTAGGTGACCAGTTTGTCACATAGTGCATTCATTTCTTGCGACATAAACTCGTCTCCGGTGGCATTGAGCACGCTCTGCGCCATGCCGCCGATGCAGTCTATGTAGAAACGTTTCATATCAGGCACTTCCATATCTTTTGTCCACAAGTCGATACGGAGCGTGTTTTTTTGATCAGCATCCCACAAGGCCAACGCAATTGCATTGGTTTCGCTGAGCTCTTCACCCGCCTTTTCGTCGGCATCCCAGACTATCTTTTCCGGGACCCTGTTTTCGTCCATTTCAACTGTAAAACGTATTTCTGACTTGTTCATTAATGCTTTATTATTCAGGTAAACTATTCTTAAAGTCCTCGTAAGAGGCTGGCGCAAGAGGAGTGGTGTCGCAGCCCAGCTCAGTTGCCTTGGCGTTAATATCTTCCACCCTTGATGCTGGATCCGGGTGTGTGCTTAGGAATTTCGGTGTTTTTCCTGCCTGATTGCTGTCGAGCAGCTTTTGGAAAAAGCTGTAAGCGCCATTGCAGGCATATTTGCCTTCAGCCAGGTAAATGACAGAATACTCGTCAGCCTCCGATTCGTTGTCACGGCTAAATGCCAGGGTGGTTGCATTTCCGGCAACAGCGCCAGCAATTTCTGCCAGCTTTGAAGGGTTTTGCCCAAGGATAACGTTGAGCACGAGCTGAAGACCATATGCCTTCTGCATTTGCTGCATACTGTGCCTTCTGTCAGCGTGCGCAAGCTCATGACCCATTACGCCAGCTAAGTCGTCTTCCTGGTCAAGGTATTTGATCAAACCTGTGTATACATAAATATAACCACCAGGCGTTGCAAATGCATTGAGCACTTCGTCATCATGGATAATATGAATTTTCCATGCAAATTCATCTCTGTACTCAATCTTGCCGCTGTTCAGGATTTCGTCCGTTATTCCCTGAAGGTAGGCATACGCTTCGGCATACTCTGTTTCGTCCAGAACCGGATATTCCGTAGGATTGGCAGCAATCTCATCACTCACCTGCTTACCCAGATCAATATCATTTTGCAAAGAGAAAAAGACAGGCAACCCACCACCATCGTCATCATCTTTTTTACAGGAAACGACGGCTAAAAGAAGACCTGCAATCCAAAAGCTTTTAAGAATTTTCATTTATGTTATGTTTAATTAATCCTCATTTCAGGAATCTCACCTTCCACAATAAGCTTGCCAGCTGTGGAAGCTTTTATTTCTTCCACACTTACGCCGGGAGCTCTTTCGAGCAGCTTGAACCCGCCTTCCGATAGCACTTCGAGCACGGCGAGGTCGCTCACTATTTTCTTCACGCACCGAATGCCCGTCAAAGGTAGTGTACACTCTTTTAATAACTTCGATTGGCCGTCTTTGCTTTTGTGCTGCATGGCCACTATGATGTTGTCTGCAGAAGCCACCAGGTCCATCGCTCCACCCATGCCTTTCACCATCTTACCAGGGATTTTCCAATTGGCGATATCGCCATTTTCCGATACCTCCATGGCACCCAAAATGGTCAAATGTATATGCCCCCCACGGATCATGGCAAAGCTGTCGGCCGAGCTGAAAAGCGACGAGCCGGGTATCATAGACACCGTTTGCTTACCGGCATTGATCAGGTCAGCATCTACTTCCTCCTCAGTAGGGAAGGGGCCTATGCCCAGTAAGCCATTTTCCGACTGCAGCACCACGTCGATGCCGTCAGGCAGGTAGTTGGCCACCAGAGTAGGTATGCCTATGCCCAGGTTGATGTACATGCCGTCCTTTACCTCCTGGGCTATTCTTTTGGCGATGGCTATTTTGTCTAATCCCATTGGTTGAATATTTAAATAGCTGCCATTATGCCTGGCGAATTGTTCTTTGCTCGATGCGCTTTTCGTAGTTTACCCCCTGGAAAATTCGTTGAACGAATACGCCCGGTGTATGAATGTCGTTGGGGTTGAGTGTGCCGGCAGGCACCAGCTCTTCTACTTCAGCAATTGTAATCCGGCCAGCTGTGGCCATCATAGGGTTAAAATTCCTGGCTGTCCCTTTAAAAACCAGGTTCCCGGCAGTGTCTCCCTTCCAGGCTTTTACCAGCGAAAAGTCCGCCTTCAACCAGGCTTCTAGCAAATATTTTTTTCCATCAAATTCCCTTACTTCTTTACCCTCGGCCACTTCGGTGCCGTAACCAGCAGGGGTGAAGAAGGCTGGGATGCCAGCGCCGCCCGCCCTTATTCTTTCGGCCAGCGTACCCTGAGGAACCAGGTCTACCTCCAGCTCACCGCTCAGCAGCTGCCGCTCAAACTCTGCATTTTCTCCTACATAGGAGGAAATCATCTTTTTCACTTGTCTGGTTTTTAGCAGCAGGCCGATGCCAAAGTCATCCACACCGGCATTGTTCGAAATGCACGTCAGGTTTTTCACGCCGCTTGAAAGCAAAGCAGATATGCAATTTTCGGGGATGCCGCAGAGTCCGAAGCCCCCAAGCATCAATACCGATCCATCGTGGATGTCGGCCACTGCTTCTTCGGCATTTTTCACAACTTTGCTAATCATAAACGCATTATTTAAGCTGTTTCAATACGCTAATTGCCTGCTCTCTGTCGATGATCAATTGCTGTTTGAGCGTTTCCAGACTGTCGAACCGTTGGTCTTTTCTCAAAAGCGCCACAAAGTTCACCCGAATTCTTTCACCGTAGATTGACTGGTCAAAGTTAAAAATATTTACCTCAATAGTTTTGGGTGACGCCTTTAGTGTGGGTCTGTTGCCTATGTAGAGCATTCCACCAAAACTCTTTCCTTTGAAATCAACCGTCACCGCATAAATGCCATCGGCAGGGATCAGTTTGAAACTTTCTTCAATGTGTAAATTGGCAGTGGGGAAGCCCAAACCTGTCCCAATCTTGTCGCCCTTCACCACTTCGCCTTCCAGCATATAGTGATAACCAAGAAACTCGTTGGCATGTTCAATATTGCCTTCCATGAGCGCCTTGCGAACCTTGGTCGAGCTTATGCCAATATGGTCAATGTCCTGACGGGGTATTTCTTCGACTTCAAAGCCGTATTGAGAAGCATTTTCCTGCAGGTACTCGAAGCTTCCTTCACGGTTTTTTCCAAACTTGTGGTCGTAGCCAATGATGAGTTTTTTGGTGCCGAGCGCATCTACCAGCACTTGTCTGATAAAGGCATCGCCGCTCAGTTCTGAGAATTCTTTAGTGAATGGAATCTTCACAAGAAAATCAATGCCTGATTTCCTGAATAACTCCTCTTTTTCTTTCCAGGTCGAAAGAAGTTTGAGTGTGGATGCATCTCCTAATATGAATTTTGGATGGGGCCAAAAGGTGATAACAACAGATTTTCCATTGTGGACTCTCGCTTGTTCGCACACCTGTTGCAAAATTGCCTTATGTCCTACATGTACGCCATCGAAAGTGCCGGCGGTAACAACCATGTAGCCATCATGATCAAGCCTTGCAATTCCCTCAACTACTTTCATTTCCTGGCTTTGATGTAAAAATACTGGTGAACTCTTCTATAGTAAAGGCATCTTCAACCTGATAATCACCGATAGAGTTCCTGCGAAGGGCCGACATGTAGGCGCCGACACCAAGTTTTTCACCTATGTCTCTCACAAGACTTCGGATATAGGTGCCCTTTGAGCATTCCACTACAAACTCCACTTCGGGAAGGTTCATATTCAATACCTGCAGCGAGTAAATAGTTACTTCACGTGCTTTCAGTTCAAGTGTTTCATTTTTTCGGGCACTTTCGTAAGCCCTTTTTCCATCCACCTTGATGGCGGAATAGACCGGCGGTACCTGTTGAATAGCGCCTTGAAAACTGTAAAGGACTTCTGCTATCTGGTCTGCCGACAGATGTTGGGTGTCGGTTTCACTGTCAAAAGCGGTTTCCAAATCGACGCTTGGGGTGGTTTTGCCCAGCACCAGCGTGCAGGTGTACTTCTTTCTTTGTTCCTGGATCTGATTGATGGTTTTGGTCGCTTTGCCCGTGCAGATGATCAGCAGGCCTGTCGCCAAAGGATCAAGCGTTCCTGCATGGCCCACTTTCTTTATCCTTATTGTGTTACGGACTTTCTTCACCACATCAAAAGAGGTCCATTCTTTGGGCTTATCTATGCCGATGGTCTCTCCAGCCTCAAAGTCGTAGCGCTTCTTTCCTCTCACAGGCTAACAAATATGGCAATGAGGCCTACAATAAGGCAGTAAACAGCGAAGTAGATCAGTTTGCCTTTCCTTACTATGCTAATCATCCACTGGCAGGCGGCCATGCCTGAAACAAATGCAGCCAGGAAACCTAGTGATAAGGCAGTGGCACTTACCTGACTGGCAATTTCTGGCGTCTTCAAGAAATCAAGCAGTTTAAGAAAAGCAGCCCCTAGGATTGGTACCAACACCATAAGGAAGCTGAACCTGGTTACAACATCTTTTTTGATACCCAGCAGCAGTCCGGTGGAAATAGTAGCACCAGATCTTGAAATGCCAGGAAGGATAGCAATGGCCTGAGCGATACCTATAACGAATGCCTTGGGAAAAGTTAGCTCTCCCTCATTGCTCTTTTTAAAGTGGGTGAATGCCAGTAGTGCGGCTGTTACTATCAGCATAGACCCCACCAGCATGATTCGTCCGCCAAAGAAAGATTCGACCTGATCTTCAAAAAAAACACCCACAATACCTACCGGAATGATGGATAAGGCTATTTGAAAAACGAATTTGGTGGAGTCGTTCCATTGAAACTTAAATAACTCTACGATGAGTTGCAGAATGTCCTTTCTGTAAATGACAACCGTGCTCAATGCTGTCGCTGCGTGCACTACAATGGAGAACAGGAGGTTGTCTTCAGACTGAATGCCGAAGATGGCCGTTCCGATTTCAATATGGCCGCTGCTGCTAACCGGTAAAAACTCGGTCAGTCCCTGAACTAGGCCAAGGACAATGGCTTCCCATATGTTCATTTACTCTCTTTGGGCTGATAAAAAATCGCAAAAAATTCGATGATGAAGCCAGCGAGCACGGTAAGGGGGCCCAGCGTTAACCCGGCAAATCCGAAACCATAAGGCTCAGTATCGAGTGTCATGATGATAAATCCAAGGCACAGTACTAACACCCCGGCAATCATGATGATGTAGTTTATCTTCTGGAATGGAAATTTTTCTTTGTTGCTCATTTCTTCAATATAATTCGTCCAAAGACATTTTCAGATATTTGTTGATAGCTCTGTAAGTGCTGCCGAAACCTACCAGCATGCCTACCAGCAGCAGGCTGCCGAAAAGGATAAGTAGCTCGTCGGTTCGTTGCAAATCTGCCAGATTTTCGATTTTTGAATTGGCATATTTCAAAAGCACAAAAAGCCCAGCACTGGCAATAATTGCAGATAGCAAGCCATAGAACGTGGCTCTCATAAGAAACGGCTTTTGAATAAAGCCGGCAGTAGCACCCACCAGTTGCATGCTTCTGATGAGGAAGCGCTGCGAGAAAAGTGCCAGCTTAATAGTATTGTTAATCAGAATGACAACGACCAGCAATAGGATAGCCGAGAAGCCAATGAGCACCAGGCCGATCTTTGTCAGGTTTTTGTTGATGCTTTCAACGAGGTTGTCGAGATAAACGACCTCAAATACTCCCCTTATGCTTTCCAATTCACTTTTTATCTGGGTGAGCTTTTCAGTGGACTGGTAATCAGGAGTTATCTTGAGGATAATCAAGTCTCTGAGTGGGTTGTCTCCAATGAATTGGGTGAAATCTTCGCCGGTTTCTTTAATAAATTCTTTGGCGGCTTCTTCTTTGGAGATTAAAACTACCTGGCTCCCTTCTTTTTTGGCTACATAGTCTTTATCGGCGAGCGTTTTCTGTAGCTGTATTTTTTCTGATTCAGTGACGTTTTTGTTCAGGTAAACCTGCACCTCAATATTGTCCTGAATGAAGCGGGTAAGGTTGTTTGTTAGCAGGAAAAAGACACCGAACAGGCCCAGGACAAACAAGGCAAGAGATATGCTGAATACCACGCTTACGAAAGGGTAGCTGCCTAGTTTTTTCTTTTTTCTGACTTTCTTCTCGTATGTAGCCATTTGAGCTTTACCGGGGAAAAGCCAAAAATAGTAATTTGCAGCTACTTATAGGGCAGGAAGGGAAATAAAAAGGCGCTTTAATTAAGCGCCTTGTTGTCTCTGAAAATCTTCAACTCGCTGAGAAGATCTTCGTTGGTAACTTTTTCAAGTGTACTAATCTTCTTGGTTGGGTAGCTTAGCTTGTAGTAAACGTCCTGATGGAAGAGGTAAATCCGTTTACCGTCCTTGCTATTGATCTCCAATATTTCGTAAGGAATTTCCTCGAAGTTGCCATACAGGTACAGCCTTTCTTCGTAGAATTGGTATTGCAGCTTGTTGCTGTTGCCAGCCTCAGATTTGACCTCAATATCTATTGGCTTGTTAATTTCAATAGGGTCACTTTCAGCCAGAGCATCTTCTTTGCCAACTGCTTCTACCTCAAACTCCTCATCAGTTTCAAACTCAGCAACTGTTGGTTTTTTAAATGTAGGAGTAATTTCTTCGGTGACAGGTAACGCAACATCCGCTATATCTTCAGCCGCTGTTGCACTGGAGCTTGAAGTAACGGATGCAAGCTGCTGCTTATGTTCAACGGGCTTGGTCGGCGTTTCAACGGAAGGAAGCTCTTTGAGTGCAATGTCAGGGGCGGGTTTATCTTGCTCGACAGAAGTGATTGGGTTCATTTGCCCAATCTCAGGAGCAGGGTTCGCAGCCTCTTCACTAAAGTAGTACATGCCCCCCACCAGCAGGATGGCCGTGCCTACAGTTGCCGCCACTTTTACCACTGCGGATTGGCCAAGGGTGCCCAACACGCCAACTTCTAACGGAACATTGTCCAGCCTGGTCTTTAGTTCGGCCTTACGGAATTCTTTCAAACCGGAAACCATGTCGCTCTGAGTTTTCATTTCAGCTCTAAGCGAGACATCTGAGGCAAGTTTTGATTCCAGGACAGCTTTGTTGCCATCGGAGATGGTTCCTGTCAGGTACTGCTCAATAAGTTCTTTAAAGTCCGTGTTACTCATTCTTAGTCGAGAAAGTCTTCTTCTTTATACCTACTTCTGATCAACAGATCAAGTCGTTTCATGCATTTGTACTTTTTGGTCTTTGCTGTGTCTGTGTTTGCAAACTGAAGTTTCTCTGCTATATCATTCATCGACATTCCGTCGAAATAATAATAAGTTAGCAGCTTTTTGCAAATATCCCCAAGATCGCCAATGCATTCCTGGATAATACGTGCCTTTTCTTCTGCGTCATGCTCCTGAAATTCCTCTCCATCTTTCTCTTCACTTGAAAGCCGACTTTTCCTGTCCAGCTCTTTTCTCCATTGATTGAGACAGATGCTGTACAAAAAAGTACTGATTTTGGAGGTCATCACAAGATTTCCACTCACAGCCTTTTGCCAAAAAACGATCAAAGCCTCCTGAAATACATCCTTCGCCTCTTCCTCTGTACCATTGTTGGACAAGACGATCTTCGTCATCATCCTGTAATACTTCCTGTACAAGTAGTCCAGAGCCGTCTCGTCACCCTTGCTTATTTTTGCAAGAATCTCGTCATCTTTCATTGGCGGCTTTTGCTTTAATACTGAAATAGCTGGTCAAGTAACCCCCCAGGTTTATATTAAGAAATTGTAAAGTTATAAAATGTAAATTAATGCTTTTCATTGAATGGTGATGATGGAAGTGGGAGTTACAGCAAAAACTTTGTCTTGTTTGCCAGGGGAAATGGCAACGTACCCTGTAAAATTACCGAATGCTGGCAACAGAGCCCCTTTCTGGCCAAAATAAAAACAAGGGATGCGCACACCCTGTCTTGCCTTTCCCTGCAGGCTTATGCCGGGGTGGAGGTGACCGGCAAGGTTGTACCCGAAGCTGTTTTCAGTCGGGTGGTGACTCATGAAAAAGGGGCCCAAAGTAAGTTCATCTACAGCATCAACATTAATTTTCCTGTAGTTGCTGGTTGCAATAATGTCATGATTGCCCATTGTAAGGGTAACCTCCAGCGCTTCATATTGATTTCGCCAAATGGTGAATGCTTCCCACTCATTGTTTTTGTCGCTGTGAAAAAGATCTCCCAGCATGACCAGTCGCTTTGGTTGATACGTGTTCAGCAGGAGATCAAGCCTGTCGAGATCCTCAACGTGAACTTTGGATGAGATGGGGATGCCTGCTTTTCGGAAGTGCCCCGCCTTGCCGAGATGCAGATCGGAGACAATCAGGCACTCCTGCTCTTTCCAAAAGATGGATTTATGAATAGACAGTACCAGCGATTGTTCAAGCAGGGTGAACTCCAATGAATCCTTCACGTATTGTTTATTCCTGTGGCAGCCACGTTTGGGTTCTGTAGAGAAAGTAGAGATAGCCTCTGACTTTTAGTTCATTGCCCTCTCTCCATATTTTACATTTGTAGATGTTCCCATTTTCAGGATCCATTATTTCACCACCGTCCAACTCACTTCCATCTTTTTTCATATCGGTGATGATATTCATTCCTATTATTTTTTTGCCCTTTCGGTAGTCTTCACATTCGTCACACACAGGGTCTTGTTCTTCACCGGGTTCCCTGAAAAGCTTAATGATTTTACCGAAATACTTTCCCTCGCTCTCATATATTTCCACTATTGATCGCTTTTTGCCTGTGTTGTCGTCAATGGTTACCCACTGGCCCGTTATTGACTGCGCCTGAGAGAGGCAGGAACAAAGCAAAAGGGCAATAAAGAAAAGGATTCGCATAATGAGTGATGATGTTTGCTTAAATATAGGGAAGTAGAACAAAAATAAGCAATCTGCTAGCCCTGGCTGTCGGCAAATTTCTCCAGCTGTTGCTGTAGTTTTATCACCCTGTCCTCAATACTTTCAGTAGTGAGCCTTTCCCTTAGCGACTCTACCATGATAGGAAAGGCAAAGGGGCTTGGCCGGGGAGGGTACATCAGGGTGATTTGCTGGGAGTTGATTCTGTCTACGGCCTCCAGCAGTCTGCTTTGCTCCATTTGAAGGGTGATCACTTCATCCATCGCCTGCTTGAGAAGTAGGTTTTCCTTGTCGTAGTCCTCAAAAACCTTGTAGATGATCTGCGAGTTGGCTTGCAAGTGTTTGTTGGAGATCGTTTTTCCAGGGAAGCCATGAAAAACAAGGCCAGCGATGGAAGCAATATCCCGGAACCGTCGGCGGGCCATTTCCGACTCGTTGATGCTGTGGTGAATGTCTTCCAATAGTTTGGTGGTGGAAAAAAGGTCCAGCTCCAGTGCCTCCTCAATGGGAATTGGTTCGTCAGTCAGCAATTCGAAACCGTAGTCGTTCATGGCAATGGAAAAAGAGATCGGGGCAAGTTTACCAATTCTGTAGGCGACAAGACCTCCGAGCACCTCGTGTACAAACCTACCTTCGAAAGGATAAATGAAAAGGTGGTGCCCGAAACGGCTTTCGACTTTCTCGATGAGGAGCTTGCCGGCGTCAGGCACTATCGACCACCGTTGCTGCAGTTCGATGATAGGCCGGATAGTTTCCAGTTCTATATCGCTGAAGTCGCCAAGGGCCGCTTGCTCCAATTTTTGGCGGATGAGGATGGACAGTTGAGAGGAGAGGGGCATTCTCCCACCGCCCCAACGGGGTATCAGCCCACGTTTTTTCTTCGCTTTTCTTACAAGCACCGTCATGTCTTTGATCATGATGAATTCAAGATTGCGGCCAGCAAACCAGAATACATCACCTCTTGTGAGCTTCGAAGCAAAGCTTTCTTCCACAGTGCCAATATTGCCACCCGTCAGGTATTTGACCCTGAGGGATGGGTCGCCAACGATGGTGCCGATGGACAACCTGTGCATGGTAGACTTTCGCCTGTCGGTTACCCGATAAACCCCATCAATTATTTCGACCTTCGAAAACTCATCGTATTCACCGAGGCTGCTGCCACCAGTGGTAATAAATTGCAATGCCCATTGCCACTCTTCCTGGCTGAGGGTGCTAAAGCAATAGGTTTGCTTTACTTCGTTAAGAATGATGTCGGGTATAAAGCCCTCACCCACGGCAAGTGTTACCAGGTATTGTACCAGCACATCCATGCACTTTTCCAGCGGTTTTCTGCTTTCATAGTAGTCTTTGTCAATGGCTGAGCGAAGGGCGGCACCTTCGATCAACTCTAATGAATGGGTAGGCACAAAGTAAATCTTACTTGTAGCGCCAGGCTGGTGACCACTTCTGCCCGCTCTCTGCATGAAGCGGGCGACACCCTTGGGCCCTCCGACCTGAATGACGGTATCTACCGGTCTGAAGTCGACGCCAAGGTCAAGGCTGCTGGTGCAGACTACCAATTGCAGCTTGCCTGCATGCAAAGCCTCTTCAACCCATTTCCTCACATTGTTGTCCATGCTGCCATGGTGCATAGCCATGGCACCGGAAAGGTGTGGGGCTGCGTGCAAAATCTGTTGGTACCAAATCTCTGTTTGAGAGCGGGTGTTGGTGAAAAGTAGCGTGGTTTTGCTATTTTCGATGATTGGCAGCACTTTGTCCATCATTTTTACACCGAGGTGCCCTCCCCAGGGGAACTTCTCTGCCTCGTCGGGCAGCACAGAGATCACTTCTATTTTTTTGTGAATATTGGCTTTGATAGCTACACTGCCTTGGAATAGCGTTGGCCCCAGCAGCACCTCCCGGGCCTGATCGAGGTTGCCAATGGTGGCCGACACGCCCCATATTTTGAGGTTGCCCGGGTTGGTGGCCCGAAGCCTGGAAAAGGCCAGTTCAATTTGAACCCCTCTTTTAGTGCCCAGAAGCTCGTGCCACTCGTCGACGATGATGGTGGTAAGCGATTTGAAATAATTGACAGCTTCTTTTTGGCTGAGAAGTAGGTGGAGACTCTCGGGTGTGGTGACCAGGCATTCCGGCGCTGATCTCTTCTGTTTTGCCCGATCTGAAGTGCTGGTGTCGCCTGTTCGGATGCCGATTTCCCAGGGAATTTCGAAGTCGGTGCACATGCCCTCCATGGCTAGTTGAATATCTCTCGCCAGTGCACGCAGTGGCGTGATCCAAAGGACTCTCAAGCCGTTCTTTCTGGGTTTCTTATAGTCGGCGGGATGTTCTCTCATGTACTCAAGCAGGCACGGTACCCAAAGCGCATAGGTTTTGCCACTTCCGGTGGGTGCATTGAGTAAACCGGATTTCTCCTGAAGAAAGGCACGCCAGGTATCAACCTGAAAATCAAATGGCTTCCAGCCTTTTTTGACAAACCTCTGCTTTCCGTCGTTGATAAGGTTTTCCAATGAAGTTTTACGGTGTGTGAGGTCGAAAATGAATGCTGGCTATCAAAACGAATCTATTAAAAAAAGTGAGGTTTATTTACAGCAAGCGGCAAAGTATTGTAAATTAAATTGGGACCGGCTGGATTGGTAAACAGGCTGTTGCCCGGTCTTAAACCTGCACCAATGATGTGCCGGTGTGCAGGTTATTTTCTTGCAACACTTTTAGAATTTCTTCTGCCGCTCTGTCGGCTGCTCTTCCATCGAGCGCATAAAAGAATTTCTTATTGGCTGCTTCCCGAGCCTCTCCAAGGGTGTCGTTATTTAACGATTCTTCAATGGCAATTTTTGCTTCATCAAATGATTGGACGGAAATGCTAATGGAGCTTATCAGCTCCTTGATGTCTTCTGTTAACCTGGCGCCTGTATCTACCTTGAAGGAGACAATAGGTTTGTTGAAGGCACAATACTCACCAATGATGCTACTGGTATCAGAAACCAGAACGTCAGACAGCATCAGGTAGGGGACAGTATTGTAGCTATCAATATAAACGATGCTCTTTTTGCCACGTATGCTATCCCTGTATCGTTTGCTCATAAACGGATGGAGGGTCACCATCACATTGTAGGTATCGCTCAGCTCTTCTATCCTTTCATGCCATAGGTGGACAGCCGACATGCCCGACTTGTCCCAGGTGGCGGAGAACATCACGGTGGGTTTTGCTGGATCCAAATGCAAAGACTTCCTTAGTTCCTCAAGATAGGTATCGTCAATTTCTCCATTAAAAGCTTGGTCCAGTTTCGGGCACCCTATAGCCACCCCGCATTTTACACCAATTTTTTCTGCCATCAGCTTGTGCTCCTGAGAGGTCATAAAAAAACGCTGAAAAACGTTGTACTTTTTAGCCTTGATGAACTTTTTGAACTGGTACACACCATGCGCCATGCCTATTTTGATCACATTGTCAATGGGGAATTCGTGCATGGCATGTCTGGCCATTATAACGACATCAGGAAAGGACGGCCAGGATATGGCTGCTACCCCGAGAGATTCAAGCTCCTTTTTTATGTGTGCGTTTTTCGCAACAATTCGGGATTGCGGAAACTTTCTAATGACCGGCTCCATAATGAAGTAGTCCATCATTTCTCCTATGTAAAAATCTATGACAGGGTTACTTGAGTCAAATAGTTTTTTAACCTTCCAAAAAAGGTAATAGGGGGATGTGAGGAGATACTCCGATAATTTCATGAGGCGCCAAAATGCATCAAATGTTATGCAATTTCAACAATTATTTAATATCGAAATCTTGAACGGAGGTTTTGATGGCGTTTTTCCCGGAAAGTAAAACTGTTAGCCGTGTTTATCCAGCAAAATCCGAAGGGTTAGAACAGGAAAAGTACTGCACTGGGAAATTCCCTTTCCCAAAACCAAATTTTATGTTCGCCATCTTCATGGATAGTGAAGTTTACATTTTCAGATGGGATGTATTTTGTGAGTGCTTTGAAAAGCGCCTCATTGTCTGCCGGAAAATTCACTTCGCTATTAAGCTCATTTTTTCCAACAACGCCAAAAACCCGAGCGTCTTCCATAACGAGCTTGTGGCTCGCCTTTGACAACACAGAGTCGGAGTTGAAATGCAGAGCTGCCGAAAAAAGAGCTGCCTTTCCAAATACCTCAGGATACTGGGTAAGCCCATAAAACGCTGCAAGACCTCCGAGGCTTGCACCCATAATAGCAGTGTTGGAGCGGTCTTTTTTCGTTCTATAAAGGCTATCGATGTTTGGCTTAAGCGTATGAACCATAAAGTCCAGGTATTGCTGGCCTTTCCCTCCCGCTCGCAACGAAGAGTTGGCATAGAGGCTAAATTCGTCTGCTCTTGTCTCCTCATTGCTTTGAATGCCCACCACAATCACTCCTTCAAATCCCTCTTTCTCAAGCGCTCGCAGGTTTTCATCCACATGCATCTCTTGTGTGTAGCCTTCTGGTTTTTCAAAAACCCATTGCGCATCTTGAAAGTAAACAACCGGATATTCCTTTTCGGTTGTCTGGTAGTCGGCAGGAAGATAGAGCCAGATTGTCTTGGTTACGTCCAGCTCAGGGCTGTACACGTCAAAGGTGAGGTAGCTCTTCTTATCCTCCTCATCTTTGCACGAGGAAAGCACCAGAATCAATGCGAGACACGGAAAAACAAGTTTTTTTATATACTTCATTACTACAAGATTAACATCTTCCCTTTATAAGTCACTTATTTTTCCGAGTTTAATGTTCGAAAAAGTTTGTGGAGTGAGCACCGTTGAATTGGCTTTTTCAGCGTCAGTTGCTAATGACGATAACAAACATGTACATTTAAAGTTATACAGATCAGTAAAGTATAGATGTCTTCTTTCAAAGAACCTTCTTACAATTTTTTTCCCTTCCTAAGGAAACAAAGGCTTAAGGTTATTCTAACCGTGCTGATATCACTATTGATTTTGTTAGTAGGTGCTATATTAAGTGTATGGACTTTTTATCAAAACAAAAAGACGGTAACGGAACGGGTGATTTCAAACGAGCTTCCTGTCTTGGTTGACTATGCGGCTGTGCGGTTCATGGAGAATGTCAGCGAGGCGATTCATGTGTCAAAATATCTGGCGAACAGCCCATTTGTTAAAGATTGGCTTGTAAACGAACAACCAGATACGATACAGATTCTAAGGTATTTGAACCAAATTGGATCGAGCGAGAACATTGTTAGTCTCCATATTATCCCAGTTGAGAACCCGGTTATTATTTCAAATTATTGGCCTCGGAGAAAATTGACCGACGCTGCAGATCCTTTTTTTAAGAAATTCCTCACTAGTGACAATTTTCGGGAATTCAACATAGACATTAACAAATATGTGAAGCACAAACAATTGCTTTTCTATGTCAACAACAAGATTATTGGGGATGACGGTAATGTGCTGGGGCTGGCTGATGTGGCCATGCGGCTTGATAAGTTTAGTTCAGTAATTGCCTATGATAGCCTTCAGTCTATTGGTCAGCTTTACATTGTCGACCGCAGTGGTACCATCAAACTTCATAACGACACGACCAGGATTGGGTATAGTAGTTCTGAGTCAAATGGATCAAATATTAAAAATGAGCCAGGCTTGGGTAAAGTGGCGGACGACATACTCAGCGGTAGAGTGTCAATCGCTGAGTTTCAAAGGGAAGGAAAAACTATTCTGTTGATGACGAGGGTTTTACCGGAATTTGACTGGCTGGTAGTTGCTGAAGTGCCCAAGGAAGATTTCATGGCTCCGTACCTGAATATGCTGTGGAAAAACCTAATAATGAGCATCTTAGGAGCTATTATAAGCGTAGTCTTGGTAGTGGCTATTACTTCCCGATGGGTGATAACACCTCTTATGATGCTGAAGAGCGGACTAATCAACTTCTTTCTTTTTTTGAATGGCGACCGAACTGGTTATGAAAAGATATCGGAGAGAGGAAGCAGGGAAATGAGAGACATGGCCCATGAGATAAATGGGGAGGTCGACAGGATCAAGGCTAATCTTGAAAAAGATCAGGCCCTGATTATGGAAATGCAGTTTCTCATTGAACAGGTGAACAATGGCGTTTTTTCCGTGAGACTCAAGGAGCATGCGGCAAACCCTAGATTAAGAAGGCTGAGGGCCGACATTAATCATATGCTTGAGCTACTGAGCGCAAAGGTTGGCGATAACCTCAACGAAACATTGAAGTCACTACAGCAATACGCTAACCTTAATTTTTCCGACGCTTCAAAGAATAAGAATTTGGGTGAGTTGGGAGCACAGGTTCATAGCATGGGCGCCTCGTTGGAGAATGCGTTGCATGAAATTAAGTCGCAAAATAAGGAACTGGAAGAAAAGCGAGTTAAAGTAGATGAGCAGAATAAGTTTATCGAGTCCCGCAACAAGGAACTGAGCAATGTAAATGCTCAAATTAATCTGATTAACTCAAAGCTGGAAACGTTGGTTGAGGAGAAGACCCTTAACCTGCAAAAAGCTTACCGTGAGCTCGACACTTTTCTCTACCGGGCCTCACATGATTTGAGACGCCCTTTGACGACTTTAAGAGGGATTGTCCAGCTGGTTGAGGACAGAAATACTGACGAGAAAGTAGGAGAGCTCTACGGGTTGATTGATAAGGTCATTAGCGGAATGGACAGCATGCTTAAGAAGCTAATTGCTATTAGCTATGTTTCCAGTACCGAATTAACATTTACTCATCTCGACAGCGACTCGTGTGCCAGGCTGGTGGAGAAAGTTTTGAGTGGTTTTCAAGACAGGTTGACTGATTATAGTACAAAAGTGACCGTAAGTATTGCTCCTGATTTAGGCTTCAATGCCAGCGAAGACCTGGTAGAAAGCGTGCTCGCAAACATCGTAGAAAACGCCTTGATATTTTCCTCAAAAGTAGAGCCGGTACTCGTTGTAAGCTTTACTAATGGCCCCAAAGATCATGTACACCTTACTGTAGAAGATAATGGCGTGGGTATTCCCCAAAATGTGCAGGACAGGTGCTTTGATATGTTTTTTAAAGGCAGTCAGTTGTCGCAGGGAGACGGCCTTGGTTTGTATGTTGTGAAGAAAATAGCTGACAGGCTGGGGGCCGCCATCGTGCTGAAGAGTCAAGTTGGCAAGGGTACCACTATTGTGGTGAAGTTCCCAAGGGAGCACTCAGAATAAGGCAAAAAAATGACCCGCACCAGAAAGAGGCACGGGTCATGTAATTTTCTTGTACGGCTTTATCGAGGCTCGGTTTTACTTAACCTTTTCAAGTACTTTCTCCACTTTCACACTGATCTCTTTTGCAGTTTGCTCATTGAGCTGCTGGTCTATCGACGCTGTGTGAGGTTTTTCGGAAATATGTGGCGCAATGATGAGCGCTACGATAGATGTAAGCTTGATAAGAATGTTCATCGACGGTCCGGATGTGTCTTTGAAAGGATCACCAACTGTATCGCCAGTCACTGACGCTTTGTGGGGCTCGGAGCCTTTGTACTCCATCTTGCCGTTGATTTCAACACCCTTTTCGAACGACTTTTTGGCGTTGTCCCATGCACCACCGGCGTTGTTTTGGAAAATCCCCATCAACACGCCAGAAACTGTGATACCGGCTAGTGTACCCCCGAGTACTTCAGGGCCAAAGCTGAAACCAACGATGATCGGCGTCAGCAGTGCAATAGCACCAGGAAGCATCATTTCACGAATGGAAGCTTTGGTTGAAATGGCCACGCATTTGTCATATTCTGGCTTTCCTTTGTACTCCATGATGCCAGGAATTTCCTTGAACTGACGACGCACTTCGTTCACCATGTCCATAGCGGCACGACCCACGGCAGCAATGGCAAGGGAGGAAAATATAAATGGGATCATTCCGCCCACAAACAAGCCTGCAAGCACGTCAGCTTTGTAAATATCGATTGAGTCGATTCCAGCTACACCAACAAATGCTGCAAAGAGGGCAAGTGCTGTAAGGGCAGCCGAAGCGATAGCAAAACCTTTTCCCGCTGCTGCGGTAGTGTTACCAACTGCGTCCAGGTTGTCGGTGCGTTCACGAACTTCTTTAGGAAGGCCACTCATTTCAGCGATACCTCCGGCATTATCCGCAATTGGGCCAAAGGCGTCGATGGCAAGCTGCATGGCTGTAGTGGCCATCATACCAGCAGCCGCAATGGCTACTCCATAAAGACCAGCAAATGAGAACGAGCCGTAAATACCGGCTGCAAGAATCAGAATAGGTAAAACTGTTGACTCCATGCCAACAGAAAGGCCACCGATAATATTGGTTGCATGACCTGTAGAAGACTGCTGAACAATAGAGTTAACAGGCTTCTTGCCCATGGCAGTGTAGTACTCCGTCACGATGCTCATCAATGCGCCAACCACAAGGCCAAGCAGGATGGCGTAGAACACATCCATGTTTGTGAATTCATATCCCCGGATGGAAAGGCTGGCAGGCAGCATGTACTTTACCAGAAAGAAAGAACCGACGCCAGTCAGGAAGATAGATGACCAGTTGCCCATGTTCAAAGCTGCCTGAACACTGGAAGTTTCACTTTTGATGCGGACAAAAAATGTTCCCACTATAGAGAAAACAAGGCCCATACCAGCAATGATCATCGGCAGCAAAATAGGGGAGAACCCACCGAAAGCATCGGCAGAAGCATCGATTTCTTGTCCTAATACCATGGTGGCAAGAATGGTGGCCACATAAGACCCGAAAAGGTCAGCGCCCATACCGGCTACGTCACCCACGTTGTCGCCCACGTTGTCGGCGATTGTTGCCGGGTTACGAACGTCGTCTTCGGGAATTCCAGCTTCAACTTTACCTACAAGGTCGGCGCCTACGTCAGCGGCTTTGGTGTATATGCCGCCACCAACACGAGCGAAAAGGGCAATAGATTCGGCACCTAAAGAAAAACCAGCTAACACTTCAATGGCAGTTTTCATTTCAAGGCCTGTAGCCGCAGCGCCTTCTGGCACGAAAATCTGAACTAATACAATGAACAGTGAGCCAAGGCCCAATACAGCCAGCCCAGCCACTCCAAGGCCCATAACGGCACCGCCGTTAAAAGAGACCTTCAAGGCTTGCGCCAGCGAGGTTCTGGCGGCTTGCGTGGTTCTCACATTTGCTTTTGTGGCGATATTCATACCTACCCAGCCGGCAAATGCAGAAAGAACGGCGCCTATTACAAAGGCGATGGCGATGGTTGGATGAGAATCAGGAACAAGAGTACCTGAATAGGCCAGCAGAATAGCAGCAATTACCACGAAATAGCCAAGCACTTTCCATTCTGCTTTCAGGAAAGCCATGGCTCCGTCGGCGATGTAACCAGCCAATACCTTCATATTGTCATCACCGGCATCTTGTTTCGATACCCACGACGATTTCATGATCATTACGATCAATCCTAAAATCCCCAGAGCAGGGACTAAATACACTATACTGTTCATGGTCAGTTTTTAGTTCAATGAAAAGTTGTTAGTCCTTAACATATTATATGTTAAGGCTCATTTCAGGGGCGCAAAAATAGCTGAGTAAATTGAAAAATTTCAATATAATCAGATGATTTTTGGATACTTAGTATTTCCCGCACTAATACGCCTGTGGAAAGCCACATTTTTTAGTTAGGCAAGATATCGTCTATCCGTTGTGGTGTTTTTCCGGACTTAACTTAAGTGAGCTGAGCTATTTTATCCATGGAGAGGTTTAATTCTAACTTGCCATGATTGACAACCTGAGCTGCTTCAGGGTTGAGAGAACCGTCTGACCCGACACAAAAATGTGGCACCAGCGCTTCTTTTATGGCTTCAATAACGAGTTCGGCACTGTTGGCGTTGATAGTATGCACTTTCACAAGCCCGAGACCTATTTTTATTGCAGCTTCCTTTACATGGGGCGAAGAAAAGCTTCCAATGAACTCTGGCGTTAGTCCGGTGGCTCAAATTCACTTTCTCCATATCTTACGATGGTTTGCTGTGTCCGTGGCACAGTCTTTTCTGTGAAATGATTCAGGGAAAATGAACTGGCAGCCAAAATGTTCTCGAGGGAGTGTCCCGAAACAGCATGCAGTCTGAAAAGTACGCCAATCAGCGGAGGAGTTGCACCTACATGAATCATCTTAATGAAGACTGCCAGATCATTTACTCTTAGCAAACTTCTGCTTCAAATCAGGGCAACGCTTTTGAATCCCGTTAGCGAATTCATAAAGCTGCGCCTGAAAGGACTTTCTATCGAAAGGATGTCTTCAGATTTGTGGCAGTGAATAACGGGTATTATTCATGTCCGAATGGCTTCCGGAATGTTATCGCAATACTTGATGTCCAGTTTTTCAACTGCTTCAGGCGACATTTTGCCAGCTAGCTGCCCTCGTTCAATGGCAACTGCCGTCTTGAACCAGTCCAAATTCGGTAGTATTTTTCGATGTTGAAGTAACCCATAGCGCATCATTTCCTGTTTCCAATAAAGGAAATACCACTCCATTGAAGGCTGGTGAAATGTGCGTAGTGATCTTTTATCAAAAATGAATTTTGTAAAATCTCCATTTTCGATAAGAGCAGAAATTTGTTGGAAAATGGATCGAAAATGCTCTATTGGTACATAGTCCGAAAGTAGCTGGCAAAGCACGACCTTCAAGTCAGGGTGATAGACAACTCTTGCCCAGCGGTTCTCGAAACGCAGTTGGAAACCCATTGCTTCCTGGTCGACTTCTTTCAAGTTTCTTGTAGCTTCCATAGGCGTGACTTTAATGGCGGCTTTCTTTTAAGCGTGCCTTGTCCTGGATAATGTCTTCTTTGAATGCCTTCATGTTTTGTTCAAGCTTCGACGCATAGTCGAAAGCCGATTTGAGCATGCTTTCCTGGGAGTTTATCTGCTCTTTCAAATAGTCAAGTTCTTTGTTTAGCAATGATATCCTTTGCTCATACTGGATTCTAAGCCTTTCTTTCTCTAGTTCAAGCCTTTTTAACTCAGTTTTAAAAATTAGGAATGCTTCCGGAGGACTGGGCATGAATATTACATATTGAGTGATATACTATATATCTTTAAGATTCACCGAATTGTTTTGAAGAATTGAGATTAAATTGGTCTGATGCTCGACATTCCGCCGTCAAGGTGCAACACTTGCCCTGTGAGCCAACCGGCGGCGGTAAGAAGATAAATAACGGTTTCCGCTAGCTCTTGTGCGGAGCCTATGTGTCCCATCGGGTTTCTTTTCTCGGCACCGCTGCGTTTTTCTACAGACGAAAGCAGGCCAGCTGCCAGCGGAGTGTCCACAAGGGAAGGTGCAATAGTGTTCACCCTAATTCCGTGACTCACCCATTCTGCAGCCAGCGATTTGGCAAGCCCCTCAACGGCTCCTTTGGCCGCTCCTACCGAAGCATGAAAGCTCATGCCCTGCGATACTGCCACTGTGCTAAAGAGTACGACACTAGACTTATTCGCAGCTTTTAGAGACGGGTGGACCTTTTGAAAGGCTTTTACTGCGCCGATGAGATTAACGCTGAAGTCAAGATTGAAATCTGCCTCAGCGAGACGGTGAAATGGCTTCAAATTAATAGTGCCCGGGCAGTACACAAACCCATCAAGTACTTGAGGCAGCGAGACTTCTGACCAGTCTCCTATAGTGGCGTCAAATTGGTGGTGCACCAGATTGGCATGAGTCAAGGGATTTTCTGACCTTGAAATACTGTGAACGAAATGCCCCAGTTCAAGCAGTTTCTTCACTACCTCAAGTCCAATGCCCTTCGACCCGCCAACGATCAGATAGCTTTTTGCATTCCCGTTGCTCATTGGTAAATAGTTTTTTGGTGTAGCTTATTGCTACTTCACTAACTATTTACCATTGAGATTGTTGGGTGTATTGATGTAATTCAGAAATTCTTTTTTGGTGTTTTCATCTGAAAACTTGCCACTGAAATGTGCAGTACCTGTCCTGCTGTTTGTGTCACCTACTCCACGTGAAGAAACACACATGTGCACGGCATCTACTACAACTCCCACATTGTCTGTCTTCAAAATCTTTTTGAGCTCATTGGCAATCTGCACGGTCATTCTTTCTTGTACCTGAGGTCTTTTGGCATAATACTGAACAATCCGGTTGATTTTGGACAAGCCGATCACCTTTCCGCTGGATATGTAAGCCACATGTGCTTTACCATAAATAGGTACGAAATGATGCTCGCAATAAGAATAGAAGGTAATGTCACGCTCTACCAGCATCTCGTTGTACTCGTATTTGTTGTCAAACAGCTTTGCCGTAGGCTTATTTTTTGGGTTTAATCCGCTGAAAACCTCTTTGACATACATTTTAGCCACTCTGTTGGGAGTGCCTTTCAGGCTGTCGTCAGTAAGATCCATGCCGAGAATGTGCATAATTTCCCTGAAATGCTTGGCAATAAGCTCCATTTTGAGATCGTCGTCCATCTCAAAAGCATCCGCTCTCAACGGAGTTTCATAGGAAGTAGCAACGTGGTCGTCGTCCAAATCATCTATGTCCAATGCCTGGCTAGGCTGGGTACTCAACAAAGTTTCTTTCCGTTTCATAAAGGGTAATTTTTAAATCAAATTTGTTGTCAATTCTGGCTCTCAACAAGTCATAGATCACGATGGCAATATTTTCAGCAGTGGGATTCAACGAGCGAAACTCTTCCACATCGACATTTAGGTTTTTATGGTCAAATTTTTTTGTTACGTGCTCCTTTACCAGGTCACTTAACACTTTCATGTCAAATAGGTAGCCTGTTTCAGGGTCAGGTTCTCCCACTAGTTTTACCACCAAATCGTAATTGTGCCCGTGGTAGTTGTCATTATTGCACTTTCCAAAAACCTTTCTGTTCTTTTCCTCGCTCCAGGCAGGATTGTTGAGCCTGTGCGCCGCATTAAAATGTTCTTTTCTATAGACTGCTACCTTCATTCAGGAGTATTTGAAATGGTATAAACGTTTATTTGGTAAATAAGTGCAATAATTTGTGTTAATAGAATCAATTACTCAGCAAACATTATGAGGAGTCAACTTGTTTAATTTTTTTGACAATATATTAAACAATCCTTCAGAGAATGGAGAATAGATTTGATGCATGTGTGGTGGGAAGCGGAATGGGTGGTTTAACAAGTGCTGCACTGTTGGCTCAGAAAGGACTAACAGTGGCTGTGCTGGAGCAAAATTACCTACCAGGAGGATGTACAAGCTCATATTGGCGCAAGGGTTTCGTTTTTGAAACTGGTGCCACCACACTGGTTGGGCTGGATAAAGGGATGCCGTTGAAGTATCTGTTGGACAAAACAGGTATCCACCTGCCTGCCAGAAAGCTTGCTTTGCCCATGCAGGTGGTGTTGGCAGATGGAACAATCATTAACCGCTATGAAGCTATTGAAGATTGGATAACGGAGGCCGAGCGGATTTTTGGAAGCAAAGGCCAACGCCCATTTTGGGAGTTTTGTTACGATGTCAGCCGGTTTGTGTGGGATGCCTCACTTCGATTCAGGGAGTTTCCTCCTTCATCCTTTTATGATCTGGTAAAATTGGCTTTCAGAGCACGTATAACTGACTTTAGCTATGCGAGATGGAGCTTCTCATCTATGGCCGAGCTTCTGCAAAAGCATGGGCTTGACCAAAATGAGCGATTTGTTGCATTCGTTAATGAACAGTTGCTCATTACCGCTCAAAATCGGATGGAGGAAGTAAATGTATTGTTTGGAGCAACAGCCCTTTGCTACACTAACTATGGCAATTACTATCTGGATGGAGGCATGATCAATCTTATTAACCCCTTGGTAGACTATATTGAAGGCAAGGGAGGAGTAGTTGCTTTGAAGTGTCGGGCGGAGAAGATAGCAACAAACGGTGAGAGATATGTCATTGACACTTCAAAGGGTACTTTTGAGTCGAATTATGTAATCGGGGCTGTTCCAATCAATAATCTCCGGGAAGTATTTCCCCAAATTCAGCGAAATGGAGTAAAGGACATGCCATCAAAGACGCTAAATAGTGCCTTTCAGCTTAGCATAGGTTTCAGGCCCAGGAAACACTTCGATGCCATTCACTACCAGATTCACCTGCACGCACCGTTAAGTGGGATAAAATCCAAAAGCATTTTTTTAAGCTTAAGCCACCCGCTTGACGAAACCCGTTCGGATGTGGAAGGCCTGATGGTAGCGTCGGTCACAACGCACATTCCGCACCCCGAAGGCACTGAAATTGCCAGTGATATTTTGGAAAAGGAAATCATCGACACCCTTGAGCACCATAATTTTCTGGACCGAAAGGACATCGTTTACAAACACAACTCGGGGCCAAAGGCGTGGGAAAAGTGGACAGGAAGAAAATGGGGGTTCGTGGGGGGCTACCCGCAATACATGAAAATCCGGCCATGGCAAATGCTCAACGCCAGACTTGGACCAAAAAGAGCCTACCTATGTGGTGACACGTCTTACCCTGGGCAGGGGATTCCGGGGACAGTGTTGAGTGGCATCATTGCGGCTGAAAAACTTTCCAGGGATTGGCTCTGAATTTTCTTCTATCCAAACATTTTTTGTGTTAATCTTGCTTTCTCATACGCTTTCGGAATTTTTCACCGGAAATGGGGGTTTCACTTTTTAAACTATAAGGAAGTGACTTTTCAAGAGCTAGAAACGAAAATTAAAGAGTATAAGGCTGACGGGAAGAAGTTGTTTACAACCTCTTCTTTTCAAACGCACAGCCTGGTAATGCTGCACATGCTGAGCAGAATAGATAACTCGATCCCCGTCTATTTTATCAATACCGGCTACCTTTTTCCAGATACAATAGCTTTTAAGGATCAGGTGGCTAAAGAGTTCGGAATAAAAGTGCTCGATGTAAAATCGAGTATGCCAAGAAACATGCAGGTAGGTAATGACGGCAAGCTATTATTTACGAGTGACCCAGACTACTGCTGCTACATCAATAAAACGCAACCAACCGATGCTTTGCTTCAAGAGCACGACATTTGGATCAATGGCGTAAGAGCTGACCAAAGTGCTGTAAGGGCAGCTATGAAAGTGGAGCAACCTGCGCCGCATAATACGTTTCGGTTCCATCCGATGCTGGACTGGAATGCAAAGATGATTTTTCAATACATCAGGGAGCACAATTTGCCGAGGCATCCCATGGACGCCAAAGGCTATATGAGTATCGGCTGTGAGCCATGTACCCGTAAAATGGATCCTGAAATGCAGGAACGTGAAGCCAGATGGTTTGGGATGAAAAAAACAGAATGTGGTTTACATACTGACCTAATCAGTAAATAGATGCGAGTATTAATTACAGGAGGAGCCGGGTATATTGGAACCCAGGTGGTAGGGAATTTGTGCCAACAGCCAGAGGTTGAGAAAATCATTGTGTATGACAACATGAGCAAGGGCAATTTCAATTTTTTCTTTGGCCAAAAGTACCCTGGTCACGAAAGGATAAAGCTGGTCTCGGCTGAGTTGCTCGACAGTAGAACCCTTAGGAAGCACCTGAAGGAAGTGGATGCAGTGATTCATTTGGCAGCCAGGGTAACCACACCATTTGCCAACACCGACTCACACTTTTACGAGCAGGTAAACCACTGGGGAACCGCAGAGTTGGTGTATGCAGTTGAAGAGCTGGATAATGTAAAGAAACTCATATACACCAGCAGCACCGCTGTTTATGGCGCCAGTGAGGATCTTGCCACCGAAAGAGCCGACACTGATCCGTCTACGTTTTATGGTATTTCGAAGCATAGGGGAGAGGAACATGTCGTTCGATTGGGAACAAATAAGGATGCGGTTATACTACGGTGTGGCAATGTATACGGCTACAATAAGAGTATGAGGTTCGATGCCGTCATCAACCGGTTTATGTTTGATGCCAACTTCGGCAATCGAATCCAGATTTTTGGCAATGGCAAACAAGCCAGGGCTTTTATACACGTGACGCACGTAGCTGAGATTATCAAGGAGACTTTGTTGAAGCAAGTGCCGTCCGGAATCTACAATGTTGTTGATAAGAACTTGCCCATTCTGGACATAGTGGACGCCATGAAGGAGATGTTTCCCGAACTTGAGTACACCTTCATTAACCAGCACATCAGCCTTATGGAATTGAAAGTGAGCCCTGAGACACTGCTCGCAGATTATATCAACATGCCTCATCCGGAAAGCCTGAGGCAGGAGCTGCTTGAATTCAAGGAGAAGTTCTCTTTTTAATCACTATGGGTTTCTTCTCCTGCAGTCGACCTAAACTGGATTTAATAGTATTATGATCGCTGATCGCTTGTGGATCATTACACATTGTAAGGTAATTAACGACAGACTGCTTCATTCATAAATTTTTGGAATTTGAATGAGAAATTGTCAGAACCTGCCAAAGCTTTCGTTTTGATTTTTTGTCAATGATTTTTTGCCCCATTCATTGGTTTAATCCAATTTTGTATGGGTAATAATGATTTTTTTGAGTAAATCGTAGATTGAAACATGGCTTTGAATCTCTGATTTCAAAACACTGACCAAATAGTTGAAATAAATGCGAAAAAATTGTATTTCAAAAAGCCATTTCGGGTTCTCTTTAGTTAAGTGGTTGGGGCTGGTAAATTTCTTTTTCGCTAAAAAAAGAGTTTTTCTTACCGTAATTCTAGCTTCTGTAGTTTTTTTTGGGCAGGCCCAAAATAAGATAATTTTCTCCGACTCTAAGGTAAGTGCAAAACACCACGTTTCGGACGGATCTCCTCTTGGGAAGGTGGACAAAAGAAATATTGCTTCGGTTCAGAAGAATAACGAATACGGAGTCAATAGTATTTATGATGAGCATGGTCCCCTGGTGGAGCCGGGTGAAGGACGACTTTTTTTTAGCAGAAGCAACCACCCCGACAATGTAGGAGGTACCAAAGACGCCGAGGATATTTGGACTGCAACCTGGGATCCAAAGACGCATAACTGGACAAAAGTTGAGCGCCTCCCGCCGCCCTTGAACAACAGAGGCCCTAATTTTGTCACCTCCATTACGGTCGAAGAGGGAGTCGTTAATTTGATTTTGGGTAATACCTACGAGAATGGAGAGATTTCAGGCGAGGGACTTTCCTATTCTGAGCTTCGCAATGGTAAATGGACTACACCCGTTAATTTTACAATAAAAGGTTTCAAGAATAAGTCCGGATATGCTGACTTTTTTGTCTCTGAGGACGGAAAGCACATGCTAATTTCCGCAGAAATGGACGATTCAAGAGGCGGGAGGGATATTTATATCAGCCACAGAGTAAGTAAAAAGGCATGGGATGCGCCTACCAATCTTGGGGTCTTGAATACCCCAGGAGAAGATACCTCTCCATCGTTTTCGCCAGACGGTCGGTTCCTTTTCTATTCCTCTGACGGGCAGGAGGGCTACGGCGGCCTCGATATCTTTTATTCAGTTAAACAAGGAGACAATTGGAACGAATGGTCGGGACCGAAGAACCTGGGTAATCAATTTAATGACCGGCATGACAACAAGCACTTTAGCCTGCCACCAATTGGGGAAAAGATATACTTCGTCTCTGGCAACGAGCAGGGAAATCAGGATATTTACTCATTTGTTACCACCTCGGAGGAGTTATACTCCGAATTGACTGGTGAGGATATCTGTTTTGCCGAGAAAATCTTCACCAACGAAAACGCATTTTCGCACAAGCTTACGTGCAATCTCTGTGTCGATTTGGAATACCAGTCTGAGAGTAATAATGGGGAAGTAAAATATCGCTGGGACTTTGGCGACACTTTTAGTGGAGAAGGACGATCAGTCAGTCATTGTTATGATACTCATGGCACCTATGATATAAAGCTTTCAATTTTGGAGGCCTCCACCAGCCGAACAATATATGAAATTGATCACGAGTATGAACTGAATGAGTTTCTGGAGCTCAAACTCGACGAAGAAGTGTCAGGTGTTATCAATGAACCTTCCAGATTCAAATCTCACTTGGCGGGAGCATATCCGGCCAATACCGAGTTCTATTGGGACTTTGGGGACGGTTACTTTGCTTGTGGTGATGAAGTGAGCCACACTTATATACTTCCAAATGACTATGAAGTGAGGGCACTGGCTTCCTTTCACTGGCAGGGCAGGGTGCGGTACCTGATGACCACATCGACCGTTTCTGTGAAACTGACAAAATAAAAAGCTGGCCTTTGAGCCAGCTTTTACTGTGGTTTTCTATTCTTTCCCTTGAAATCTCAGCAATATTCTTCAAAAACATCAACCAAATGAGCTGCAATCATTTGAGCATTGCGGCCCTCAATGTGGTGTCTTTCTACGAAGTGAACCAATTCACCGTCTTTAAAAAGTGCGATTGACGGAGATGAAGGAGGATAAGGCAAGGTATATTCCCTGGCAGTCTGAGTAGCCTCTTTATCTACACCTGCGAACACCGTTCCTAAAAAGTTCGGCTTCTTAGCGCTATTGGCTAACGCCATCTTCACTCCGGGACGGGCTGCTCCAGCCGCACATCCACACACCGAGTTGATAACAATTAGCGAAGTACCTTTGTGGTCTTCAAGATGATTTTCAACATCTTCGGAAGTTCTTAACTCAGTGAATCCTGCACTGGTAAGGTCTGTCCTCATGGGGGCAACTAGTGGTTCGGGATACATTTCCTTATCTTTTTAAAGTTCTATTTATTTCTGAATGACGGCTTAAACGGCCGCTGGATGAATAAACTAATTTACATGAAGCCTAGTTCCAATTTGGCGGCCTCACTCATCATATCTTGCGTAAATGGCGGGTCGAACGTAAGCTCAACCTCCACGTCGTTTACTCCCTCTACCTCTTCAATTTTGGCCTTCACCTCACTGGGAATGGCCTCGGCTGAAGGACAGCTGGGGGATGTCAATGTCATAGACACAAAAACGTTGTTGACGGGAAATATACTGATCTCGTAGATCAGACCCAACTCATATACGTCCACAGGAATTTCCGGGTCATACACCGTTTTGATGGCAGCAATCACCTTTTCCTTCAAATCTGCTTCTTGCTGATTTTGATTTTCCATAGTTCTCAGCGTTTTTGTCTATGTGTTTGTTCCGGCCAACTTAGTCTGAAAGGCCAGTGCATATAACTTCATTTGCTTGATCATCGACGAAAGTCCGTTCGACCTTTGCGAGCCTATCAACTGTCCCATGCCTATCTTTTCTATAAAGAAGAGTTCGGCTTGCATAATGTCCTGTGGCTTTTGGCCCGACAGTACCCGGATCAATAAGCTGATAAGCCCCTTCGTCACTTCAGTATTGCTATCTGCACTGAACTTTATTACTTCGCCTACCAGTTCTGCTGTTAGCCATACTTTTGATTGACAGCCCTTGATAATATTGTGATCTACTTTTTCGCTTTCATCCATTGCTGGAAGCGTAGCGCCCAACTCCATAATGTAGAATATCTTGCTTTCACGGTCATCTCCAAGTATATCAAATTCGGAGATAATTTCTTCCTGAATGCTTTTTATCGACTCCGTCATTTCAATTTTTTCTACCGGCAAGCAGGGTAACCGCTTCCGCCAGCCGGTCAATTTCCTCTTTGGTATTGTAAACAGAAAAGGAGGCCCTAACCGTTCCTTCAATCCCTAAATGTTTCATCAGAGGTTGCGTACAATGGTGTCCCGTGCGGACTGCTATACCTCTTGCGTCCAAATACATTCCCACATCAAGCGGGTGGTAACCGTTGACCAGGAAAGACACCACACTGACTTTGTCTGCTGCCTGCCCAACTATACTCACTCCTGGGATGCTTTCAAGCTTTGCCGTGGCGTAGTGCAATAGTTCTTCCTCATGCGCTGCAATGCGATCCTTTCCATGCTCATTCACAAAGTCGATAGCTGCCCCAAAAGCAACGACATCGGCGATGTTGGGCGTGCCGGCTTCAAACTTGTAAGGAATGGCGTTGTAGGTGGTCTTTTCAAAGGTTACTTCGCTTATCATTTCCCCGCCGCCCTGATAGGGTGGCATTGCTTCCAGCAAACTTCGCTTGCCATAGAGAATTCCCACGCCCGTTGGGCCATACATTTTGTGCGCAGAAAGTGCGAAGAAGTCCACATCAAGTTTTTGTACGTCAACGTCAAGGTGGGCTGAGGCCTGTGCTCCATCCAACAAAACAACTGCCCCATGTTGATGCGCCAGGCTGATTATTTCAGCTACAGGATTTATAGTGCCCAGGGCATTCGAGGCAAATACAACCGAAACGAGCTTAGTTTTAGCTGATAGTAGTTTTTTGAACTCATCAATGATGACTTCTCCTTTTGGGTTGATTGGAATCACCCTCAGAATGGCACCTTTCTCCTCACAAAGCATTTGCCAGGGCACAATATTGGAATGGTGCTCCAGGGTGCTGATGATGATTTCGTCACCCTTGTCGATAAATTTTCTGCCCCAGGTCGAAGCCACAAGATTGATGCTCTCTGTGGTGCCTTTGGTGAAAATAACCTCTTCTACTTCTTTAGTGTTGAGAAAAGCGGCAGCCTTCTTTCTGGTCTCCTCGAAATCAGCTGTAGCTCTTTCAGCTAACGTATGAACACCTCTGTGGATATTGGCGTTGTCTGTTTCATAGTAGTAATCCAGCGCTTTAATGACGGAGGAAGGCTTCTGATTTGTTGCAGCGTTGTCGAAATAGATCAAAGGTTTGCCATTCACTTCCTGGTGTAGCACTGGAAATTGCTTCCGTATTGATTGAATGTCCAATGACCAATCTATTGTTGAAGCTGGGCTGCCCATGACTAATTTTCTATTTTGTCGGTAATTAATTGCTCGAGGTATTCTCTGACAGGCTCTACGGATATGTTCGCTATCACGTCACCTGCAAATGCGTGCAGAAGCATCGCCTTGGCTTTATCTTCTGAAATTCCACGGGCCCTGAGGTAGAACAACTGTTCGTTATCCAGCTGGCCTGTGGTACAACCGTGTGAGCACTTCACATCATCTGCCCATATTTCGAGCTGCGGTTTGGTATTGATCACAGCGTTGGGGCTGAGCAGGATGTTGTTGTTTTGCTGGAAGGCATTGGTTTTTTGCGCATCCTGACGAACAAATATTTTTCCGTTAAAAACACCGTGCGACTGATCGTCCATGATGCCTTTGTACAACTCATTGGAGAATGAATTAGGCTTTCTATGGTCAACAGAAGTGTGGTTGTCTACATGCGTTTTCCCGTCTATCAGGTACAATCCGTACATGTGTGCCTCAGTGTTTTCATCATCCAGGGCAATGTAAAGGTTGTTTCTCACCATCTGCCCACTTAGCGTGACGGTATTGATTGTACACTTGGAATCTCTTTCCTGATATACCAGCGAATTGTCAATCCGCAGTGCAGTTTCGTTTTCGAGCTGGAGTTTACTCCATTCTACGGAGGCATTTTTTTTGCAGAAAACCTCCAAAACGGTATTGGTATACGAAGTATTCGCTCCGGTGGAGAAATTAGCTTCTATCACCTTCAGTTGAGCCCCCTCTTCTACAATCGCCAGATTTCTGTAGTGCGCAAGCATCTCAGTAGCCGATGTGTCATTTGAATGAATGATATACAGCGGCTTATCCAGAACAGTGTTTTTCTTTACTCTAATAAAAATACCTTCTTTTGCAAATGCCGTGTTGAGGTGCGAGAAAGCATCCGGCCACGACTTAACAATGCTGCCCAGGTATTCTTTTAGATCGTCTTGTTCTTTAACAGCCGATGCAAGAGAGGTAACAGTAACTTTTTCGCTTAAATCTCCCAAATCTGAACGGGAAGCATCCAGCTTACCATTGACGAAGTAAAGCTTATAGCCCTCAAAACTGTCAAGAGGGGTGGGGGAGCTGGCGGCGGCAGTTTCGGCTACAATGCCCTGGTAAGCTATGTTCTTTTCAAGTGCCTTGCCAAAGTTGGTGTAGCGATACTCTTCATGCTTTGGCCCGGGTAGTCCCGATTTGAGAACAGCGGCCAGAGACTCTTTTCTTAGCTCGTGCAAGAAAGTTGATTTGCTGCCATTTAAGCTGGCTTCAAACATTTCGAATGCCTTGCCGACGGTGTTTATGTATTCGTTTGGGGTTGTCATTACTTTCGAATTTTCAGGTTAAAAGAACTAAGCAGAAACTATGTCAGCTTCTTCTTTGATCCAGTCGTACCCTTTTTCTTCGAGTTGTAAGGCCAGGCTCTTATCTCCCGACTTGATAATGCGTCCCTTGTAGAGAACATGCACAAAATCAGGCACTATGTAGTCGAGCAGTCTTTGATAGTGTGTAATCAGAATAGTGGCGTTGTCTCTTGTCTTGAGTTTGTTGACGCCATTGGCCACAATTCGCAAAGCGTCAATATCAAGCCCACTATCCGTTTCGTCCAGAATGGCCAACTTCGGTTCGAGCATTGCCATTTGGAAAATCTCATTTCTTTTCTTTTCTCCACCAGAAAAGCCTTCGTTCAACGACCTGCTAAGCAAAGCCTGGTCGATCTCCACCAGTGCCATTTTTTCTTTCATCAATTTAAGAAACGAAACAGCGTCCAGTGTTGGCTTGCCGTGGTGCTCTCTTACTTGATTAAGAGCGGCTTTAAGAAAATTGGTCGTGCTTACACCAGGTATTTCTACGGGATACTGGAAGGCAAGAAAAACACCTTCCCTGGCTCTTTCCTCTGGAGAAAGATCCAAAAGATCTTTGCCAATATATTCTACTTCTCCACCTTCAATTTGATAGTCTTCCCGACCGGCCAAAACAGAAGCCAGCGTACTTTTTCCTGAACCATTCGGACCCATAATAGCATGAACTTCTCCTGGCTTTACTTCCAGGTTAATTCCGTTGAGGATCATCTTTCCTTCTACCGAAGCTTTAAGGTTCTTTATCTTTAACATTGTCAATTACTTTTCTTTTTCACTTTTGCCCGACCTTATTTTCAGGCGTATAAAAACATAATTTTCGTCTGCTGAGTTTCTGCTTAGCCCACGCTGCCTTCGAGGGATATAGCCAAAAGTTTCTGAGCCTCAACAGCAAATTCCATAGGCAGTTGATTCATCACCTCTTTTGCGAAGCCATTTACGATAAGCGCCACTGCATCCTCTGTGGCTATTCCTCTCTGGTTGCAGTAGAAAATCTGGTCTTCTCCGATTTTCGACGTCGTAGCTTCGTGCTCTACAATTGCCAGCGGATTCTCTACGTCGATATAAGGGAACGTATGTGCTCCGCATTTGTCGCCAAGTAGCAATGAGTCACATTGAGAGTAATTTCTCGCACCTTCGGCACGTTTCATTACCTTCACCTGTCCACGGTAGCTGTTTTGGCTTTTGCCTGCAGAAATGCCCTTCGAAACGATCCTTGAACGGGTATTTTTACCAATATGGATCATTTTGGTGCCAGTGTCAGCCTGCTGATAGTTGTTGGTAACAGCCACTGAATAGAACTCTCCAATGGAGTTGTCCCCTTTCAGGATACAGCTAGGGTATTTCCACGTCACCGCAGACCCGGTTTCTACCTGTGTCCATGATATTTTCGAACCGTCGCCAGAGCAAAGGCCACGCTTGGTAACAAAGTTGTAAATGCCGCCTTTGCCTTCTTTGCTTCCTGGGTACCAGTTTTGCACGGTCGAGTACTTCACCTCAGCATCTTTGGCAGCAAAAATCTCAACAACGGCCGCATGAAGCTGATTCTCATCTCTCATAGGAGCAGTACAGCCCTCCAGGTAGCTGACATAGGATCCTTCTTCTGCTACAATCAGCGTCCGTTCAAACTGCCCTGTGTTCATGGCATTGATCCGGAAGTAGGTCGAAAGCTCCATTGGGCAACGCACACCTTTAGGTATGTAGCAGAAAGAACCATCGGAAAACACCGCAGAGTTAAGGGCGGAGAAATAGTTGTCGTTGACTGGCACTACTGACCCGATATACTTTTTAACTAGTTCGGGGTGTTCTCTCACCGCTTCTGAGAAAGAACAAAAGATAATGCCCAGTTCGCCAAGTTTACTTTTGAAAGTGGTAGCCACCGAAACGCTGTCCAGCACGGCATCAACTGCCACACCTGTAAGTCTTTTCTGCTCGTCAAACGAAATACCAAGCTTCTCAAAGGTAGCCCTCAACTCTGGGTCTACTTCGTCGAGGCTCTTAGGCGATATCTTTTGCTTCGGAGCAGCATAAAAAATGATGTCCTGATAATTAATTTCCGGGAAAGTAACATTTTGCCAGGTTGGCTCTTTTAAAGTCAACCAGTGACGGTAAGCTGAAAGTCTCCATTCCAGCATCCATTCAGGCTCTTCTTTTTTTGCAGAAATAAACCTGACAATATCTTCATTAAGACCTTTGGGTGCCGACTCAGTTTCAATATCGGAGTGAAATCCGTATTTATAATCTGATTTGGTGAGCTCTTCCAGTATTTGGTTGTCCTTACTCATCCTCTACTTATTTAGACTGATTATAATTAAAGCAAATGTACAACATAAATTACTACCCCAAGACTTGAGGAGTCATTTTTTTCGCAAAAGGGGCATGAAAATTAAACCCGATAAAGGTTTTAAAACTATGGCACTCATAGTAAAACCTTTATCGGGCTAAATAGTTTCTGAAATAGGTACTAAAAACTGATATGACGGCTCAGGCTTTCTTCGAGACTAATCAGGGTTTCCGTCCTTTCAATTCCTTCCACCTTTTGAATCTTGTCATGAAGCACTTCTCTCAGATGTTTGGTGTCTCTGCAGTGAAGCTTGACGAAGATACTATAGTTACCGGTGGTGTAGTTGACGGTTACAATTTCGGGAATTTCTCTCAAGCGCTCAACGACCTCATCATATAGAGAGCTTTTTTGCAGGTAAATACCGATAAAGCACGTAATATCGTACCCGAGTTTGGAATAGTCTAACTTGAGAGTGGTGCCCTGAACGACGCCCATTTCTTCAAGTTTTTTCATTCTCACGTGAACTGTACCCCCCGAAACGAACACCTTTTTGGCAATTTCAGTGTATGGAATCTTGGCATCTTCCATCAATAGGTTCAGAATCTTCAAGTCTACATTATCAATTTCGTAATTTTTACTCATTTTAACTACCCTGATTTAATAATCTACTATTATGAGAGGTTCGAAATTATGTGTTGTACATTTTTTTATCAAATTTATTAAAAATATTTTAATAAAATCAAACTCTTGTTAATTTTGTTGCAGTCAATTAGATGAATTGACTTGCATATCACAATGTAGGGTGATGAAATTGGCAGCCATGCCCTCCTGTCTCGGGGGTGGGGATAAGGAATAAAGTCCACATAGAGCTCGTGTGGACCTAACTGCTCCGTGGAGGTTCGAATCCTTCTCCTACAGCCATCATTTTTGGGTTAATGTTGTTTATTTGGAAACCGGTATGAATTTCGTTCTACCGGTTTTTTTTATTTTCATTTATTGACTTTCACACCGCAGGCGTCTCGCAACAAGACTTAATCATTTGATTTTTTGCCGTTAATAGCTTATATCGGATGAATAAACAATATGCCTTAGCGATAGTCATATTGGCAGCTCTACTTAAACGATATCAGAACTATGAAAGATTATCCCTGGTTAAAACACTACCCCGCTGGTGTTGCCAAAGAAATTAACCCCGATGAGTATACATCATTGATTGAACTGCTCGGAGAGGCCATGAAGAAATATGCAGATCAGACTGCGTTTCTCAACATGGACAAAGGCTTTACCTACAGGGAGGTGGATGAGAAGTCGACACAGTTTGCTGCCTATCTGCAGAAAAAATTGGGTCTGAAAAAAGGAGACCGCATAGCCATCCAAATGCCAAACTGCCTGCAGTACCCCATCGTCATGTTTGGAGCCATCAAGGCTGGGCTTGTGGTGGTTAACACCAATCCGTTGTATACACACAAGGAAATGGAACACCAATTCAAGGACTCGGGCGCCAAGGCCATTGTGATTGTTGCCAATTTTGCGTTTAACCTCGAAAAAATAATAGCCAACACCGATATAAAGCATGTCATTGTTACTGAGTTGGGTGACTTCTTAAAGGGTATAAAAGGGCCCATCGTAAACTTCGTAGTGAAGCGTATAAAGAAGATGGTGCCGTCCTTTAGTATCCCCGGAGCCATCAGTTTAAAACAAGCTATGAAGGAAGGTGCCAGTCTTCAATTTGATAAGCCGGAGATCAGGGGAGAAGACGTGGCGTTTCTGCAATACACAGGAGGTACCACAGGTGTGTCCAAGGGAGCCACATTGTCGCATCGTAACATGGTTGCGCATACCTTGCAGACGACGCAGTGGTTTCAGCCGATTTTCGTGGAAGGCGAGGAGGTGGTGGTCATCACCGCACTACCGCTTTATCATATTTTCGCCTTGGCGGTGAATGGCCTGCTGATGTTTCATGTGGGAGCAAAAAATGTGCTCATAACAAACCCGAGAGACATGAAAGCTTTTTGTGCCGACATGAAAAAGAACCCGTTTAGCATTATTACTGGCGTTAATACGCTGTTCAACGGCTTGCTTAATCAGGAGAGTTTCAAAACGCTGGACTTTAGTAAACTTAAGGGAGCGATTGGCGGTGGCATGGCCGTGCAAAAGGCAGTGGCTGAAAGATGGAGGGAAGTGACCGGGTGCCCTCTGGTAGAAGGATATGGATTGAGCGAAACCTCGCCGGTACTTGCTTGCAACCCACTTGATGGCACTCATAGAAATGGGTTTATAGGCTTGCCAGTTCCAAGTACGCAAATAGTGCTGCTGGACGACGATGGAAAAGAGGTGCCTGTTGGTCAGCCTGGAGAAATATGTGCAAAGGGCCCACAAGTAATGAGTGGCTATTGGGAGAGACCCGACGAAACGGCGAAAGTGTTTGTTGATGGTTGGTTCAAAACCGGCGACATAGGGATTATCGACAAGGATGGTTTTGTGAAAATTGTTGATCGGAAGAAAGAAATGATTCTCGTTTCTGGCTTCAATGTCTATCCGAATGAAGTTGAAGACACAGTAGCCAGCCACCCGAAGGTTCTTGAGGTAGGTGCTATTGGGGTGCCCGATCCAAAATCGAACGAGGCTGTAAAAGTCTTTGTAGTAAAAAAGGATCAAAGTCTTACTGAAGAAGAGCTCATAAGCTTTTGCAGGGAGGGCCTGACACGCTACAAAGTACCGAAGCATGTAGAGTTTGTGAAAGAACTTCCCAAATCTAATGTTGGTAAGATTCTGCGGCGAATTTTGAAGGAAAATGATGCGAAGGTTAATTCTTATAATTGAAAGCCAGATATTTGTGACTTTTCGATCAGGCTTTGGAATGTTTTTGGATCAACTGTTAAACGCTATTAAAAATTTGTTATGAAGAAAAGTCTAATTCTAATGTTATTGTTTTTTGCGGTTCTGGGATCGACTATTGCGCAGGACGCAACACCAGCCGACACTACTTACTGGAGGAAAGGGTTCCTTGGAACCGCTTCTTTTACCCAGGTAAGCCTTACTAACTGGGCTGCTGGTGGTCAGAATTCTATATCACTTGGCGGCTATATGACCACATTCGCCAATTATGCCAAGGACAGGAACTCCTGGGAGAACTACCTCGAGTTGGGCTACGGTCTTATTAAACAAGGAGATGCCGATTTTCAAAAGACAAACGACAAGATAAACATTGTCAGTAAGTTTGGTAGAAAGATGTCGCAGGCAAAAGACGGCAGGCTGTACTTCTCTTCATTGATTGATTTTAGAACTCAATTTGCGCCGGGATTTTCCGCCCCTGGAGATGAAGAGTATATTTCGAAGTTTATGGCTCCAGGCTACGCTTTGGTGGCTACTGGTGTTGATATTAAGGTGAATCCCAGTTTCTCGGTCAATTTCGCACCTGTTACTGGCAAGTTCACCTTTGTAAACGATGATAGATTGGCCAATGCAGGTGCCTTTGGTGTAGAAGGAGCTGTTTTTGATACTGATGGTGTCACTGTTTTAACCCCTGGGAAGAAGGCGAGAGCTGAACTTGGTAGTTTTTTGAAAGTGAACTACAAAAAAGAGGTTGTTTCCAATGTTAACGTCGAATCGAGGCTGGAAATGTTTTCCAACTACTTGAACAACCCTCAAAACATCGATGTGAACTGGGAAAATATCATCATACTGAAGGTAAACGAGTGGCTAAGCACAAGCTTTATTACTCAGCTGATTTATGATGATGATATAAAAATTGCTCAATTCGACGAGGCGGGTGTGCAAACAGGGGCTGGGCCAAGGGTGCAATTCAAACAGCTTTTCGGGATTGGGCTAACTGTGAAGATGGGAGACAAGTTGAAAAAGTAGAAGCTTTTTGCATTTAGGAAAGAATTAATTACATTTACTCCATACTTTTTTAGCTGGGTAAAGAATTTTTTTGGGAAGGCGTTAGCCTTCCCTTTTTTGTTTCAAACGTTCGACCTTTCGTTTTTGGAAAAACTTAACCCCGGCCATAACGATTCCAAACATAAGTCCGGCGGCAGTAAATATGTCAACAATGCGTTTGTTTGCATTTAACCCGGTTGCTTGATCGAAAATGTACTTAGTGAACGAGTTGGGTAAGTGCTTTTCGCCGAGCTCTTTTTTAATGTCCCAGTGCCAGTCGGTAAGGGGGCAATAGCCGAGGCCATACCAAATGCCGAGAAATAACCAGGCCGCAATAGTGAGGGCTAATGCTATCAAATGAGCTTTCCGTGTTGCTTCAGGTATCCAACCAAACAGCACAAACAGCACAAAAGCGGTGTGAAATCCTGTTAAGAAATAGTCAAGAAATTGTAACATACGTATTAGTTTGCATCATTAATCAAGTATGCGATATGTATGTAGCTCCTTATTTTCAAATGACTGATGCTGATAAAGTCTTGGACTTCATCAAATCGAACCCATTCGGGATTCTCGTAGCAAGCCAATCAAATATACCACTAGCAAGTCACATACCATTTTGGCTGGAGGAAAGAGAGGGTAGTTATTTTCTACTAGGACACATTTCCATCGCCAATGAACTGGGTTCAGTGCTGGAAGAGGTAGATCAGGTGTTAGTCATTTTTCAGGGCAGCCATGGATATATTTCGCCGTCCTGGTATGAAAAGCAGAATGTTCCCACCTGGAACTACCAGGCCGTTCATATTTACGGATCAGCCGCACTGCTTTCCGGGCCGGAGTTGGAGGCGCATGTGAAGGAGCTGATGGACAGCTACGAATCGAACATCCCCGGAGGACGAAAATATGAGGATATGACTGCCGACTACCGGGACAAGGAGTTGCGAGGCATCAAAGGCTTCAGGATAAAAATAGAGAACGTGGAAGCTGCCTACAAGCTGAGCCAAAACAGGAATGAGAGGGATCATGCGAATATCATTGAGCAACTCAAAAAAAGCACAAATCCTCACGACCATGAGTTGGCCAGGTTGATGGAGGAAAACCGCCCGACACCAAAACAAAAAGCCGGACTATAAGCCCGGCTTCATGCTAAAACTAATGTTGAAATTCGTAATCCTTAATCCTTAAGGAAATTTCTTAGTACATAGTTCAAAATACCGCCGTTTTTCCAATAGGCAATATCGACGTTAGAGTCCAGTCTTAGTTCTGCTTTGAACTCTACTTTCGAACCGTCAGGTCTCGTTGCTATTACGTCCACTACCTTGTTAGGGGTCAAATCCTTTTCAAGGCCAAGGATGTCATACGACTCATCTCCTTTCAGCCCGAGGGTGTCTTGCGTTTGCCCGTTAGCAAATACCAAAGGAAGAACGCCCATTCCAACGAGGTTCGATCTGTGAATCCGCTCAAAGCTCTCCACGATAACCGCTTTTACGCCAAGTAAGGTCGTTCCTTTTGCAGCCCAGTCTCTGGAGGATCCTGACCCATATTCCTTGCCACCAATCACCACCAATGGTGTGCCTGCTTCCTGATATTTCATGGAGGCATCAAACACGTACATTTCCTCGCCGGTTGGATGATATTTTGTCCATCCACCTTCTTTGCTGGCCAGTTTGTTCTTAATCCTTACGTTGGCAAAAGTGCCTCGCATCATCACCTCGTGGTTGCCACGACGTGAGCCGTAAGAGTTAAAATCAGGCTTCTCAACACCATTCTTCACAAGGTATTGGCCAGCGGGGTGCTCCGGCTGAAATTTGCCAGCAGGTGAGATGTGATCGGTTGTCACCATGTCGCCCAGTTGAAGCAGCACCTTGGCACCTTTGATATTGGTTGGCTCAGGCACATCTGCTGAAATATTTTTGAAGAAAGGCGCTTCCTGAATATATGTCGACGTCTCGTCCCATTTGTAAAGATTGCCTGTAGGGGCATCCAGTTTTTGCCAAGCCTCGTCACCATCAAATACGGTGTCGTAGGTTTTCTTGTAGTCCTCAGGAGTAACCACTTTTTCCATCATTTCATTGATCTCCGCCTGAGACGGCCAAATGTCCTTCAGGAAAACAGGCTCACCATTCGGGTCAAGCCCCAGTGGTTCATTGTTCATGTCAAAGTCAACCCTTCCAGCAATGGCAAATGCAACAACCAGCATGGGTGATGCCAGGAAGTTCATTTTGATGTTCGGGTGGATGCGGGCTTCAAAGTTTCTGTTACCGGAAAGCACTGAAGCTACTACCAGGTCATTGTCGATCACAGCCTTTTGGATAGCAGGAGGCATATCGCCTGAGTTACCAATACAAGTGGTGCAACCGTAACCAACCACGTGGAACTTAAGGGCTTCCAGATAGGGGAGTAGCTCCGCCTTTTTCAGGTATTCCGTCACAACCCTTGAGCCGGGAGCCAGAGAGGTTTTTACCCATGGCTTAACGTCCAGACCTTTTTCTACCGCCTTCTGAGCAACAAGCCCGGCCCCAATCATTACGCTTGGGTTGGAAGTGTTGGTACATGAGGTAATTGCGGCAACAACCACCGACGCATCGCTCAGCTCATAGGTCATTGACCCTGATTTCATTGTTACAGAGCGCAATGCTGTGCCAGTCTGCGTAGCAGTAGCCAATGAGCCACCATCAGATGCCCAGTTTCCACCGGTTCTGACATCAGGTGTCACATACTCCCGCTTGTGGGAATCTTTCAATACACCAATTACTTTTTCTTTGGCTTCTTTCAGGAAGATTTTGTCCTGAGGACGTTTCGGGCCAGAGATAGTTGGCTCGATGCTACCGAGATCCAGTTCGATTACGTCGGTGTATTCAATTTGCTCGGAGTTATCTCTCCAAAGCATGTTTTCTTTGCAATAGGCTTCCACCATGCTCACATGGTTGGCAGGCCTGTTGGTTCTGGTCAGGTACGCCAATGTCTGGTCGTCTACAGGCCAGTGCGTATCCGTGCAGCCGAACTCAGGTGACATATTAGAGATAGTAGCCCGGTCGGGAACAGTAAGGTTGGCAAGACCTGGGCCGAATACCTCAACGATTTTCTCTACTACGCCATAGTCACGAAGCAAGCGAGTCACTGTCAGCACAAGGTCTGTCGCAGTGATGCCTTCTTTCATTTTACCGCTGATCTTCAAGCCGATTACTTCGGGAAGGGTCATGTAAATTGGCTGGCCCAGCATGGCTGCCTCTGCCTCAATGCCACCAACACCCCAGCCGAGTACGCCAATACCGTTCACCATTGGTGTGTGGGAGTCGGTACCTACCAGTGTGTCGGGGAAAAGATAGCCGTCTCTTTCTATCACGCCACTTGCCAGGTATTCCAGGTTCACCTGATGGCAAATGCCCATCCCTGGAGGGACAACCGTGAAGTTATCGAAGGCTTTCTGACTCCATTTAAGGAGTTTATATCTTTCTGAATTTCTTGAATATTCGAGGTCAACATTCTTGCCGTACGACAGTTGAGTACCAAAATATTCTACCATTACTGAGTGGTCAATGACCATGGCAGCTGGTACGAGAGGATTGGTTTTCCCGATGTCTTTGCCTTTGCGGGCCACTTCTGCTCTGATAGAGGCGATGTCGACAACAGCCGGCACACCAGTGAAGTCCTGCATCAGCACTCTGGCCGGCGTGTAAGGAATTTCTTTTTTGCCCTGGGTTTGTTTCCAGTTCAAAAGCGTTTCCAGGTGCTGCTCGGTGACAGCAAAAGCGTCGTAGTTACGGATGGCGTTTTCAAGCAAAATACGGATAGAGTAGGGCAGTTTCGCTACTCTTGCGTCCTTCTTGCTCAAGTCCCTCAAATTGTAATATTTGTGTGTGCCTAGAGGTGTTTTCAGCTCTTTCTCTATTCCAAAGAAATCTTTACTCATTTTTCTGTGGTTTATATCTTAAAAATCAAATTTAATTGAATTAGTGTGTAAAAGAAACGGAACTTTGGGCAACGGCACGATTTATAAAAATTATTGTACTTTCCTTTTATCACGAGTAGTAGTTCCGGATAAAAGTTCACTCGTGTGTCCCCGTTATAACCCGGAAAGAAACTTCAGCGTGTCAACGCCATCGGCATAGTCCCACAGTTCTGGCTTTTGCAATGTTCCGAAAGGAAGCGACCTGGGATATTGCCCTCTCCAGGAAGCGATGGCCTGAATCTTTTCCTCATTAGCCACTAGTTTTTGTGACAAGGCAGCTTCGTCTTCATAGCATTCGTAATACACCACTGAGACGGGCGAAACAAGGTCGGTGCTTTCCCGGAAAAGGGAGAATCCAGAGTCAAGGTGGGGTTCTCCGTTTACCAGCATAATGGACTTGTGGTAATCGTAGTTGTTTCTGTACTTATGGTGCTCCAGCAGCTGATTGAAAGGTTGAATGGCGTCGAGCAGAGTAGGTAATGCATAACCTGTAGGCACATAAAGCTTGGATACATTTCTGCAGCCAAGGCCAAAGTAGCTGAACAGGTCGTCGCCGAGCGCCAGCAGATCCTCCAAAGATTCCTCACCTGAAATGATAGCACACGAGGTTCTGTTTTTCCTGATAATGTTGGGCACCTTCGAGAAGTAGTATTCGAAATAGCGAGACGAGTTGTCGCTGCCGGTGGCAATGACGGCTTCCATGTCGTTGAGCCTTTCTACCACTGCTACTTGCCTGCCCAGCTCAGGCTGAATCTCGTTGAGCGAGTCGATAATAAAACGAATGAGGGCACTGTCCTGAGAACTGGGTTTTACCAATGCTCTGTGCCCGGCAATGATAACGGACAAAAGATCGTGAAAGCCCACCATGGGAATGTTACCTGCCATCACGAGCCCCACTTTTTTTGGTTTGCCATCAGTAAATGCATAGGAAGAAGTCCATTGTGTTAGTTTCTCCTTTGAGAGAAAATTGAGAATGCCCTGCCAGGCAAGGTGAAGGCTCTCCTTTGTGAACCACGGGTTTTCATTGGCTGCCCGCAGAAATAGACCGCTTTTCGCAGCCTCATCCAGCTCTTTTAAGTAGTTGCCCAGGGCGGATATTGCATTTACTCTTTCCTCTAACTTCATTTTGGATTATTTTGCAAAGCAAAAATAAATTGGAACTCAAACATTCCATTTCTACTTTTGTTTGGTAAAGGTAATTGTAGAATCAAAAATTAAGTATCAATATGGCAATAATGATCACCGATGAGTGTATCAACTGTGGTGCATGCGAGCCAGAATGCCCCAACACCGCTATCTATGAAGGCGGTGTGGAGTGGACCTGGGCTGGCGGAACCAAGCTTACTCAGGTTGAGCTTGAAGACGGAACAGTAGTTGACGGCAACGAAGCTCAACAGCCATTTTCTGATGAGTTCTATTATATAGTGTCTCAAAAGTGTACTGAGTGCACTGGATTTCACGAAGAACCACAGTGTGCAGCGGTGTGTCCGGTGGACTGTTGTGTGGATGACCCAGACTACAGAGAAACAGTGGAAGAACTTACCGCTAAGAAGACCTGGCTACACGACGAATAGTAGTATTCAGATATGTGTGAATGAAAGCGGCATAAGCCGCTTTTTTTGTGTCGTTTTAGTTAAGCTTTGTCCTTTTGATGAGGTAGCCCGTCAATATTTTGTTGATGTCGTCCTGGATGTCTGCTTCAACCAGGTCTATTTTTAGCTGACCACATCTTAGCTTGAGGGTGCTGGCAAACTCTGCCACGGCCTTGTGGTACGACTCTTTCACCTGCGAAGGCGTCAGCTTAATTTTTTCTCCACCTTCCAAATCCATGAACTCGTAAGGCCGGTCCTCGAAAGAGAAATCGATCTCAGTCGACTTGTCGGTAACATGAAACATCAATACTTCGTGCCGGTTGTGTTTCAAATGCTGTAGCGCCGAAAATATTTGTTCGTGGTCGGCGTAGTTTTGAAACATGTCGCTGAAGATGATGACGAGCGAACGTTTGTGGATTTTTTCCGCTACCTGATGCAGCACTTCAGCAACATTGGTTTTTTTGAGGGTAGGAGTGCTTTCCAGCAGGCCATTGAGTAAAATGAAAAGCTTTTGAATATGGCTGGACGTTGATTTTACCTGTGTTTGAAGCTCAATTTCTTCTGCAAAGGTGAAAAGACCGACGGCATCACGTTGCTTGTGAAGCAAATAAGCCAAAGCCGCCGCCGCCAGAGCGGAAAACTTAATTTTGCCGTGTGTTTTTTCGGGATAATACATGGACGAGGAGTGATCCAACACGATGTAGCAGCGCAGGTTGGTCTCTTCTTCAAATCGCTTGGTGTATATCCTGTCTGTTCTGGCAAACACCTTCCAGTCGATATGGCGGGTGCTTTCTCCGGTATTATACAACCGGTGCTCAGCAAACTCAACTGAGAAGCCATGGTAGGGTGATTTGTGCATTCCAGTGATGAAGCCCTCTACCATTTGTCGGGCTAAAAATTCTAACCCACCATATTCCTTTACCTTGCTGAAATCAACCTTCATTTGAATTAATTAATAACATTGACTAAGTGAATGTCTCTAATTATTGATTGTCATGAATTAACTTGTTATTTTTCGGATAACCAATAAATATTGTTTGGGTTACTCAATCCCATTATTGCAAAGAGGCTGAATGATCCTGGTGAGTGTTTTGCGTATTTTCTATTTTGAACGATTGTATTCAACAAATATTCGGGTATTTCCGATAAACTTTTATTTTTGACCAAACCTAAACCGGAATCAAGTGGAAGAGAATAAGGATAAAAGCAGAGGTGAAGTGTATTCTGAGAAAGTAAGGGCAGGTAAGCGAACCTATTTCTTTGACATCAAAGCCACAAAATCCAACGACTATTACCTGACTATTACCGAGAGTAAAAGGAAATTTAAGGAGGATGGGTTTTTCTACGAAAAGCATAAAATATTTTTGTACAAGGAAGACTTCGATAAGTTTATCGACGCATTGAACGACTCGGTTAATCATGTAAAAACGGAACTTCTTCCGGGGGTTGATTTTTCACAGTTCGAAGTGAAAATGGAAGCAGGGGGCGACGAAGATATTCCCGAAGATGATTCAGAGTTGAAGTGGGATTGATCTGATTCTTCAAACAATATTTTGCGAGCCCTTGGTATACAAGGGCTTTCTTTTTTTACTTTAGGCACATGGTTAGACGAATGCTGCTCTACCTGCTTTTGATGCTGGTTGTCCTGGTGTTTATTAGCTGGTATTTCTCCAACATATTTATTTATCTGATCTTCTCATTGGTTTTAGCGACCCTGCTTAGGCCACTAACCAATACCATCCATCAGATCCACGTTCTTAACAACAGAATTCCAAGGCCAATTGCCATCATTTTCTCGTTTTCGATTGTTATCGTCGTGGTTACTCTCTTTGTGATGCTTTTTATCCCACTTTTCAGCGAACAGGTGAAGGTGCTTTCGCAAATAAGCTACGATTCGGTACTGACATCCGTAAGCCAGCCTTTTAATAGTATAGAGCAATTTCTTATTGAGAATAAGCTGACAGTTCAGCAGGAAGGCTTTCTTTTTGAGTCGATCAGAGAGAGCCTTTTTGGGTTGCTTTCGGAGGTTGACTTTACGTTGCTGTTGAATAACCTGATATCGGTGACCGGAGGGCTTTTGGTTGGTTTCCTGGCGGTGTCATTTATCACCTTCTTTCTTTTGCTGGAGAACGGGATTTTAAGGAGGCAAATCATTGCTCTGATACCTAATCAGTATTTTGAGGTGTTTATAGCAGCGATGTTTAAGATAGAAAAACTTCTGAGCAACTATTTGATTGGGCTGCTTTTCCAGATGGCCTCCATCTTCAGCATTGCGTCTTTGGGTTTGTCGATACTAGGGGTAAAGTACGCATTGACGATTGCTGTATTTGCAGCGGTAGCCAACCTTATTCCCTACCTCGGGCCAATGCTGGGTGCCAGTTTTGGCATAGTGGTGGGCGTTTCAACTAGTGGAGATATTAGCCTTTCTCAGGATCTTTTGATTATAGTGGTGAAAATTCTGTCGGTGTTTGGTATTGTGCAAGCAGCCGACAACATATTGTTGCAGCCGCTCATTTTCTCAAAAAGTGTAAAAGCCCATCCATTAGAAATATTTGTTATTATCTTTGCCGGCGCAACAATTGCAGGTATCCCCGGAATGATAGCAGCCATCCCTACGTACACAATCTTAAGAGTGTCTACAATTGAGGTTTATGCTGGCTTTAAGGGGTATCAGATATTCAAAAAGTAACAATTGATCATATTTCATGGGATTGCAATGTGGGATTGTGGGACTGCCTAATGTAGGCAAGTCGACACTGTTTAATGCTCTTTCGAATGCTAAGGCCGAGGCGGCCAATTACCCGTTTTGTACAATTGAGCCCAATGTGGGCGTGATCACTGTGCCCGACGAAAGACTGCAGGTGCTGGAGAAATTGGTTCATCCTGAGAAAATCATTCCGACTTTTATCGAATTTGTGGACATTGCAGGCCTTGTGAAGGGTGCCAGCAAGGGTGAAGGGTTGGGTAATAAATTTCTTGGCAACATCCGGGAAGTGGATGCTGTCATCCATGTGGTGAGGTGCTTCGAAGACGACAACATAGTGCACGTGTCCGGCACGGTAAACCCGGTGGAAGACAAAGAGGTGATTGACACTGAACTTCAGTTGAAGGACCTGGAATCGGTTGATAAAAAGATCCAACGTCTTGAAAAAATAGCCAAATCGGGTGACGCCAAGGCACGGACTGAGCTGGGATATGTGCAGGCTTATAAGAAGCATTTGGAGTCTGGCAAGAATGCCAGAGTGCTTGATATGCCTGAAGCAGGCAGAGAAGCCGTGGCAGATTTGCAGCTGCTCACCATAAAACCGGTTATTTATGTAGCCAATGTGGATGAGGGTTCGTTGCCAGCGGGTAACCAATGGGTGGAGAAGTTGAAGGCGTCTGTTGCAGAAGAAAATGCCGAAGTGGTCATCCTTTGTGCCGCTATAGAGTCGCAGATAGCCGAGCTGGAAGATCTCGATGAAAGAGCACTCTTTTTAGAGGAGTATGGGCTCAAAGATTCGGGATTGAATAGACTAATTAAAGCTTCATACAATATACTTGACCTGATTACGTACTTTACAGCAGGAGTGAAGGAGGTAAGGGCATGGACCATAGAAAAAGGTTGGAAGGCGCCTAAAGCGGCTGGCGTTATCCATACCGACTTTGAACGTGGATTTATCAGGGCAGAGGTAATAAAATTGGCCGACTACGAGAAATATGGCTCCGAAAATGCTTGTAAAGAGGCTGGTAAGATTTATATTGAGGGCAAAGAATACGAAGTGCAGGATGGTGATATCATGCACTTCAGATTTAATGTTTAACCAGCTCTTTTATGCCCAGGGATGAACAATTTTTTGGATTTATTGTTTTTCTCATGAACATTTTAAGTACGAGGAAAATGGAGTTTGATTGTTCAGGCCTATTTTCTACATAATTTTTACGCTATTGAGGGTACGTATCGTTTTTCAAGTTAAAAATAAGGGAGGGTTTGTTCCCTTCCATCACCAGTATCTTTTAGCTCAGCTTATTAAGGGAATGCTCGTAAAAGGAGGTCAGAAGGAGTTTATCGACTACCCTTTTTACAATTTCAGCGGCCTTAAAGGACAGACAAAGATAAGCAGGCAAGGTTTGCATTTTTACAGCCGGAGAGTTACGCTGGTTGTTGCAAGCAATAACAAGGCTTTTATCGACTACTTCCTCAGGGTGTTGTTTACCTTTCCTAAGGTAGATATTGGCAACTTAATGCTAGAGCCGGAGGCAGTGGAGCTGGAGGATCATCCGGAAATAACTGATGCCTCAAGGTATATTTGCATTTCGCCTATCGTAGTGCTTCAGCCGTCTTTGTATGACGCAGAAGCTAAAAAATTCATTTCACCAGAAACAGACACCTTCTCTGATCTCCTTTTTGAATCCACCATTCAAAGGATGGAGCAAGCCGGAGAAGATCCTCAGAAAATTGAAGGTATTGGTAAGTTTCAGTTGGTTCCTGATGAGGACTATTTAAATAAAATAAGGGAAAGTCAAAAGAAGTTCGCCAGGATATACCCGCTGTATGATCAGGACTTGAAATACGAAATAAGGGGCTATACCTTTCCTTTTGTCCTTTATGCACCTAAGGTGGTTCAGGAGTTTATTTTCACCTGTGGGTTGGGGCAGTTTTGCCACAAGGGCTTCGGTATGCTTGACATCGCCAATGCCGATCCAAGCAAGAGAGCGGTTACCTATGAGTTCGCTGAAACTACTACCTGATCAGTTTTTCGGGCCGTTGTGGATGATGCTCTGGTAGCCGACAAGTCGATCTACAAATGACCCGGGAGTTTTAAAGTAAACGAACACTTCGTATTCATTTTCAGCCTGGAAGTTGTACCCTTCAAACATGTAGGGATCAATGTCGTTCCCTTTTGCCCAATACATATAATTGTAAAATCCCTGCTTTAGCAACAAGGATGCGGTGTACATGCCCGAGAGATCATCGTAGACCAACCTGTTCTGAGGGGTTTTCTGCCAGTCGTTAAAGCCGCCGATTACGTACACTTCGGTTGCTTCAACTTTTTCTGTTTCCAGGAAAAACATCACCTTCACGTAGTCGGTCTGTAAATCACTGGTGTTAGGCTCTGTGGAACCGATGAAAAAGTTGCCGTCAAGGTCCTGCATTCTGCTGTAGGGCTCGCTGAACCGGGAGGCGTCTTTCAAAAGTAATGCCCTTATTTCATTTTGGCTTTTTTCTATTTTGCCCACATTGCGACCGTTGTAACTCAGCGATCGGATATCGAAGAACCTGAATTCTCTTGTTGATTTGAAATTGTTCTGGAGCGTAAAATTTCGGTACTCCATATAGCTCTGGTCTTCTCTCACCAGCGTGGGTTTCAGGTTGAGAATGGCGTTGTCCCACCTTCTGTTTTGGCGCACCATTACCTTAAAGTCGTTGTAAGCATTGGTCGACGTTAGTCCGCCATAGTTAACAGAGAATTCAACCTGGTGATTTTCTTCTCTTTCTGCAACACTCGACGAAATCCGAACCTCCATTTGGATATCCGCCCCGCCTTCGAACACCATAAAACGCCTGCTTAATATGATATCTGATTTGTTTGTTCCCCGATACACTACTACTACATAGTTTCCGGATTTTTTCACCCTAGGAAGCTCAAGCGAGTATTGCGTGTAAGGAACGATGGTGCTTTGGGAGTACTGATAGTTGTTGACAGGGTAGGAGTTGTACTCATTGAGAAACTCCATGTCGGTAAGGGCCGATCGCTCCCAATTAAAATTGCAGTGAACGATGTAGGCGTTGTATTGCTGGAAGTCACTTAGAATTTCATCAAATTTGAGTGTGAGCGCTGAAGGTTGGCTGATATGCACGATAGGGGGCTGCATAGTATCTTCAGTTTTTCCGGAATTTGGAAAAAGGCGAACCAACCTGATGTTATCTTCGTATGATCTGTCGCTGAGCTCCAGAACAGCGTCCGAAGTGCTGGTATTGGCAACTTGCTCGAGGGGAAGGCAGCCAGTGAAAAATAAGCAGAAAATGACTAGGAGTAAGAAGTAGTTGAGATGTTTCATCGATAGCTAAACGAACGGCAACTAAATTCATTTTCTACAAATCTGCATAATTCCAACCATTTTTTCAGACCTGGTGTCATAAAAGTCAAAACCTAAACCGATAACTCGCAGAATGCCTACTGATGAAGAGTTGATAGAGGGATGTGCCAAAGAGGACAGACACATGCAATATCAGCTATACCAAAAGTATAGTGGGCAGATGTATGCCATTTGTTTGAGGTACTGCAAAATGCAGCAGGAAGCTGAAGATGTTTTGCAGGAAGGATTTGTGAAGGTATTCAACCACATCAAAACATTCCGTAAGGAGTCATCGCTATTTTACTGGATCAAGCGGATCGTGATTAACACTGCGCTCAATCATCAGCGCAACAAGCTTTATATGTATCCGATGGTGGATGTGGCTGAGTTACGGCAACCATCGACGAATCACGACATGCTTGCGGGACTTCAACTGGAAGATTTAATGGGAATGATTCAGGATCTTCCGTCGGGGTGTCAGACAATATTTAACCTGTATGCTATTGAAGGGTATAAACATCATGAAATAGCAGAGCTCCTTGGTGTTACCGAGGGAACCTCCAAGTCGCAGTATGCCAGAGCAAAGCAGCTGCTACAGGAGAAACTTGAGAAATTAGAAAGTACAAATTATGGAAGCCGCAGATAACAACGAATTTTTCGAAAGCCAGTGGCGACAGGCTTTTGACGGAGCCAGCGTGCCACCGTCTCCTATGGTGTGGGAGAGAGTAGAAGCAAGGCTTGCCACTCAAAAAGAAGGAAAGTACAGGAAGGCCATCTTTTACTACAGATGGGCAGCTGCCGCCATGACAACCGTCGCCGTTGGTTTGGGTGTGGCACTTTTGCTCAATGGAACCTCCTCTCTGGTTGACAATGAGATTGCTGGCAACACCAAAGAGAACGCTGCCAATTCTCAAGCCGCACAAAGCCCTGAACTTAGGGATATGAAGATGGAAAATGAAGTAGCTTCCACAACCTCCACACTCACCGAAGATGATAAGCCTGATTTTTATCAAAAGGATACTAAGCCCTTTTTGGCGGTAGCTACAGTTGGTAATAGTGGTAGTGAAGCTGCCAAGCAGGAGTTAACTCCGATAGACGAGACTTCAGCCTCTGAAGAAAATATGTTTGATGTGGCTATCCCTTCTGTTACCGGCATTTTCAGTTCCGAAACGCTGGCCAGTAACTTATCGAAACTGGAGGTGAATCACTTGTATGGTGTGGTACGTCCCATGCAGCGAAAAAAGAAGGAAATGGGAGATCAGCCTTTGTTGGCTGGCCTTGGAGTTGGTAGTGGTACTTTTAATCCTAATTATGGTTTCCGGTCTGGAGGCAACTTGTTTGCTTCTGCCAGCGCCGACGAAGCCTCTCTTGTTGCGGAAAACAGTGGAGAGCTAAAGACAAATGATTTTAACGCCGCCAATGGTCTGGTTGGAGCTGTTTCTTCCAGAACATACAATGAGTCGAACGCACAGGGCGGAACGTTCTCATTTGGAGCAAGCATTGGTAAACGCATTTTCAGGAAAATTCTGTTGCATACGGGGCTTCAATATGGAAGGTACAATAGCAACGGAAGTACCAACCTGGTGTTGAACGACGAGTCGAACGATAAGCGTTATGCGCTGAATCAGGTGAGTCTGTTGAGTGATGACATTCAGAATGTGTTTTCATCCTCACAATACTCCTACGATGGAGAAAGAACGAAAATCACCAATACGTATGAGTTCATTTCTGTGCCGGTAAAGGTCGGCGTGATTCTGTTGGACAGGCGGGCCGGAATCGTTTTGAACACAGGTGTTTCCAATGAGTTTTTGCTCGGGAGTGTGATAAAAGGAAAAGACCTTGAGGATGTGAGAACAAAATCTGGAGACCAATCGCCTTACCGGAGCGTGTATTTAAATGGGACTCTTGGCTTGGAGGTTAATTACGCCATCAACAGTCACTATAAAGTCGTTGTGGAACCGTATTACCGCCAGGCGATTACAAGCCTGACCAAGAACACTGATGGATATGCTAGTGCGCCAAGGCTATGGGGAGTGCAGGCTGGCGTTCGGTATGAGCTGAGATAGGTTTCCAACCAATCGGCATATGAAAGTGTCATTTGTGCACACCTATTCTTTTAGTATATGAAATAGCCATAGCGAATTCCATTGCCAACGGACATGAAAAAATTTATCGAACATGCGATTTTCATTTTCAAGGGGATGGTGGCTATTCCATCTGGCCGCTTAAAAAAAATTATATTCAGATGAATGCAGAATTTCACCCCCACGAAGTCAAAGACATTTTCAGAATCACGGTTGTGTCAATTGTGATATTGATTGTCATAGGTTTTCTGTCGACCGGTTGTACCGACACTTGTGAAGTAGACAGGTCGTATACCTATTTCAAGCCGGTATACACCACAACGGAAGAAATTAGAAGCGCAGTAGCTTTTGGTACTCCTCAATCTGTTAACCAGCCCGGAAAAATCTACTTCAAGGATGGCATCCTTTTTATCAACGAAGTAGGTGAGGGCATTCACATTATTGACAACACGAACCCATCTTCGCCCCGTCAGCTGTCTTTTGTTACCATTCCAGGCAACTTTGATATGGCCGCCAAAGGAAATTACCTGTACGCTGACAGCTATATCGACTTATTGGTATTTGACATCTCAAATGTTAATGATGTCAAGATGGTGAAGCGGGTGGAAGGTGCTTTTCAGGAGTTCGCCAACCTGCCGTTCAACTTTGACGCATGGAGCGGTGTGGTTACTTCCTACGAAGAGGCCAGCGTAGCTGAGGTTAGTGAAATCGACTGCCAGACTGGCGGCGGAGGCCTGATCTACTATGCCGTTGATGCAGAGTCTGCGGTTGGTTTCGCATCAGGTACTAAGTTTGTCGCTAATACTTCGGGCGCCGCACCAGCCACCACCTCTGCCGATGCAGGTGTAGGTGGATCAATGGCCAGGTTTGCCATTTATGAAGACTTCCTTTACACTATCGACGCCAGTTCGTTGTATTTATTCGACATCACACAGCTTGATGACCCACAGTCGGGTGCCAGAGTAGACATTGGCTGGGGAATAGAGACACTGTTTCCCTATGAAGATAAGCTGTTTATAGGTGCCAATAACGGCATGCACATTTACGACAATGCAAATCCGGAAGCACCGGAGCACCTTTCAACGTACCAGCACATTCAAAGCTGCGACCCTGTGGTTGTAGAAGGCGACTACGCATATGTGACGCTAAGGTCAGGCAATGCTTGTCAGGGATTCACCAATCAGCTCGAGATTGTTGACATATCAGATTTAAAAAATCCAAAATCGTTTCAAACCTATCCGATGCAAAACCCACATGGACTGGGGGTAGATGGAAAGTGCCTGTTTATCTGCGAAGGGGAGTTTGGCCTCAAGCTTTTTGATAAAACAGATCTGACAGCCATAGATGACCATTTGGTGGCCAACTATACCAATATGCATGCTTTTGACGTCATTCCACTCAATGGTGTATTGATGATGATCGGAGAAGACGGCCTGTACCAATATGAGTATGACTGTGAAGGAAAGCTGGAGTTGTTGAGCACAATACCTGTGTTAGCTTTGTAACCTGACCGATGAGTAATCGAACTACTAAAAATATCATTTTCAACCGGAAGGGATGGCTCCTGTGGGGCTGTCTCTTTTATTTTTTTGCGCCTGCACAGCTTATGGCACAGATGCAGGTAAAGGACAAGGCCAGAATAGAAAAAATAGGCGTGGTTCGGGGCAAAGTGCTTGAATACAATGCCGCAGGGAGCTTTGTTTTTCTCCGGACAACGGGAGACACCCTCATAGTAGATGCCGGCAGGGTGATGAACACGAAGATTATTCACTCTCTGAAAATGCCAACCCAGGGGATGTTTTGGCATTCTGCTGAGTTCGGTCTCGATTTTGGCAAGGCCAACCAGTGGGATGTGGCTTCGCCGTACTTGTACCTTGAAACAAACCATGCCTATGTAGTTAATCGGTTTTTGCAGCCGGGCATCGGTGTTGGCTACCAGCAGGCAGGCGATTTCCGTATCATGCCGGTGTTTTTAAGCCTCACAGGCGACCTTTATCGAAGCCGGGTAACTCCCTTTTATTTCTCAAACGTGGGCTATGGCCTGGGCTGGGCAAGGTCGAACGACTGGGGAAATTACGACAAAGTGAGAGGTGGCTTTTTGTGGCATATTGGCGGTGGTTTGAAAATCGCCGGTCGGAACAATGCAGTGTATTTGAAGTCCGGGTACAAGATTCAGAATATTTATTCAGAAGCCAGTATCCCTAATTGGTGGGGAACAACAGGCGGCTTCGAAAACATAGCCAGAACCATCCGAAGAGTATATTTCGGAGTATCAATGGCTTTCTAGGATCTCATTCGTCTTTGATCCATTCCCCGTTTCTGTACAGGTATTCGATTGTTACCTCGCCGTCGGTATTGTACCATTTCGCAATGCCTTCCCTCACGCCATTCTCGTAGGGGCTCTCCTCCATCAAGTTGCCATTGTCGTGATAGAGTCTCAACATGCCATTTAGCTTACCGAACTGATAGGTACGTTCTTCCCTTATGTTTTTTCTGTTGTATTTAACATAGGTGCCATGCAGCTGACCATCGAAAAAATAGGCCTTTTCTGTCACCTGCCCGTTTTCATCTACAATCACCTGCGGGCCTTGTTTTTTGCCTTTCACATAGCTGGTAACCATTTTTACCACTCCAGTCGGATAGTATTCTGTCCAGCTGCCTTCCTTTTGCCCATTCAAGTAGTCGCCCTCCGCTGTTATCTTATCGTTGATGTCGAGCACATGTACCTTCACAAGAGATTCATCGCCAGGGTAGGGTGTTCGTACTGCGCTGGGGGGGAGGTCAGCAAATGCGGGACCGTCACTCACCGTTTGTGATTGCGAACAACCAAGAAAAAGTCCTGCAAGAAAGATGGAGTTGATAATAGTTGCCTTCATTTTTGATCAGATTTTTTCAGATCGAAAAATAAAAAGAAGTTCTCTTTAACAAAACATGTATTTTAGAAGAAATGCGTTCATGATTCAGTTTTTGAAATTACTTTTGCATCCGCTTAGTGCATGTTGAATATTAAAGAGTTTGCTGCGTGGAAAAAGTAAAGAAGATTCTTGAAAGCGATCGTTTTCAGTATTTCATCATAGGACTTATTGTACTGAATTCAATCACTATTGGGCTTGAAACATCTCCCACCACAATGGCCTTCACAGGAGATTGGCTTTACCTGCTCGATGAGGTCATTTTGGGGATTTTTGTTGTCGAGCTATTGGTAAAGCTGCTGGTTTACCGGGCCAAATTCTTTGGCGAATCGTGGAACATCTTTGACCTTTCCATCGTGCTGCTTGCGTTGATCCCCTCAGCCGGTAACTTGTCTATTCTCCGTACGCTCAGGATACTCCGCACACTTAGATTACTGAAGAATGTACCGAAGCTGAGGATCATTATTGAAGCCCTTCTAAAATCGATTCCCAGCATTGGCTGGATAGGTGTGCTGGTAATGATCATCTTTTACATTTTCGCTGTTATAGGCACCAGCCTTTATGGAGAACAGTTTCCACAGTGGTTTGGTAACCTTGGAGCCTCCATGTTCACGCTGTTTCAGATAATGACGCTGGAGAGCTGGGCCTCGGGCATAGCGAGGCCGGTGATGGAGCAGCTGCCCAATGCCTGGGTGTTCTTCGTGCCATTTATACTCCTGGCTACATACACCACGCTCAATATTTTTATCGCCATTGTAGTGAACACGATGAATGAACTCCATCAATACGATATCGACGAAGAGGAGCGAAAACTTAAAGAATTTGTACACGAGGAAAACGTAGAACTTCAACACCTCCTTGAGGAGCTGAAGGCTCAGGTGGCCAGAATTGAAAAAAAGGTGAAGGGCTGAATCAGGCTAATTGCTTCTCCAACTCTTCAATTTTTATTCCGGTTTCTTCCCATTGATCATTTAGCTTTTCAAGCTCTGCTTTGATCAGTTGGTATTTTTCATTGCTTTGTGCCAGAGCATCGGGTGACTCGAATACTTCAGGAGAGGCAAGCTCTTTTTCCGCCTCTTCGATCTTTACCTCAGTCTCCAGAATTTCGTTTTCTATTCCATCCAGTTTTTTGCGCAGGGCTTTTAGCTCTTTCTGAGCCTCCATCGATAAGTTATTGGTCTGGCTTGGGGCTGGCTTTGGCTTAGCCTTGGGTTCTTCTTTTTTCACCTGGGGCTGCACGGTGGGGGCTGCTGCCGCTTGCTTTTCTTTCCACCACATGTACTCCTCGTAGGTGCCCGGGTACTCCTTTATTTCGTTGTTCTCAATATACCAGATTTTATTGGCGATTTCCGTTACAAAGTAGCGGTCGTGAGATACAACAATAAATGTTCCCTCATACTGCTGCAGGGCCTGGATGAGGATGTTGACCGACTGAATGTCGAGGTGGTTGGTAGGTTCATCAAGCAGCAGGAAGTTGGCCTCAGAAATCAACGTTTTGGCCAGCGCCACCCTCGACTTTTCGCCCCCGGAAAGTACCTTTATTTTTTTAAAAACATCTTCATCGGAGAAAAGAAAACAACCCAGCACACTTCGCAGCTGCATCTCCGTCTTGTCTGTTCCTGAAGCTTTCATTTCTTCAAGAATCTCGTACTCGATGTTCAATGCCTCCAGCTGGTGCTGTGCGTAGAACGACTTGATAACGTTGTAGCCTTCCTCCCTCTTGCCATTCACCTTGTCGGTGCCGGCGATGATGCGCAGCAAAGTCGACTTTCCTTTTCCGTTGGCTCCGATCAAAGCAATTTTATCGCCTCGCTCTATATGAGCATTGGTATTTTTGAGAATGACGAGATCGCCGTAGCTTTTGGATACGTCTGTGAGCTGAATCACATGGCGCCCGCTGGGCTTATTGAAGTTGAACCTGAAGTTGACTTTGGCGTTTTCATCCAGCACATCGTCTATCTTGTCCATTCTATCCAGTGCCTTCACACGGCTTTGCACCTGGCGGGCCTTGGTAGCCTTGGCTTTGAATCGTTCAATGAACTTTTCGGTCTGCTTAATCTTTTGCTGCTGGTTTTCAAAGGCGTTCTTTTGAATCTCATTTCTCAGCTCTTTCTCCTGCAGGTAAAAATCGTAGTTACCGGCGTAAAGGTTAAGTTTTCCATTGCTTACCTCCACGATCGTGTTTACCGTGTTGTTGATAAAATGCCTGTCGTGAGACACCACTATCACCGCACCTTCGTATGTTTTGAGGTAGCTTTCTACCCATTGAATGGACGGAAGGTCAAGGTGGTTGGTAGGTTCATCAAGCATGAGGAGCGAAGGCTTTTCAAGCAGCAGCTTTGCTAACATCACCCGCATTCTCCATCCACCAGAGAACTCCTTCAGGGGTCTGGTAAGGTCTTTAGTGCTAAAGCCGATACCTTCCAATATCTCTTCAGCCTTTGATTGAATAGCGTAGCCGTCCAGCGCTTCGAATCTCTCCTGAAGTTTGGTAAGTTTGGTTACCAGGTCATCGCTATAATTGGCCTCCATTTCAGCCAACACCTTGTCAATTTTGTGGTGAATGTCGACAGCTTCTGCGAAAGCTTTCATGGCCACGTCCAAAATGGGTTCGGCAGATTGGTAGGAGAGGAGGTCCTGGTTGAGAAAGCCAATGGTGCAGTCCTTACTTTGGCTGATGTCCCCACCGTCGATAGTGAGGTCACCAACAATCATTTTAAGCAGCGTGGACTTACCTGTTCCGTTAAGGCCGATGAGCCCTATTTTGTCTTTGGGTTTTATGTGCAGGTTGGCCCCTTCGTACAGCACTCTTGAGCCAATATTGTAATTCAAATTATTGATTGAGATCATTCGGCAAATTTAGAGCCCTTACGACGAATAACGAAAGTTTTGGCAAAGACCTTTTGTCAATTTTCAGGTTATTTCTCAACCAAATTGGCTAACTATGTGTTCAGATAGAAAAAATAACTCTAATCATGATATTGAAACCAATTCGACTAGCTTTTTACCTCTCAGTAGGTGTATTGTCAGTTGCAATTTCTTCTTGCGGTGAGTCAAATAAGGAGGCTGCCACAACAGAGGAGGTTGCTGAGGACGTAATGACCAATGATGGCGACAGCCTTAGTAAGATTAATCTGCCTGCAGGCTTTGAAATTTCTATTTACGCAAGCGGCATAGATCACGCCAGATCCATGACGATAAGCCCCAGCGGAACAATATACGTGGGCAATAGAGGAGGAGACAAAATCTACGCTATTCAGGATACAGACAAGGACGGCAAAGCAGACAAGACAATTGTTGTGGCTTCTGGCCTGAAAACGCCCAATGGTGTGGCTTTCAAAGATGGCGATTTGTACGTTGGTGAGATCAGCCGGCTTCTGAAATACCCAAATGTGGAGGCGAATCTGGAAGCTGTTGGCGAGCCGGTTGTTGTTTACGACGACTACCCGACTGACGAGCATCATGGCTGGAAGTACATTGCGTTTGGCCCTGATGGCAAATTATACGTGCCAGTTGGTGCACCATGCAATATTTGCGAAAGTGAGAACGAAATTTACGCCACCATTACCAGAATGAACCCTGACGGAACGGGCCGTGAGATTTTTGCAAGAGGTGTGAGGAACACTGTGGGCATGACCTGGGATGCTGAAGGAAACATGTGGTTTACTGACAATGGTAGAGATATGCTGGGTGATGATATGCCTGATTGCGAGCTCAACAAAGCCACCGAGGCTGGCATGCACTTTGGCTACCCTTACTGCCATGCAGGGGACATCTCCGACCCGGAGTTCGGTTCAAAATTTCCTTGCTCTGACTTCGTTGCTCCTGCTCAGAAGCTTGGTGCTCATGTGGCGCCGCTCGGTCTTAGATTCTACAATGGAGACATGTTCCCTGCGGAATACAAGGGCAGTATTTTCATAGCACAGCATGGCTCATGGAACAGAAGCAAGAAGTCTGGCTACAGAATAGGGCTGGTGAAAGTGGAAAATGGTAAAGCTGTTAACTACTCGACTTTTGCAGATGGATGGCTCGATGAAGCAGAGCAGGAAGCCTGGGGACGCCCGGTAGATGTGCAGGTAATGCCAGACGGCTCACTGCTTATTTCTGACGACAAGGCTGGAGTGATTTACAGAGTTACCTACAAGGCCTAAGCGGCAAAGAGGTTAAAATGAAAAGGAGGTACTTAGTACCTCCTTTCACCACCTAACCTAAACCAAAAGATTTGACCTTACACTTTTGTAAGGTGTTCAATCAGTGTTAATTAAACCAAATACCTCCAGTAAAAGTTCAAAACCTGGAAAGCACCTCATCCTGATGGAAAAACCCGCATTTGATGACATTTATATGGAATTGGCAGTGAACCTTGCCAAGCGGTCTCATTGTATCAAGCGCCATGTGGGGGCCGTGCTTACCAAGGAGACACGGATCATTTCGATTGGCTACAATGGCCCGCCGGCAGGCACGCACAACTGCGATCTTGAGTGGCCGGAGGTAGGCTGTCCCCGGGATTCGAAAGGCGGGTGCTCATTGGCGATCCACGCTGAGCAAAATGCCATACTCTATGCGGTGAAAAACAAAGCAACGGTTGATGGTGCCACTATTTACGTTACACTTTCCCCATGTCTTTCGTGTGCGAGGATTATTTATACCATGGGAATTTCAAAGGTAATTTACCTCAAGTCGTACGCCGAACACAAGGGTATTCCCAACGACGAAGGGATAGACTTTCTTAGGAAGTTTGGTGTGGAGGCCGTGAAGTACGAAGGCACGTTGACCAACGTCACGCACATGATTTAGTGGAAACCCCAAGAGCCAAAATTCAAATTTCAAACATGCACCAAGGCTCCAAATGGCAAACATGAGCCTGCCATCGTAAGCACGGTTGTGCAGTGCTTTTTGGAGTTTCGTGCTTCTTCGCTCCGTTTTCATCTGAGTTTTCATACTTGCTATTTGTTATTTCGCCCTTCTCGTTTTTTCTTCATTTAATTTCCAGAAATCTATATTTGCACCATGACAAACAGACGCCTTCCGGCAGAATGGGAACCGCAAAGTGCGGTGCAGTTAACCTGGCCACATGAAGAGAGCGATTGGGCTGGCGACATGGATATTGTGGTGCCATGTTTTGTTGCCATCGCCAGAGAGATATTGAAAAGACAAAAGCTGGTGGTAGTATGCAAAGACAGCGAGGCTGTGCGAAAGCAGATCGGTTCGGAGTCAGCGAATCTGATGCTGGTGGAACTGCCCACCAACGACACCTGGGCCAGAGATCATGGTGCTATCAGCATTGAAGAGGATGGAAAGCCGGTTTTGCTGGATTTCGTTTTCAACGGCTGGGGATTGAAGTTTGCGGCCGACAAGGACAACCTGATTTCCGGGCGACTTCACGAAAGAGGAATCTTTGGAAAAGTGCCCATGCGGCATGCGGGTTTGGCTTTCGAAGGAGGCTCTTTTGAATCTGATGGAGAAGGGACGCTGCTCACAACCACCGAATGCCTGCTTTCTCGAAATAGAAATCCGCATCTATCGAAGCAGGAAGTGGAAGACAAATTGAAAGAGTTGTTTGGAGTTAAAAAAGTACTTTGGCTGAATAACGGATACCTGGCAGGCGACGATACCGACTCACATATTGACACACTGGCGAGGCTCGTGCCTGGCAATAAAATACTGTATGTGAAATGCGATGATACCGCCGACGAGCACTACCAGGCGTTGAACAAAATGGAGGCAGAGTTGCAAAACCTGACCAATTCGAATGGAATGCCTTATGAACTGATGCCACTGCCGATGGCCGACGTGGCATTTGACGATGAAGGCAACAGACTGCCTGCTACGTACGCTAACTACCTGATCATCAATGGGGCCGTTTTGGTTCCTTTTTACCAGTCGCCTAAAGATCAGAAGGCGGCAGCCATCATTCAAAGGGCCTTTCCTCAGCACGAAATTGTGGGGATCGATTGCAGGCCTTTGATCCTCCAGCATGGCTCCTTACATTGTGTAACCATGCAATACCCTGTGGGGGTAGTTGAATAAATTTCAAAACCAGAAGAACCATGGCAGAGAAAATACTGAAAGTTGGTTATGTGCAGCAGTCTTGCTCCGAAGTGAGGAAAGACAATGTGGCTAAGAGCATTGCCGGGATAAGAGAATGCGCCAGGAGAGGGGCGCAATTGGTAGCGTTGCAAGAGCTGCATACCGGTGTGTACTTTTGCCAGGCGGAGGATGTCAACCGGTTCGACATGGCCGAAAGCATTCCGGGCCCCTCCACTCAGGAGTTTGGAGCCATTGCCAAGGAGCTGGGCATTGTGCTAGTGACTTCACTATTCGAAAAAAGAGCCCCAGGCCTGTATCACAACACTGCCGTGGTGCTGGAAAAGGACGGTACCATTGCTGGTACCTACCGCAAAATGCATATTCCTGACGATCCGGGGTATTACGAAAAATTTTATTTCACACCAGGTGACATGGGCTTCAATCCAGTGGAGACCTCTGTTGGAAAGCTTGGTGTGCTGGTGTGCTGGGATCAGTGGTACCCGGAAGGGGCAAGGCTGATGGCCATGGCCGGGGCTGATCTGCTGATTTACCCAACAGCCATCGGCTGGGATCCGCACGACACCAAGGAAGAACAAAAACGGCAGCAGGATGCCTGGATCATTTCTCAAAGAGGCCATGCCGTGGCCAACGGTTTACCGGTAGTGAGTGTGAATAGGGTGGGCTTTGAGCCAGACTTTAGCGGAGTAGGGAATGGCAGCCGCTTCTGGGGACACAGCTTTGTGGCCGGCCCTCAGGGTGAGTTTTTGTATGTGAGCCCATCGGACCTGGCGGAAAATGTGGTGCTGGATGTTGACCTGGGCAGGGCAGAGGATGTTCGAAGGATTTGGCCGTTTTTCAGAGACAGACGAATTGATGCTTATGGAGATATCGTGAAGAGATGGGGTAAATAGCGCCCTATCTGTCGCTTAAACAATATTTACTTCCGCCGACAGTTCAACACCAAATCTCTTCTTTACCGAAGCTAGGATTTCCTGCGCCAACTGCCAGATATCGCCCCCTTTGCCGCCTCCATAGTTAACCAGCACCAGGGCCTGGTTTTTATGCACACCAATTTGCCCAATAGTTTTCCCTTTCCAGCCGTCTTTCTCTATCAGCCACCCGGCAGGCACCTTCACTGAACCGTCTTCCTGCGGATAGCCTGGAATCGCCGGGTAATCGCTTTTGAGTGCCTCATAAGCCTTACTTGCAATGGTTGGATTCTTGAAAAAGCTGCCTGCATTGCCAATTTCCTCAGGATTTGGAAGTTTCGATTGGCGGATGTGAATGACCGCCCTGCTCACATCGCCTATAGTAGGGTGTTCGATATTCCAGCTTGCCAGCGTCTCATTAATGGCACCGTACGTCGTGTTGACTTTAGCCTCTTTTTGAAGCACAAAAGTGACTGATGTAATGATGAACTTGTCCTTTAGGGCCTTTTTGAAAACGCTCTCCCGGTAGCCAAACTCGCATTCATTGTTATTGAATGTTCTGGTTTTTCCCGATTCAATCTCCACAGCTTCGAGGCTGTGAAACACGTCTTTGATCTCTACGCCGTAGGCTCCAATATTTTGCATGGGTGCTGCACCTACCGTCCCCGGGATCAGCGATAAATTTTCGATGCCTCCCCAGCCCTTCGCCACGCAATGCATTACCAACTCATGCCACACCACGCCAGCTCCTACTTTTATAACGATCTCATCCTGGCTTTCTTCTTGAACCTGAACCCCTGGCAACGAAAGTTTTAACACCAGACCATCAAAATCTTTCGTGAACAGAACGTTGCTGCCACCACCAAGAATTAGATGAGAATTACTTTTAAAGATGTCTGAACTGATAATTTCCTTTAGTTCGCCAACCGATTTGGCCTCGGTGAAGTATTTGGCTTTTACATCCAGATGAAACGTGTGATAGCGATGCAGGCTCTTGTTTTCGTCGATTTTCATAGAGAACCTAAAATTAGGAAAGCTTATGCTTTATCATTGTTTTTCGGTGTTTTAAGTTTTTCCAGCCACATCTGTCCACAATAGCTTCGCTGGTATATTCTTTTCGAGGGTAAAGCCTTTCGGACTTTCAGATGCCTGTTTTTGGGATCGTCAGCGAATTGAAGATTTCATTTTTTTTCACCAGATTTAGAGCCATGTCTTCAATACCTACACAGGACAATACCTTGAAATCACATTTTCTCAATCTCCCTGACACAGCCGAGTTGCAAGCAAAAGAGAGGGTGGGGAGTATTGACGAAGGTGCTTTGTGGGAGGATTTTAAGAGGGGGAGCGAGGTGGCATTGTCTCAAATTTACTCCCTGTACTCGAAAGACATTTACAACTATGGTTGTCAGTTTACCAAAAACCACGAGTTGGTAAGAGACTGTATCCAGGATCTTTTTATAGAGTTGATCAAAAGCAGAGCCAGCCTGGGCTCAACCACCTCGGTCAAGTTTTATCTGTATAAGTCTTTGCGCCGGAAGCTGGTGCGAGCACTCAAAAAGCAAAGCAAGTTGTTTGTTACTGATGACATTCAGGAACAGGGATCATTTGCTGTTAGCATCTCACCCGAGCTGCTGCTTCTAAAGACCCAGTTGGACGAAAATCAGCGAATGCTTCTGGAAAAATCTATTAATGCGCTCACGGTTTCTCAGCGTGAAGCCATCTTGCTGTATTTTTATGAAGGGCTCAGCTATACCGAAATAAGTGACCTGATGGAGATCGGTAAAGTGAAGTCAGCGAGAGCACTACTCTACAGGGCTATTTCTGCCATGACAGAATTTTTAACCCCCTACAAATCCGATTTGCTACCACTCCTGCTGTTTTACCTCGGTCTTTTCAAGAGGTAGAAAGTTGCAAATTTGGCAAAGAAACCCACCATTCTTTGCTGTTTCATCGTGTGTTTTTTGATTATACTATCTTCTAGTGTAAATATTCAAAAATGCTATGGTCATTTTGAGAGTGCTTGCCTTTATATAACTGTAACCAGGGTTATCAAAGCGGGCTTACCAGTAAGGCTCGGGCACTTATCGGCATTCAATGAACTATAGCGAATACACCGTCGAACAATTTTTACAAGACCAGTACTTTACGAACTGGGTTTTGAGACCATCGAGAGAATCTGATAGGTTTTGGCAGGATTGGATCAGGCAGAACCAGGAAAAACTACCTCAGATTGAGCTTGCGAGAGAAATCATACTCTCAACCACCTACAAAAACGAGCATGTTCTTTCTGAAGAAGACAGCTCCAGCATTTTGGAGAACATTATGCGGGCGCAGGCTGACCTGGGCAACGACCAGATTGGAACCGGGTTTGCCTGGAGGCAATTGTTCCGGGTGGCTGCCGTTGTGGCAATTGTAGCCTCTGTGGCCATTTACTTTATGGTGCCCGGAAAAAAGGAGCCTGAGGTTGTACAAGTGATCCCTTCCACTGTTATCAAGACTGCCGAGCTTGGGCAGAAGAGAACCGTCGGTTTGCCCGATGGCACTATCGTAAAGCTCAATGCCGGAAGTAGTCTTTCGTACCTCCAGCCATTTGAGGGCAGGGAAAGAAAGGTGGTGTTGGAAGGAGAAGCTTTTTTTGAAGTGACCAAAGACGAAAACCGCCCATTTGTTATCGACGCTGGCGGACTGACCACCACAGTGCTGGGAACCTCTTTCAATATTTCTTCTTACGATGAAGCAGGGTCGGTAAAAGTATCTGTGCTTTCAGGAGTGGTGGAGGTGAAAAGCCGGAGAGGGCAAAAGGAAGTGCTGTATCCTGACATGATGGGAGTGTTGTACAAAGACACCGAGAACCTTAACAAGACCACTTTTAATGAAAAGGAGGAGTTCGGCTGGAAGGATGGCATCATCTATTTTAAAAACAACCCACTGAAAGAAGTATTCAGGCGGCTCGAGAAGTGGTACGGCGTAAGCATTAAGCTTGATTCTGATAAAATATTGCAGGGAACCTACACCGGCGAATTCAAAAATGCCTCCCTGGAAAAAGTGCTGGAGGGTATCTGTTATACCTCGCAGCTCACCTACTCAGTAGAAAACGAAGAAATTACCATTAAACTACAAACCAATTAATTATGAAACACGAAACGACCTACTCCCCCTAAAAGAAAGAGCCGGAAGTAAACTCCCGGCCCCCATTCCTTAATCAATTCATTCCAGTTGATTGGCGTCCACTAAATGTATTGGTTAAGGTGCTTAGTAAAATCGGATTCACTAAAACATTTAAAATTATGAAAAATGCACTACTGAGGAAAATTATTCTTATGTCCAGGTTGATGCTATATGGAATATTTGTGCAGGCGTTCTTTATTTCTTTGCTCAATGCGGGAGATATTGCGGCCCAGGAGAGTATATACGAGATCAAGCTGGACGTTTATCAGCAAGACAAAACGGTATCCCAATTCTTTAAATACGTAGAGAGAAAAACGGATTTTAAGTTCACCTATAATAGCGACCAGGTAGACCTCAACTCAAAGGTCTCGATCAGCGCCACAGACAAATCTCTTGGAGACATTCTCGAGGAAGTTTCCCAAAAAGCCAAAGTGAACTTCAGGCGAATAGACTATAACATTCATGTCAGTAAAAAGGAAGACACTTCCGATCAGGTGGAAGAGGTGATTAGTGTTTTCGCTGCTGACGTGCCGATATCAGGAAAGGTATTTGACGAGAATGGCGATCCATTGCCTGGCGCTACGATAGTGGTGAAAGGAACGGCAGTAGGCACTATCAGCGATATTAACGGCGGCTTTAGTTTATTGGCGCCCAATGATGCAACGAGTCTTATTGTTTCTTTTGTTGGCTATCAAAGTCAGGAAGTGTCTATTGCAGGGAGAAGCACTATCGACATAACATTGCAGGCGGATATACAGGCGCTTCAGGAGATAGTTGTGATTGGCTACGGTGCGGTGAAGAAAGCTGACATTACCGGCTCTGTGGCGCAGGTAAAAAGTGAGGAGCTGCAGGCAGTTCCGGTTTTCAACGTAGAGCAAGCGCTCAAGGCTCGTGCTGCAGGTGTGCAGGTAACGCAGAACTCCGGCGAGCCCGGTGGAAGAATTGAAGTACGTATAAGAGGTGGTAATTCGATGATTGGCAGCAACCAGCCTTTGTACGTGGTGGACGGTTTTCCTATGACAGGTGGCATCAACTTCCTAAACCCCGCCGACATAGAGTCCATCGACATTTTGAAAGACGCCTCCGCAACGGCCATTTATGGCGCCCGTGGTGCCAATGGTGTGGTGATCATTACTTCAAAAAGAGGTAGTGCTGATCAAAAAGGGAAGATAGAGGTCAATAGCTCTTATGGTGTGCAAACTACGACGAAAAGGTACGATTTGATGAACGCCCGGGAATACGCCGTAGTTGCCAACGAGTGGTTGAAGAACGGTGGACAACAGCCCTATTTTGATGTAAACGCTGTACAAAACCCCGGCACCGACTGGCAGGATGCCGTCCTTCAGGCCGCACCTATTCAAAATCACACAGTTGCTCTTTCCGGTGGCGGCGACAGAACAAGGTATTCCCTTTCCGGTAATTACTTTGACCAGGAGGGAATCATGATCAACACCGGTGCAAAAAGGGGCTCTGTGAGGTTAAACCTGGATCATGAGGTAAACGACTGGTTGAAGGCTGGTGTGAATTTGAATATTTCAAGACGGCAACAATTGACCGTTCCTAACAATAACGGTTACCGTGGAACGACGGTGCTTTCGGCGGCTGCTTCAGCACCCCCGACCCTTTCAGTTTACGACGAAAACGGCCTGCCCACTCAAATTGAGAAAGCCTACAGCTTTGGCTCGGCTGACATGAGGAATCCGATGATTTTCGCACAAAATCAAACAGACAACATCTCCAATAATGTAGTCGGCAACTCGAACTTTGAAGTAAAACTGACTGACGATCTTTCTTTTAAAACCCTTTTGGGTATTGAGTATGCTTATACACTGGTAGACTACTATTCTCCTATTATTTTCCCAAATGACAGGGGTTACGCCAGCCAAAACACTTACTATAGGAGCTCATTTTTGAATGAAAACACGCTACGTTACAATAAAACCTTTAGTGATATTCATAACCTAAGCGTGGTGGCTGGTTACACCTACCAAACAGACATGAACCGTAGCTTTGGTGTGAGTGTAAATGGTTTTTCCAACAACACCACCCGAAACTACAACCTGGGGGCGGCCGAAACAATTGGCACGCCGGGCTCAGGCATTTCCGAGTGGACGCTGGCTTCGTGGTTGGCAAGGGCCAATTACTCTTTTGACGACAGGTACCTGCTTACTGTTAGTATGAGAACAGACGGATCGTCTCGTTTTGGTACTAATAATAAGTGGGCTGTTTTTCCATCTGCAGCAATTGGGTGGAGAATTTCTGAGGAGGCGTTTATGAGTAACGTATCGGCAGTGAGTGACTTGAAACTTAGAGCGAGCTACGGTATTACCGGAAACACGGCTCTTTCTCCTTACCAATCATTGGATAGAATGTCTTCGGTAAGGGCTATTTATGCTGATCAAAAGTTTGCTGTGGGTTACAGCCCATCCGGAATTTCAAACCCTGACCTCCGTTGGGAAACGACGGCACAACTCGACGTGGGAGTAGACTTTGGAATGCTTGACAACCGGTTGAGGTTTACATTAGACTACTATAAAAAGAATACCACTGATCTTCTGGCATCGGTACCGCTTCCTCCATCAGTTGGGTTTGGGTCTATCTTGCAAAATGTGGGCGAAATTCAAAACCAGGGATTTGAATTTACTGTGAATGCAGACATACTAACCCGGGATCTTACCTGGGATGTAACTGGTAGTTTCTCCCTCAACAGGAACAAAGTGATTGATCTGGCAGGCGGAAGCGATATCCTCAGTGCAGGTCAGGGAGCTGTCTGGTCAAGTACCAACATAGCACGTGTAGGGCAGCCTTTGGGAATGTTTTACGGCTATCTTGAGGATGGATTGACTGACCAGGGATTTATCAAGTACAAAGACCTGAATGAAGACGGTGTGATCAATTCGCTGGACCGCACCATCCTGGGCAACCCTAACCCCGATTTCTTCTACGGTATCAATTCTCATTTTACCTACAAGGGCTTCGATCTGAATGTGTTCTTCGAAGGAGTGTATGGTAACCAGATCTTTAACGCCACCAATGGCACTCACCTCAACTCATTTCAGAGAGGCAGCAATCAGTTTCGGGACTTGATTGGTAACTATTGGACTACAGAAAATCCTGATCCAAATGCCAAGTACCCCAAAATTAGTGCAGCAACAGGAGTGGACGTTTCTGATCGGTTCATCGAAATGGGTAGCTACCTCAGGTTGAAATCGGTTAAGCTGGCCTATAACCTTCCCGTAAAGAACTGGGGGATGAATTGGGCGGATCAGGCACAGGTTTATGTGTCGGGTATCAACCTGCTTACCTTCACCAAATACACAGGACTTGATCCGGAAGTTAACACCAAGGGTGTTGACAATCAGAATGTCTCAAATCGATTAGAAATGGGCCACGACCAAAGCAGCTATCCTAACGCTAAGCTGACGTCAATTGGTCTCCAAATCAACTTCTAAATCTGACTGTTATGAAAAGAGTATCAAACATAAATGGCCTGGCCATCATATTAATATCATCTGTTTTCCTCCTCTCTTGTAGCGATATGCTGGATGAGGTACCGAAAAACTTTGTTTCAAGGTCGAATTATTACCAGAACGAAGCAGATGCGCAAGGGGCACTGAATGGAGCTTATAGCTCAATTGGGCCGGATTTCTACGGCATTACGAACTACCTGATGACAGAGTTGCAGGGGGACTATTTGAATGGGAGGGGTTCGCAAGCGCCAATTTCCATCGTTGATCAGGTACTGAATCAGCAAAACATTCAAAGAGCGGCATCTAACTGGGGCACGTTGTATAGCGCTATCAACAAAGCAAACGCTGTTCTCGACAATGTGCCGCAGATAGTGAACATATCAGACAATGCAAAACAACGAATCGTGGCAGAAGCACATTTTCTGAGAGCTATAGCTTATTTCGAGTTGGTTCGGGGTTGGGGTGCTGTGCCAATAAAAACCACCGAAAGCACTGATCTGTCGGAATTGTCTGCAGCCAGGGAACCTGAAGCAGTCGTATACCAACTGATCATCGACGATGCGAAAGCCGCCGAAGCTGCGCTTGGTGAAGTTGGCAATGAAACCGGAAAGGCCTCGGTATGGGCAGCAAAAATGTTGCTGGCCGATGTGTACCTTACGATCGAAGAGTGGGATCTTGCCGCACAGAAAGCCGACGAGGTGATCACAGGTGGCCCATATTCTCTGGTGACGGTAAGCGAGCCCGATGATTTCTATAAGATATTTGCTTCAGAAACAAGCACTGAGGACATCATGTCGGTGCACCACTCAGAAATAAGTGGATCAACAATTCCTACCTACATCCACATGGGAGGCAATTATCCATACAACTATAGCAGCTCTGGGTTCTTCGCATGGTTGCCTGATACTACCTCATTTATAGGTGCCAGCTGGGACGACAATGACCTAAGAAAGCCTTTCAACCTGTACAGAGAGTTCCAAAATGCGTCAGGTCAGTGGGTGCCGCTGCCTTCCACTACACCAGTTCTGTTCAAAAAATTCATTACCAATGAAGCAGGACAAAGTGTTTACAGTGTGCCTGTTTACAGGTTTACTGAGGCCTTTCTTATTTATGCTGAGGCATCTGCCAGGGCCACAACAACGCCTTCAGCGCTTGCTTTAGAGCGCCTTAACATGATTAAACGCAGAGCATATGGTCTGCCTCTACAGGGACCTTCAGCGGTAGACTACCCTGCAGGAATGAGCGGAGATGAATTTGTTGAGGCTGTGCTACAAGAGCGTGCCTACGAGTTTCTTTTGGAGCGCCGTCGCTGGTGGGATTTAAAGCGCACGGGCAAAGTCAAAGAAGCTTTTGCGGCCGTTGGCAAAACATTTATTGACCAGCGCATGCTATGGCCTATTCCTGAAAGTGAAATCAACAACAATCCCGCTATTACACAACAGGATCAAAATCCGGGTTACTAAAAACTAGGTTGGTTGGTAAGTGGGGTGGAGGCAGAATAAAGCTCCGCCCCTTTACCTCCATTCCTTTCAATTGGCCTGCTTAAAATCAAAACTATGAAGCTAAAAATGGTTAGTTGTGTGCTTGCTCTGTTCTTTCTGGCCACATCTTTTCATCAGCCGCCACCGCAAGGCGAGAAGAGCCCCTCTTATGATCTGGTGATCTATGGAGGAACGTCGGCTGGGGTTGCTGCTGCTGTTCAAGCAGCTCGTTTGGGAAAAAAGGCAGTGATTGTCGAACCAGGAAACCGTCTGGGTGGCGCAATGAGCGGCGGCCTGGGATGGTCAGACATCGGCAATGAGGAGACCATTGGAGGTATGTCGCTGGAATTCTTTCAACGAGTATATGAGTATTATAAGGATGAATCAGCGTGGAAAGCACAGTCCCGTTCATCGTACCGGCTGAATGGCAATCATGCCATCTCTGAAGGGGGGCCTATGTGGACGTTTGAACCGGAAGTGGCTCAAAAAATTCTGCTGGAAATGATAGCCTCAGCTCCGCAGAAAATAGAAGTGGTTTACAATGAGCGCATTGATCTGAAAAAGGGTGTTCAAAAGAAGAACGGAGAGATCAAAGCGCTAAGGACAGAATCGGGAAAGGTATTTACGGGCAAGTTCTTTATCGATGCCTCGTATGAAGGCGACCTGTTGGCATTGGCTGGCGTGTCTTACCACGTAGGCAGAGAAAGCCGGGATACCTATAACGAGCCGCTTGCGGGTGTCTTGGGGCCAACCATCAAGGTTAGGCAGCCCAAACAGTTTTTTGGTCCGGAAATCTCCCCTTATGATGATAACGGTCAATTACTCCCCACCATTCAGGACGTGCCCATGGGTGAGCAGGGGCAGGGAGATAACAAAATTCAGGCATTCAACTTCAGAACCTGCCTTACTACTTTCGAACCCAACAAAATTCCCATAGAAAGGCCTGAAAGTTATGACTCCATGCAGTATGAATTGCTATACCGATACATTGAGCTGAAGAAGCTTACGAAAATCAGCCAGGTGCTGACCATCAGCGCCATCCCCAATCTTAAAACTGACATCAATGATGGAGGGCATGGCTCGCCTTTCTCCACCGACTATAACGGAATGAATTGGGACTACCCGGAGGGAGATTATGTCACAAGAGAACGTATTTGGAAAGAGCACTACGATTTTACCATCGGTCTGTTCTATTTCCTTGGCCACGATCCAAGATTGCCACAAACCATGCGTGACGAAATGCTGTCGTACGGACTGCCAAAAGACGAATTTGTCGACTCGGGCAACTGGACGCCGCAAATGTATATTAGGGAAACCCGACGAATGATAGGAGAGCATGTGCTCACTCAAGCCGACTGTCAGGAAACAGTGACTAAGCCAAATTCAATAGGGATGGCCTCGTACGGGCCCGACTCTCACCATGTGCAAAGGGTAGTTTATAATGGCGAAGTGCAGAATGAAGGAAACTTTCTGGAGCCCCACAAGTCGTACGAGATACCGCTTGGGGTCATATTGCCGAAGTCAAATGAGTGTAAAAACCTGCTCGTGCCGGTATGTGTGTCCAGTTCGCATATCGCTTTTGGGTCGATACGGATGGAGCCAGTATTCATGATCATGGGCCAGGCTGCTGGCACGCTGGCATCCCTTGCCATTGACGGGAAGGTCCCGGTTCAAAAAGTAGGATATGAGAAGCTTAAAATGCAATTAATAAAAGACAAGCAAAAATTGAATTTGGGTGAATAGAATAGCTGTTTCGGACATTCAGTTGTAGTACGCCATTTTGGAATACTCATAAAAATCTGTTTTGTCTATTGGTATCAGCCCCAAAACTTTAACCTAAAAAAATCTAACTATGAAAAAATGGCTAACACTCTTTGCGGCACTTGCACTTGTCTCTTCCGCTTGCACTCCCGACAAATCTTCGACAAGTGATCCACTTGTTTACTCAGCGGACATTGTCGTGTATGGAGGCACCTCTGCAGCAGTAACTGCTGCCGTACAGGCCAAGAACATGGGAAAGACGGTCATCATTGTGTCTCCCGATATCCACCTCGGAGGACTGTCGTCGGGCGGTCTTGGATTCACCGACACTGGCAGAAAAGAAGTGATAGGAGGCCTGTCGAGGGAGTTTTACCACCGGCTCTACCAGCACTACCAAAAACCTGACTCGTGGAAATGGCAGCAGCAGTCGGAGTACGGCAACAAAGGTCAGGGAACTCCAGCCATAGACGGCAATTCACGGACAATGTGGATTTTTGAACCACATGCAGCCGAGAACGTATTTGAGGATTTCGTAGCCGAAAATGAGATCGAGATTTACCGGGACGAATGGCTGAACCGGGAGGAAGGTCTGGTGAAGGAAAATGGGCGAATTGTTTCGTTTAAAACCTTGAGCGGAAAGACCTTCGCAGGTAAAATGTTCATCGATGCCACGTATGAGGGCGACCTGATGGCAAGCGCTGGTGTAAGCTTTCACGTAGGTCGTGAGGCCAATAGCGTGTATGGTGAAGAATGGAATGGTGTGCAGGCGGGTGTATTTCACCATGGCCACTATTTTAAAGAAAATATTGACCCTTATGTGGTGCCAGGAGACCCATCAAGCGGGCTTCTTCCTTACATTTCAAGTGACAAGCCTGGCCCTAACGGCTCTGGCGACCACAAGATACAGGCCTATTGTTTCCGTATGTGCCTGAGCAACCACCCCGACAACCGTGTGCCTTTTGCCAAACCGGAAGGCTATGACCCGTCAAAATACGAATTGCTGGCCAGGGTGTATGCTGCCGGCTGGGGCGAAACATTTCAGAAATTCGACCCCATCCCCAATCGGAAGACCGACACCAACAATCATGGCCCTTTCAGTACAGATTTTATTGGTATGAACTATGACTACCCCGAGGCCAGCTATGCAAGAAGAAGGGAGATCATTGCTGAGCACGAGAAATATCAGAAGGGCTTGATGTATTACCTGGCGAATGATCCCAATGTACCCGAGGAGGTTCGTACCGAGATGAGCCAGTGGGGCCTCGCAAAGGATGAATTTACCGACAATGGCAACTGGCCTCATCAGATTTACGTGCGGGAAGCAAGGCGCATGATAGGAGACCACGTAATGACTGAGCACGACGTGCTGAACCACAATGTAGTGCCCAAGCCAGTGGGGATGGGCTCTTACACCCTGGATGCTCACAACTCTCAACGGTACGTAACTACAGATGGCTTTGTCCAAAACGAAGGCGACATTGGAGTCCATGCACCACAGCCTTACAGCATTTCATATGGTTCTATCGTGCCCAAGGCCAGTGAATGTGAAAACCTGCTGGTGCCTGTTTGTGTATCAAGCACGCATATTGCCTTCGGCTCTATCAGAATGGAACCAGTTTTCATGATCCTGGGGCAGAGTGCTGCCACTGCTGCCGTGCAGGCAATAGCTGACAACGTACCAGTGCAGGGAGTAGACTATGAGAAGCTCAAAGCGCAACTTATTAAAGACACTCAGAAGCTTACAATGGAAGACATCTAAACAACCGACTAACTACAATCTTTATGAAAAATATCATCTTATTACTTGCCTTAGTTTTCATCTTTTCTTGTTCTTCTTCCACCAGCGAGGAACAGTCGTCAGGATACGACATTGTTGTGTACGGGGGAACCTCCGGCGGCATTGCAGCGGCTGTTCAGGCATCAAGAATGGGCAAAAAAGTGCTACTTATCGAACCATCAAAACACATTGGTGGCTTGACTACTGGCGGACTGGGGCAAACAGATATTGGCAACAAACAAGCCATCGGCGGCATAGCACGGGAGTTTTATGCCAATATCCGCACCCATTACAACGACCCCGCCAACTGGAAATGGCAGGAGCCATCCGCCTATATGGATGGTGGGCAAACCCGTACAGTGGAAGGTGAGCCTACTATGTGGACTTTTGAGCCTTCGGCAGCAATGAAGGTTTATGACCAAATGATAGCCAAAGAAAAAATTGAGCTTGTCATCAACAAAAAGCTCAATAGAGAATCTGGTGTAACCATGAATGGAACCAGTATATCTCAAATTGAAATGCAGGATGGCACGGTGTACACTGGCAAAGTGTTTATCGACGCCACTTACGAGGGCGATTTGATGGCGGCGGCCGGTGTGAGCTACCACGTAGGCCGTGAAGCAAACAATGTCTACAACGAGACCTACAACGGAGTGCAACTATTGGACGGCCATCAATTCCCCGAAGGCATTGATCCTTACGTCAAAAAAGGTGATCCAACAAGCGGCTTGCTCTGGGGCATCACGGACGACGAACTGAAGGAGCAGGGTAGTGGCGACGATTTGGTGCAGACTTACAACTTCAGGATTTGCCTTACGACTAATCAGGACAATATGGTGCCAATCACCGAGCCTGACAACTACGACCCTGCCAGATATGAACTGCTGTTGAGACTTCTGGAGGCCTTGCCAGACAGGAGAAAGCTGAACAACCACTTTATCTGGAGTCACATGCCCAATGAGAAGACAGACATCAACAACAGGGGTGCGTTTTCTACTGACATGATCGGTATGAGTCATGCCTATCCCGAGGCTAGTTACGGGGAGAGGGAGGCCATCGTTAAAGAGCACGTGGACTACACAAAAGGGCTGCTTTATTTTTACGCTTCTGATCCACGGGTGCCAGCAGAGCTTAGGGAAGAAATGAAAACCTGGGGCTACCCCAAAGATGAATATACCAGCAACGGCAACTGGTCGCCGCAGTTGTATGTGAGAGAAGTTCGCCGCATGATCGGAGAATACGTCATGACGCAAGCCAACTGTGTTGGGGAGGAAGTAATTAGCGACCCCGTTGGGCTAGCTGCTTACACGATGGACTCTCACAACTGCCAGCGTATAGTGGTAGATGGTATGGTGAAAAATGAAGGAAATGTGGAAGTTGGAGGTTTCCCGCCTTATCCGATTTCCTACCGCTCAATTGTGCCAAAGAAAGACCAGGCCACGAACCTATTGGTGCCGGTGGCTCTTTCTGCCAGCCATATCGCTTTTGGCTCAATCAGAATGGAGCCTGTGTTCATGGTACTAGGCCAGTCGGCAGCCACAGCAGCTGCATTGGCCATCGACAACAGTCAAAGCGTGCAGGCTGTCAACTACGACGCTTTGAAAAAGAAACTGCTCGAGGATGGTCAGCGATTGAACCCCTAACACGTCACAAAATTGAAAAGTAAGTTTCAGTAGTTTGGTAGGTGGAGGTTAAACCCCGGCTTTTGGCCGGGGTTAATTTTTACTTTTCAAACAGCACCTCTCCGCCCACAATGGTCATCATCACCTGAGTGTCAAGAATGTTTTTTTCGTCGATAGTCATGATATCCTTATCAAAAACAGTGAAATCAGCGAGTTTGCCCACTTCAATAGACCCTTTGATGTCCTCCTCAAAAGCGCCATAAGCAGCATCCAGCGTGTAGGAAACGAGGGCCTGCTCCCGGGTCATTTTCTGGTCAGCTTCATAACCGCCTTCAGGGGTTCCTTTCAGCGTTTTACGAGTCACCGATGCATAAAAGGAGGGGAGTGGGGCAAGCGGTTCCACCGGCGCATCGGTTCCGTTGATCACTTTAGCACCACTTTGCAAAAGCTTTTGCCACACGTAGGCGCCATCGACAATTCTTTTTTCGCCCAGCCTGTTTATAGCCCACGGTCTGTCGCTCGACATATGAATGGCCTGCATAGCCGCAATCACTCCCAACTCTGCAAACCTTGGAATGTCTGCCAGGTCCAGGTGTTGTGCATGTTCAATCCTGAACCGGGAGTCTTTGGCTTTTTCAGGGTTATTCTTCAAAGCTGCTTCGTAAATGTCCAGCACTTCCTGATTACCCCGGTCGCCAATCGCATGGGTGCAGATTTGGAAGCCAGCTGCCAGGCCTTCGTTGGTCACTTTTTCAATCTCTTCTATTGGCGTCACATTGTGTCCAAACACCCCCGGCATGTCGCTGTATTCTTCCAGCAGCCAGGCACCCCTTGAACCGAGCGCACCATCTGAGTACAGCTTGATCGAACGAACAGTCAGGTGATTGTCACCCAGGCCAATTTCAGGGCCTTTGTCGTAGTATTCCTCCAGCAGGTTTTGGTCGTGGCCGCTCAGCATGGTGTATAGCCTGATTTTGAGCTTTCCCTCTTCAGCAAACTGTTTGAATAGTTCAATATCGTCTTTGCCCGCTCCAGCGTTTTGAAAACTGGTAATGCCTAATTCTAAACATGCCTGAACGGCCAATTCTAATGCCCTCTGTTGCTTTTCCATAGTGTTTTCTGGAATAGCTGCCCTGATAAGGCCCTGAGCTGTTTCGTTAAATAGTCCCGTAGGCTCGCCGTTAATGTCACGGAAGATATCGCCGCCGTCTGGTGTCTTCGTGTCTTTCGTGATGCCGGCAAGTTCCATGGCTTTGGCATTGGCAAAACCAGCATGTCCGCTCGCATGCGACAGAAACACAGGGTGATTCGGAACTGCTTCGCTTAACAAGTGATGCGTTTGAAAGCCGTCGACCATTCTCTCCGCTGGCTTTATCCACTTGTCCTGATGCCAGCCTCTGCCGAGTATCCATTCACCCTCGGGGGTTTCTTCTGCGGCTTTTTTTACCTGTGCCACAAGCTCCTCGTAACTGGTTGTGGCCATCAAATCAACGTTCATCAAGTTGTAACCCACGCCCATAATATGCGCATGAGACTCGATAAATCCCGGCGTCATTGTTTTGCCTTCAAGGTCAATGACCTGGGTTTCCGGCCCCACCATATCTTCGGCGCCATCTTTACCACCCACATATATTATAGAGTCGCCTGTTACGGCCACAGCTTCGGCCTTCTGTCCGCCCACGGCGGTGTAAATATTACCTCCCCAAATGACCATATCGGCCTTTGGTGTTTCCTGGCAGGCTGCAAATGCCAGGCCCAGAACAATGAGTAGAATGGTTGGTTTCATATACTTTTTCAAATGGGTTAAAACTGAGTAAGCTCGAAATACTCACTAATGTTTCTTTTTTCAAAGAAGAATTATTCCTGACCTGGAGCCTCTATTAACAGTAGGGCAAACGCATTTAAAGCCATTTGCTTCGAAATCCTTCTTTTTACCCTGATCCGCCAGTTGGCGGAAAAGAAGAATTTCAAAGCTGTTTTCACCTTTAAGGGTCGCCGACGTGGAACGGGCCGACCTGGAAGGGTAAAAAAACAGCTCTTAAAAAAGTTCGACTAATTTTTTTTTAAATGTGTTTGCCTGTTATTAACAGGCCTATTTTTTAATCTTAGTGAAAAATGTCTAATTTTGCGCTCCCATTCGGGTGAATGGGCTTCCAGGCATTCTGGATGAGTTTAAACTAAATATTGTTGTGGGCTGGTCCTGCTGCAACAGTGTAATTTTGGACCTTTATTTTTATGGAAGAAACAGCAGTAGAATTTGATTGGGAAGGCTTGTCAGCCAAAGGATTTGGCGAAGGCTATTCAAAATCAAAGCGTGCCGAAATGGAGAAACTCTATGAAGGCACTCTTAATTCGATCACTGAAAAAGAAGTGATCAACGGAACGGTTGTAGGTATTACTGACCGTGACGTAATCGTTAACATCGGTTTCAAATCCGACGGACTTGTGGCCCTGTCTGAATTTCGTGACAGACCTGAGTTGAAAGTTGGCGACGAAGTGCAGGTGTATATTGAGGAGCAGGAAAATGCCAATGGGCAGCTTGTTCTTTCAAGAAGAAAAGCCAAAATCGTTAAGGCATGGGAAACCATCCAACACGCTTATGAGCACGATGAAGTGATCGAAGGCATGGTGAAACGCCGTACCAAAGGTGGTCTTATCGTCGACATCTATGGTGTTGAGGCATTCCTTCCAGGCTCACAAATTGACGTGAAGCCAATTCGTGACTTCGATGTATTCGTTGGCAAGAAAATGGAAGTGAAAGTTGTGAAGATCAACTACACTAACGACAACGTGGTAGTATCTCACAAAGTATTGATCGAGAAAGATCTTGAGAAGCAAAAGGCTGAAATCCTGAACAACCTTGAAAAAGGTCAGGTACTCGAAGGTGTGATCAAGAACATGACCAACTTTGGTGTGTTCATCGACCTTGGTGGTGTAGACGGCCTGTTGCACATTACTGATATCTCCTGGGGACGTATCAACCATCCGGAAGAAGTACTTCAGCTTGACGCAAAAGTCAATGTGGTTGTACTTGACTTCGACGATGAGAAGAAGCGTATTTCTCTGGGTATGAAACAACTTACGTCACATCCTTGGGATTCACTTGGCAAAGAGATCGAAATTGGCTCTAAAGTGAAGGGCAAGATTGTGAACGTAGCAGACTACGGTGCATTCCTTGAATTGCTTCCTGGCGTTGAAGGTTTGATCCACGTATCTGAAATGTCATGGTCTCAGCACCTGCGTAATCCGCAAGACTTCATCAGCATTGGCGATGAAATCGAAGCGGTTGTGTTGACTATCGACAGAGACGAGCGCAAAATGTCACTTGGCATCAAGCAGCTTTCTGAAGACCCATGGACGAAGCAAGACCTTATCGTTAGCTATGCAGTAGGCACCAAGCACAAAGGTGTGGTTCGTAACCTGACTAACTTCGGCTTGTTCATCGAGCTTGAAGAAGGTATCGACGGCCTTGTACACGTGTCTGACTTGTCGTGGACTAAGAAGATCAAGCATCCATCTGAATTCGTTAAAGTAGGGGACGAGCTTGAAGTAGTCGTTCTTGAACTTGACGTTGACAACAGAAGACTGGCACTAAGCCACAAACACCTTGAAGAAAACCCATGGGATACTTTCGAAACAGTATTCACCAGAGGATCTGTTCATAAGTGTACCATCATCAATAAGAGCGAAAAAGGAGCAATCCTTGAATTGCCTTATGGTTTGGAAGGGTTCTCAACTACCAAAAACCTTACAAAGGAAGACGGATCAGTTGCTGAAGCTGGAGAAACACTTGACTTCATGGTAATGGAGTTTTCTAAAGATGAGAAGCGCATTGCTCTTTCTCATACTGCTATCTTTAGCGAGCCACAGCCTCAGGAAAGACCAAAGGCGGCTCCTGCTAAGAAAGATGTAAAAGGAAAGTCTAAGGCGGTTGACAGAATCAACAAAGATGCTGAGAAAACAACCCTTGGCGACCTTGAAGCACTTTCAGCATTGAAAGAGCAGATGGAAAGCAAGGCTACTGCACCGAAGAAGGAGGCAGCAAAGCCAAAGGCAGCAGCAAAGGCTGAGGAAGAAAAGCCAGCGGCAAAAGCTAAGGCTGAAGAAAAGCCTGCAGCTGAGGCAGCCAAGCCAAAGGCGAAAAAAGCCAAGGCTGATGAAGCCGACGCTGCTGATGAGAAATCAGAATAACTGAATAAATAGAAAAGGGTGCTTCGGCACCTTTTTTTATTTTGATTGTTTTACCATTGAAACATTTGGACTGATATAGATAATTTCTAGATTTGCAGTCCCAAAAATGGTCGAGTGGCCGAGTGGCTAGGCAGAGCTCTGCAAAAGCTCCTACAGCGGTTCGAATCCGCTCTCGACCTCAATAAAAAAGAGAGGCAATTCGCCTCTCTTTTCTTATTTTAACCCCTCCTCAAAATGTTCAATCCTGGCCTAATTTAAAATAATTCTAAATAGATCAATTTTTCATTGATAAGCCCTTTTAATTAATTGGTATTCAAAGGTTTTAGATATTATTGCACAGTAGTTCAAAATCGGACAAAAATTTACCTCTAAATAAGTTTTTGAAAAGATTGACTCCCATATTAGATTTGCAAGGACTCTAAAAGGTACAACACAAAAGATGCTAAAACCTGTAAAATTCTCTCCTTTCAAGGAAAAAAGCAGACACCTAACCCGCACCTTTTGTCTATCCCTCGTTGCATTAATATTCTCCGCTGCTGTTGCGTTTGCTCAGGACGGTGAAGCTGCATCAGGCGGAGCGGACGATGGCATTCCTTCTGACCCGGCGGTCATCTCAGCCGGAGAAGCATTATTCAAGCAAAACTGTACAGTGTGTCACGCTGTAAACGATCGGGTCGTGGGCCCGGCTTTGCGTGACGTTCACACTCGCAGACCTTTGCCATGGATTATCAGCTTCGTGCAGAACTCCCAAAAGGTAATTCAAAGCGGCGACGACTATGCCGTCAAGCTTTATAACGAGTACAACAAGACTCAAATGACCTCGTTTGATTTCTCAAACGAAGAAATCACATCAATTGTTGCTTACTTAAAAGCGGAATCTACAAAACCTGCTGAAGTTCCTAAGGCTGACCCTTCTGACGGAGGCAATACTGTGGCAGGCGGAAGTGGTTCAGGCGTTCCATCTGAGTATATCAACATCATACTAATAGGCCTTCTTGTAGTGTTGGCATTGATCCTGTTGGTGCTGGTGCTGATTGTGTCAGTTTTGACAAAATACCTTGCTCAAAAGGACGACCTCGACGAAGTGGACAAAGACGTCGTTCAGAACAAGTTTGACCTCGTTAAAACCCTCAAAGGAAATACCTTCATGGGCTTTGCGGTGTTCATTTTTACAGCCATTGTGCTCAAGAGCGTAATCGACGGTCTGTTCACCGTCGGAGTTCAGCAAGGATATCAGCCTGCTCAACCCATTGCATTCTCTCACAAGCTGCATGCTGGTCAAATGGAAATTGACTGTAACTATTGCCACACGGGAGTTAGAACAAGCAAATCAGCCAATATCCCATCGCCCAATATTTGTATGAATTGCCATACGGTAATTCAGAATGTAGGCGGGCAAACAGGGATGTCTCCTGAAATCCAGAAAATATACAACGCTATTGACAACAATCAGCCGATCGAATGGGTGAGGGTTCACAACCTGCCTGACCTGGCGTACTTCAATCACTCACAGCACGTGAAGGTAGGAGGACTTGAATGCCAGACTTGCCATGGAGAGATTCAGGAAATGGATGTAGTGTATCAGTTCGCTCCATTAACAATGGGCTGGTGTATCAATTGCCATAGAGAAACACAAATAAATACCAAGGATAACGCTTATTATGACAAATTAGTGGAGCTCCACGAAAAGAAGAGCAAAAAGCCAATGACCGTCGAAGACAACGGTGGTTTGGAGTGTGCTAAGTGTCATTATTAATTGAAAAATCATCTCCTGGGACAACATGAAAGAAAATACTAAAATATATTGGAAGGGAATTGAGCAACTGAAGAACGACCCTGAGTTCGTTAAGAATGCTGACAAAGAATTTCCAGAATACCTCCCAATTAGTGAAAATGAAAATGGAAACTCACGTCGTGATTTCCTGAAATTAATGGGATTTGGAGTGGCCGCCGTTTCTTTGGCAGCTTGTGAAGCGCCAATAAGAAAGGCGATACCTTACCTTAACAAGCCAGTAGATGTCGACCCAAGCGTTGCCAACTACTATGCTTCTACCTATATAAATGGTAGCGACTACTGCAGTGTGGTAGTTAAAACAAGAGAAGGTAGGCCTATCAAAATTGAAGGCAATAAGCTTTCGAAATTCTCAGGCGGAGGAACAACTGCTCAGGTAGAAGCAAGCGTACTTTCTCTTTACGACAAGCAAAGGCTGCAAAACCCGATGAAAGCTGGTGCAGCCGTAACTTGGGATGCGCTTGATGCTGAGGTAAAGTCCAAGCTAGGAGAGATTGCTGCGGCTGGCGGGCAAATCAAAATCGTTACGCACAGTATCGTAAGCCCTTCGACAAAGAAGGCTATTGCTAAATTCATAGCTGCTTACCCAAGTACTCAGGTAATTACTTACGATGCGTCGTCTTATAGCGGAGCGTTGAATGCTAATCTTTCATCATTTGGTATTCGTGCTTTTCCATCTTACAACTTCAATAAATCAAAGACTACTGTTTCTTTTGGAGCAGATTTCTTAGGAACATGGTTGAATCCTGTTGCTTTTTCGAAGCAATTTGCTGAGACCAGGAAACTTGGACCTAAGAAGAAAGAAATGTCAAGGCTTTATAGCTTTGAATCAAACCTTTCTCTTACAGGAGCAAACGCTGACTACAGGTCACCTATCCGTCCTTCAGAGGTTGGTCTTTATGTAGGCAACTTATACAACCTCATTGCCGCTAAGGCAGGAGCACCGGCCATTTCAGTGACCAAAGTTGATGATACTGCCACCTTGACTAAGGCAGCTAATGATCTTTGGGCCAGCAAGGGATCATCGATTGTGGTCTCGGGTGAAAATGACATCAACGTTCAGACTGTTGTCAATGCAATTAATAACCTGCTTGGCAACTACGGAAGCACGCTCAGCTGGGATGCTCCTGTGATGACGAAACAGGGAGACGACGCTATGATGGACGTTTTCGTCACCGACCTGTCTCAGGGGTTAGTGAGCGGAGTTATCTTCTTCAATTGCAACCCGGTATACGACCACCCTAAAGGTGCCGTAATTGCTTCGAGCCTTTCCAAGGCCAAATTTACACTGTCTACTTCCGATAGAGTAGATGAAACCACCTCTCAGGTGACTTATGTAGCTCCTGATAATCACTATTTGGAATCATGGAACGATGCTGAGCCAGCCAAAGGGCAATATAGCCTTTCGCAGCCTGCCATCAGTAATATATTCAACACCCGCCAGGCACAGCAGTCTTTCTTAACCTGGGGCAATGTATCCACCTCATATCTTGATTTCATCAAGGAAAATTGGAAAGAGACGCATTTTGCCAGCCAAACTGAGATCGCTGACTTCCAGACATTTTGGGATCAGTGTCTATACAACGGCGTGTTTGAGGGCGACGCAACCTCTACAATGAGCGCTGTTGAGTTTTCAGGTGATGTAGCCGCTGCTGGTACTAAAGTAGCTGGTAAATACAAGAAAGGTACTGGTTTAGAGCTGGTAACTTATGAGAGTATAGCGATAGGAGCAGGCGAGCAGGCTAATAACCCATGGTTGCAGGAGATGCCCGATCCACTTTCTAAGGTTTGTTGGGAAAACTACATCAGCATGTCTCAATCCACTGCCAACGAACTGGGCATTGAGATGAAGGAAGGCTTTACTACCAGGGTGAATGTTAAGGCTGGTATTGCCACTGTCACATTGCCAGTAGTGGTTCAGCCAGGCCAGGCAGCTGGCACTGTTGGATTAGCCCTTGGCTATGGCCGTACTAAAGCAGGCAAAGTTGCTGATGGTGTGGGTGTGAATGCCTTTGCATTGCTGAGCTCAAATAATGAAGGAATTGTTTATTCTGTGGCTGGTGTAACCATTGAGCCAACAGGAGAAAGCTATAGAATTGCGCAGACCCAAACGCACCAGACTTTTATGGGGCGTGAGACAGTTATTCAGGAGGCTACGCTTGCTGAATACAAAGCTGATGCCTCTGCCGGCCGTTACAAGCCAATGATATCCAGCTATTCAGGCCCTAAGAAGCCTAATGCTGTATCTCTTTGGAAAGGCCATGAATACAACAACCACCATTGGGGAATGGTGATTGACCTGAACTCATGTACTGGTTGCGCTGCTTGTTCAGTGGCTTGCCAGGTAGAGAACAATATTCCGGTTGTAGGAAAAGAAGAAGTTGTCAACCGTCGTGAAATGGCTTGGTTGAGAATCGACAGGTACTACAGTAGCCAGGGAAACAAAGAGGACAAGTCGATGGAAGGTTTGAGTATGCTCGAAAAGGCAGCTGAAAACCCTGAGGTAACCTTCCAGCCAATGATGTGTCAGCAGTGTAACAACGCTCCTTGTGAGACTGTTTGTCCTGTTGCTGCCACTACTCACAGCACTGAAGGTCTCAACCAAATGACTTACAACCGTTGTATTGGTACTAGGTATTGCGCCAACAACTGTCCTTTCAAAGTACGTCGCTTTAACTGGTTCAAATACCACGACAACCGTCAGTTCCCTGACAACACTGCTATGAACAATGAGCTTGGCAAGATGGTGTTGAATCCGGACGTGGTGGTTAGAGCCCGTGGTGTGATGGAAAAATGCTCTTTCTGCGTGCAGAGAATTCAGGCTGGTAAGCTAAACGCCAAGAAGCAAGGCCGACGCCCTGTTGATGGTGAGATTTCTACAGCTTGTGCTACTGCGTGTCCTACAGAAGCCATCGTGTTTGGTGATATGAAAGATTCTAACAGCAGAATTTCTCAGCTACTTCGTCTTTCTGCTACTGAAGAAGGCGACACGGAAGTGAAGGAAGAAAGAGCTTACAATGTGCTCGAGGAAATTGGTGTGAAACCAAACGTTTGGTATTTCACGAAGATTAGAAATAAAGAATTAACTGATAATCAAGCCTAAGATCGATACTATGCAAGCAGTAGCATCAGTAAGAAACCCTCTGGTAACCAATGGAAAGACCGTCCACGATGTTACCGAAGATATTTGCTCAAGGGTAGAGCAGAAGCCAACCAAAACGTGGATGTTTGCCATCACGGTGGCTTTGGGTCTTCTCATGGTTGGCGGATATGCTGTTTACCGAACCGTTTGGGACGGTATAGGCATGTGGGGTCTTAACAAGACCGTTGGCTGGGCTTGGGATATTACAAACTTCGTATGGTGGGTGGGTATTGGTCACGCAGGAACACTAATTTCTGCTATCCTTTTGCTTTTCCGTCAGAAGTGGAGAATGTCGATCAACAGAGCGGCAGAAGCGATGACTATTTTCGCTGTAATCTGTGCACTGATGTTCCCGATTTTGCACATGGGTCGTCCGTGGTTAGGAATGTACTGGGCTATCCCGCTTCCCAACACCTTCGGATCGCTGTGGGTGAACTTCAACTCACCACTACTATGGGACTTTTTCGCTATTAGTACATATTTCTCTGTATCCCTCGTTTTCTGGTACATCGGACTTATTCCCGATTTTGCTACCATCAGAGACAGAGCCACAGGACCAATAGCCAAAGCGGTTTACGGTGCCTTGAGCTTTGCCTGGGATGGCGCTGCCAAAACATGGTCGAGATATGAGTCTGTAGCCCTGATCCTCGCCGGATTAGCTACACCCCTTGTACTTTCGGTTCACACCATTGTATCGTTTGACTTTGCCACCTCTGTAATACCCGGCTGGCACACCACTATTTTCCCACCATACTTCGTTGCTGGTGCGATTTTCTCTGGTTTTGCTATGGTGTTGACGCTTCTTTTGGTTACCAGAAAGGTGTACAAACTTGAGGACTATATTACTATCGAGCACATCGAATTGATGAACATCGTTATCATCATTACTGGCTCGATCGTGGGAGTGGCCTATATTACTGAACTTTTCATCGCCTGGTATTCTGGTGTTGAGTACGAGCAGTATGCTTTTATCAACAGGGTATCAGGTCCTTACTGGTGGGCCTATGCTTCCATGATGACGTGTAACGTTATTTCGCCGCAGCTTTTCTGGTTCAAGAAGATTCGTACCAACCTGGCTTCCACATTTGTGCTTTCTATTGTTGTGAACATAGGTATGTGGTTCGAGCGGTTTGTAATCATCGTTACATCGATCCATCGTGATTATCTTCCATCTAGCTGGGCAATGTTTTACCCAACCAGATATGATGTGGGTATGTATATGTTCTCCTTTGGATTTTTCTTCACAGCATTCTTATTGTTTGCTAAATATTTCCCGGTGATCAACATTGCTGAAGTGAAGAGCATTATTATTTCTGATTCTGAAAAAGTAAAAAAATAATCCGATGTCATCAGATAGTAAATACATACTTGGGGTTTATGACAATGAGGTAACCCTGTTGAATGCGGTGAAAGCCGTGAGAAATGGTGGGGTTAAAATCCATGAGGTTTTCACACCTTTTCCTGTACATGGATTGGATGACGCTCTTGGCTACAGAAGATCGAGGCTACCAATAGCTGCTTTTCTTTTCGGCTTGCTGGGAACCAGTTTGGCACTAACCATGCAAATTGGCATGATGACTGTTGACTGGCCTATGATCATCGGTGGTAAGGACTATCTGCCTTTGCCATCCTTTATACCTGTGTCATTTGAGCTTACAGTGCTTTTGGCTTCATTTGGAATGGTAGGTACCTTCTTTGTGGTTAGCAACCTTAAGCCTTGGGGAAAGCCGAAGATATTTGATATCAGAAGTACTGACGATAAGCATATTATGGCGATCGATTTGTCGAAAAACAAGCTTGCGGAAGCCGATATAAAGAAAAGCTTGAAGGACAGCGGTGCTTCTGAAGTAAATGAAAAGGTATTTTAAAGAGACACAGGAGATGATAGGAAATAATCATATTGTAAAGAAACTATTTCAACTGTCTGGGTTGCTGTTGCTAGCGGGATGCGCTGCTAAGGGAGATTATCCAGGTGTTGAGTATGCTCCTCAGATGTATCATTCGGTACCTTACGAGCAGCTTTCGCAGGTGCAGGACGAGGAGGCAGGTAGATGGTTGACATCGCTCGACGAGGGGCCCGCTGAGTTTTATAATTCGAATCCGCTTAATCCGAGCGGCATGACCATGAGAATGCCAGTTGAAGGAACGGTTAAGAGAAATGCTAACGGTTACCTTCCTTACAGAATCCCTAAAGATTCATTTGCACTTGCTGGCAGAGTGATGAAGAATCCTTTGGATTCAACTGCTTCTGTTATCAGTGATGGTAAGGCGCTGTTCCTACGTTATTGCCGCCATTGTCATGGAGACACCGGACAAGGAGACGGGCCTGTAGGCAAAGTGTATAAAGGCGTCACTCCTTATAATTCAAGAGCAGTGAAAGATGCACCAGCTGGGCATATTTTCCATGTAATTACCTACGGAAAAGGGAGGATGTATTCTCATGCTTCTCAGGTAAGTGTGGAGGACAGATGGAAAATAGTTAGGTATGTACAAACTCTTCAAAGACAATAATTAATTCTTTAAGCCAATATCCATGACTGAAGAAAGATACGAATTTACATCCGCTGCTAAGAAGAGGCTTATCATTACCCTCGTTGTAGGGCTAGCAGTACTTGCGCTAGGCATCGTTATGATGAGCTCAGGTGGGGGACATGATGCACACGGTGCAGAGACGGCTGAGGCAGCTGAAGGGGGGCATCACGCCTTTAACTGGATGCAAAGAATTTGGGCTAATTTGTGGATCAACAATGTCTTCTTTGGTGGACTTGCTCTCATTGGTGTTTTCTTTGTGGCGATTCAATATGCTGCACAGGCAGGTTGGTCAGCTGGTATTGTGAGAGTACCATTGGCGTTTGGCGGTTGGTTGCCCATCGCATTTGTATTAATGTTAGTAACCTACCTTTTAGGAGGACATGACATCTTTCACTGGGCGCACCACGATTTGTATGATCCTGCATCTCCTGATTTTGACCCCATACTCGATGGCAAAAAGGGGTTCTTTTACTGGCCCATGAGTGAACATCCTTCGGTGCCGGTGTTTTGGCTGTTTCGCCTCGTATTTTTCTTCGGGGTTTGGTATTTCATCTTCACCAAGATTCGTTCGCTGATGTTCGAGGAAGACACAGTGGGTGGTGACTCCTACTGGTTCAGACTTCGCAAGCTTTCGGCTATATTCCTGGTATTCTTTGCATTCTCTTCTTCAATAGCGGCCTGGGATTGGATTATGTCGATAGATCCACACTGGTTCAGCACGATGATGGGTTGGTACGCATTTGCCAGCTGGTGGGTGAGTGGCCTGGCGTTAATCACATTTGTGGTTGTCTTGTTGAAGGATAGAGGATACTTAAAGGTAGTAGACGCTAATCATTTGCATGACTTGGGTAAGTTTGTGTTTGCTTTCAGTGTTTTCTGGACTTATATCTGGTTTTCGCAGTTCTTCCTGATTTACTACTCTAATATTCCTGAGGAAACTATATATTTTGTGGAAAGATGGAAAAGTGGTCATTACGCACCGTTCTTTTACTTCAATCTTGCGATTAACTTCTTCTTTCCCTTCCTGGTGTTAATGACCAGGGACTCTAAGAGGCATTCGAGAATACTTAAAATAGTTTGCCCGGCGGTGATTTTCGGTCACTGGATGGACTTCTATTTGATGGTTACTCCGGGGACACTGAAGGATAATGGTGGTTTTGGTTTAGTGGAAGTAGGGATGCTGACGGTTTTTGTCGCTGCTTTCTTATATGTAGTTCTTTTAAACCTTTCTAAAGCACCACTGGTTGGTAAAAACCACCCTATGTTGCAGGAAAGCTTACATCATCATATTTAACTGGAAAGGTAAAAACATCTGCTATGTTCAATGCGGTAGTAATTATTGGTTTAATCTTAGTAGCAATTATCCTGTTCACACTGTTCAGGGTCAGCACGCTTGTAGATGTGCTAAAAGGCAGCTCTAAGAAGAAGGTTACGAAAAGTAACGGAGTAAATGCAGGCTTAGGTGTCTTATTCCTGATTGGTGGGTTACTGTTGTTCTTCATTTATTCATACACTGAGTTCGACAGATACAATCTGCCGTTGGCGTCTGAGCATGGGGCCGTAACGGATCAGCTTTTCTGGGTGACAATGGCCATAACAGGTATTGTTTTCGTGATCACTCAAATTTTACTTTTCGGTTTTGGCTGGAAGTACAGATATAAAGAGGGTAATCAGGCTTTGTTTTATCCGGACAATAATAAGCTGGAAATGATGTGGACTATTGTTCCCGCCATTGTTTTGACGCTTCTTATTTTTTCTGGCTGGAGAGCATGGGTAAGCATTACCGACAAGGCACCAGATGAAGCTGAAGTGGTAGAAGTGATGGGGTATCAGTTTGCCTGGTCTGTTCGCTACCCTGGTAAAGACAAGCAACTTGGAGACTACGATTTCCGCCTGATTGATGCTGAAAACGCTATGGGCATGGACTTCAAAGACAAAGCCTCTTTTGATGACTTTATCCCAAGAGAAATCCATGTCCCTAAGGGAAAGCCGGTCAAGTTTAATATCAGGGCGAGAGACGTAATACACAGTGTGTACGCTCCTCATTTCAGGCTTCAGATGAATGCTGTTCCGGGTATGCCAACCACTTTTTGGTTTACGCCAACAAAGAGCACGCAAGACATGAGGGAGGAAACAGGGAACCCGGAATTCAACTATGAGTTGGTGTGCAACAAAATTTGCGGAAAGGGTCACTTTGCGATGAGATACCTCATCGTTGTTGACGAGCCTGCCGATTACTATAAGTGGTACAATGAGCAGCAGGCATGGCTGGCTAAAAATCCATCATACCTTTCGAGTGTTCCTCAACACTTGAAAGAGGTGGCTATAATTTCTTCCGGAATGGAAAACAATCCGGAAGTACAGGCTGTTACTGGCCTTGAAGAAGAGGAAGAAATGGTAGGAGCATTTTAAATTAAATTTGTTATGTCAACAACAGCAGTACATACAAACGAACATATAGGTCACGACGATGCCCATGACCATGAGCACCACGAGCTAAATTTCGTTGAGAAATATATTTTCAGCACTGACCATAAGACAATTGCTAAGCAGTTCCTTATCACTGGAATTATTTGGGCGCTTATTGGTGGTGGATTGTCTATCATATTCCGTTTACAATTAGGGTTTCCAGACATGAACCTGGAATGGCTTAGACCAATCCTGGGCAAATGGATCACATCCACTGGACAAATTGATTCTGAATTTTACCTGGCTCTTGTTACTATGCATGGCACCATTATGGTGTTCTTCGTTTTGACGGCGGGGTTGAGTGGTACCTTTAGTAACTTCCTTATCCCGTTGCAAATTGGTGCAAGAGATATGGCGTCTGGCTTCTTGAATATGTTGTCATACTGGTTCTTCTTTCTATCAGGAGTTATCATGTTCATTTCATTCTTTATAGAAACCGGACCAGCATCAGCGGGTTGGACAGTATACCCACCTTTGAGTGCGTTGCCAACGGCCATGCAGGGATCGGGGCTTGGAATGACACTTTGGTTGGTGGCCATGGTTTTCTTCATCGTGTCATCGTTGCTGGGTGGTATTAACTATGTGACCACCGTGATTAACCTCCGTACCCAGGGTATGTCGTTTTTCAGACTACCACTGACGATATGGGCGTTCTTTTTGACAGCTGTTATTGGTATACTCTCTTTTCCGGTACTGTTTTCTGCAGCGTTGCTGCTTGTATTTGACAGATCATTTGGTACCAGCTTCTATCTGTCAGATATCTACATAGGAGGAGAGGCTCTGCCAAACGTTGGTGGTAGCCCAATACTATACCAGCATTTGTTCTGGTTCCTCGGTCACCCGGAGGTATATATTGTAATTCTTCCGGCTTTGGGAATCACCTCTGAAGTTATCGCTACAAACTCAAGAAAGCCTATTTTTGGTTACAAAGCGATGATTTTATCGCTCCTTGGAATCACTATTCTTTCGTTCGTGGTTTGGGCACATCATATGTTCGTGTCGGGTCTGAGTCCATTCCTTGGATCTATTTTCATGTTCCTGACATTGATCATTGCGGTGCCAAGTGCCGTGAAAGCATTCAACTACTTAACAACACTTTGGAGAGGAAATATAATATTTACGCCAGCTATGTTGTTTTCTATCGGCCTGGTTTCATTCTTTATTTCTGGTGGTTTAACAGGAATCTTCCTTGGTAACTCTGCGGTGGACATCAATTTGCATGATACATACTTTGTGGTTGCCCACTTCCACCTTGTAATGGGTAGTGCGTCCTTCTTTGGAATGATGGCAGGTATCTACCATTGGTTCCCTAAAATGTTTGGTAGAATGATGAATGAGAAGTTGGGATATATCCACTTCTGGCTGACTTTTGTTGGTGTTTATCTAGTGTTCTTCCCGCTTCACTATATTGGTATCGCAGGGTTCCCACGTCGCTATTATTCATTCACTAACTTCGATGCATTCCAGGATTTTACTGACCTGAATACATTCGTGAGTGTGGCTGCTATCATTACTTTCTCTGCGCAGTTTATCTTCCTTTTCAACTTCTTCTACAACATATTCAGAGGTAGAAAGGCACCAGCTAACCCTTGGGGAAGCAACACATTGGAGTGGACTACACCAAGAGTGCCCGGGCACGGTAACTGGGAAGGTGATATTCCTAAGGTTTATCGCTGGCCATATGATTATAGCAAGCCGGGCGCTCCAGAAGACTTCATACCGCAGCACATTCCTTTAACGGAGACACCAGAGTCGAACCTACCCCACGAAGTAGAGCAGTTGAAGGAAGAAGGGATAGAAGTGAAAGCTGCTAATGCAGGAAAATCCTAAGTCTCTAAAGAGATACAAACAACTTACTATAAGTACTATCATTGCCGTCTACCTTTTGATTTTGGTAGGCGGCATTGTTAGAAGTTCTGGTTCGGGTATGGGTTGTCCGGATTGGCCAAAGTGTTTTGGCAACTGGGTACCACCAACCAGTGTTGAGCAGCTCCCCGCCAATTACAAGGAAGTGTATTCAGAAAAGAGACACCAGAAGAATATTCGACTGACAGGCTACCTTGAAAAGTTAGGTTTTTCCGATACAGCCAACAAGTTGAAGAACGATCCATCGGTGAGGGAAGAGGCTGACTTCAATCCATTGAGAACATGGATAGAATATGTGAACCGGTTGGTGGGAGTGGTGATAGGGATGCTTATTTTCGCCACTTTTGTTTACTCCATTCGATTCAGAAAGACGCAGCCGAAAGTATTTATATTTTCGTTGCTGGCATTTGGAGGGGTAGTTTTTCAGGGTTGGGTCGGCTCAATTGTAGTTTCTACGAATTTGCTTCCAGGAATGATCTCCTTTCACATGCTACTGGCACTGCTGATCGTTATGCTGCTTATATATACCTATTTTATAGTTGACCCACTAGTTGCCGAAAAGGAAACAGTCGGGGACTCTAAAAATGTAAAATGGCTTTTGCTGGGGTGTGCAGCGTTGTTTATTGTCCAATTGATTGTTGGCATCAACGTGAGAGAAGGCGTGGATTCCGGGCTGTCTTCCGGGATAGAGCGCAGTGCAGTACTTGATTGGATCGGCTTTAAGTTTTACTTCCACAGATCTTTTTCATGGGCGTTGCTCATCGGACATGTGCTGCTAACGTACTTTTTGTGGACGACTTCTCCGCTTTCATTTTCCATTAAATTCTCGGCAGTTTTGACACTAGTGGTATTTCTTGAGATTGTTTCGGGAGCAGCAATGGGTTATTTCTCCATTCCTGCCTTTCTACAGCCGATTCATTTGCTTTTGGCAAGCGTAGTGTTCGGTTTTCAGGTATATTTGTTTCTCCGCATCAGTAGAAAAGGTGCGCTCAATATTAAACACTCGATTTGAATCAAGCTTCATACATATCGCCGGGTTTTGTCGTCATTGGGAGGTTAAAGGCCTACTACGAATTGCTTAAATTCAGGCTCTCTTTTCTGGTGGCCTTTTCGTGTGGTTTTGGCTACTTGCTGGGAGCCAGAGGGGCTGTTGACTGGGCTACATTGGGCTTTTTGTCGCTTGGTGGGTTTTTGATCTCCGGAGGCAGTATCACTATCAATCAGGTGATAGAGAAGGATCTCGATAGATTGATGAAGAGGACGATGGGTCGGCCATTGCCTACCAATCGGGTAGGAGTTGGCGAAGCCATCGTTTTTGCTGCGATGGTAATTGCCATAGGGCTGGGGCTGATTCTGGTTTATGCCAACCCGCTTACTGTGGTGCTGTCTGTCGTGTCAATGGTGTTGTACAGCTTTGTTTACACCCCCCTGAAGCGGGTAGGGCCTATCGCTGTGTTTGTGGGAGCAATTCCCGGAGCACTTCCACCTTTGCTGGGATGGGTAGCGGCCACGGGTGCTATTACACACGAAGCGTTGATCATCTTTGGCATCCAGTTTATCTGGCAGTTTCCGCATTTCTGGGCGATTGCCTGGGTAGCGGATGAAGATTATAAAAAAGCAGGATTTAAGCTATTGCCTTTCGGCGGAAAGAAGGATTTCACTACGGCTGTGAACATCATGATTTACACACTGTTTTTGCTTCCGCTCGGGTTGTTGCCAGCTTACTTTGGCATCACAGGAATAAATTCTGCGGTGGTAGCTACTATTTGCGGTGTATTGTTTCTAAGCCAAACTTTTATCCTGATAAGGGACTGCACCCGTGAGGCTGCGCTGAAGCTGATGTTTGCTTCATTTATTTACCTGCCAGTTGTTCAAATAGCCTTTTTACTAGATAAATTATGATGAGCGCCAAAAAATCAGATATAGAAACTCCCGCTCAGGTGCTATCGATGCACCCCAGGAAGTTTTTGCTTTGGCTGTTTATAGTATCTATCGTAATGATATTTGCTTCACTCACCAGTGCGTATGTGGTGAAGCAATCAGAAGGAGCCTGGCTGATTTTTGACTTACCTCAGGCTTTTGTTTACTCCAGCATTGTTGTGCTGTTGAGCAGTGCCACTATGCAGTGGGCGTACTGGTCGGCTAAAAAAGACAATCTTTCTCAAATTAAGGTTGCTGTTGGCGCTACGTTGGCACTTTCTCTGGTTTTTCTGATTGTGCAGTATCTCGGCTGGGGGCAGCTGGTTGATCAACAGGTTTTCTTTGTCGGTAACCCGGCAGGATCTTTTATCTACGTTTTGACAGGTTTACATGCCTTTCACCTGGCGGCAGGTATTGTTTTTTTGATTATTGTTTTAATTTCGACCCTGAGATTTAAGGTACACTCAAAAAGTATGACCCAGATTGAAATGTGTACAACATTCTGGCACTTCCTGAGTGGACTTTGGATATATTTGTACTTATTTTTATTATTAAATAATTAATCTGAACTAATCGTCTATGTCTAGCACTGCAGTAGTTGCATCCGATTCTGACAAGGACCTCTGGATGGGAGGTAATGAGCCCCTAAAAGCGAGCTATGGCAAGCTTATGATGTGGTTCTTCCTGCTTTCCGATGCCTTTTCTTTTTCTGGCCTTTTGATTGCCTACGGAATGATCCGTTTCAGCCACCCTGCATTTCAGGGCAGCCCCGACGAATTCGTTTTCTCGCAGGAGTACTGGCCAATACCTGAAAAAGTATTCGAAGCTGTTCCTTTCCTTCACGGCATATCTTTGCCGCTGGTGTTTGTGGGTATTATGACTTTTGTCCTGATCTTGAGTAGTGTAACCATGGTGCTTGCTGTGGAAGCTGGTCAGCGTATGGACAGGAAGGGTGTCGAAAAGTGGATGCTTTGGACGATTCTGGGCGGACTTGCCTTCTTAGGCTGCCAGGCTTGGGAGTGGACGCACTTTATAGTAGGCACAGAAGAGGGTGGCAGATTATTGGACGGCACTTTCATTCATGGAGCCAACCTGTCACAAAATCAATATGGCCCGCCTAACTTTGCGGCTTTGTTCTTCTTTATCACAGGCTTTCACGGCTTCCACGTATTTAGTGGGGTATGCCTTAACTTCCTGATATTCTATCAGGCAACAGTAGGTAAGCTTGAGAAAGTGGGGCATTACGAAATGGTCGAAAAGGTCGGTTTGTACTGGCACTTTGTAGACCTTGTATGGGTGTTTGTATTTACCTTCTTCTATTTGGTTTAATTTTCCGTTCTATAAACAATTAGTAAAATGTCAGCAGAACATCACGAAGAATCAACAGTTGTAGTTCAGCCAGTCGATAAGGCGAAAATCAGACTGTTCTTGAAGGTAACACTGATCTTGTTTGTCATTACAATGATTGAGTTTGCCATTGCCTTTACGGTTGATGCAGGGATTTTGAGGACTGCTGTCTTCATAGCTTTGACTATCGTAAAAGCGTTTTACATAGTAAGCGAATTTATGCACCTTGGCCACGAAGTAAAGACCCTTATCTGGTCTATTTTGATTCCTTTGATATTTCTGGTATGGCTGATCATAGCATTGATTTATCAGGGTGGTCAAGTGCTACTGGTGCGATAAGTTTAGCGACGTAAAAGATAGTAGCATGCCGGTATACCTACCGGCATGTTTTGTTTGTACCCTCATACCATTCATGAGCAAGCTGATAAAGGGAATTATTCTAATTGTAACGCTCGGGCTGCCGGTGTCTATTTATCTCTTTCTGCAAGCTTTCGGCGAAAACATGTACGCTCTGCCGGTGTACCCGGAAACGGCATATGTGTCAGCCGATTGCGGAACAGTTTCAGCTGGCTATACCGTAAGCAAGCTTACCTGCGACAGCACCAATGTAGTGGTGCTGGGCGACCAGCAAACCTATCTCTTTCATTTCCCTGACCCTTCTAAAATGGATATAGCAGGTGAAATGAATGAAATGAGAAGGCTGGTGGAAGAAACCAAACCGCTGGATTATCGGTTAATCACCATGAGCAATGAGGAGCAGGTGGATAAGTGGGATAAGCTAGCTGTTTCACAAGCAGAAATCAAGTATTGGGTGGTGACATCAGCCTGTGCTGATGGCTTGGAAAAGCTGATGAATTGTCAACTACTGCTTTCTCAATTCACCCTCAAAACCGAGGGTTCGAAGAGCAGAATTGTGTTGGTAGATAAGGTCGGTCGGGTTAGGGGCTTTTACGCAAGTGCTGAAAAGGGTGAGATGGATAGATTGTTAGTTGAGTTGGATGTTTTAATGCAGGAAAAATGAGTGCTGTTTCAAATACTACGCCTAATTATTTACGCTGGATAAGCGTTGTTTCGGTGATCATTCCAGTGGCAGTGGCTGTATTGATATTCATGCCAGCAAGGTTAAATGCTGGAGATTGGGTAAAGTTTTTGCCTCATTTGAATGCCGTGATTAACAGCGCAACGGCGGCCTTGTTGTTACTTGGACTGTATTTCATCAAGAATAAAAAGGTGGATCATCACCGGGCAGTGATGCTGGGCGCATTTGCGTTGGGCGCCATTTTTCTTGTTTCGTACATTATTTACCATGCGTCTGTGCCATCGGTGAAGTACGGCGACACCAATGCGGATGGGCTACTTTCGGAAGCGGAAATGGCGGCAATGGGCAATAGCAGAACCATTTACCTGATTACCTTGCTGTCGCACATAGGGCTTTCTATTGTTGTGGTTCCTTTTGTGCTTATGGCATTGTATTTTGCACTCACCGGACAGATTGAAAAACACAAAAAGGCTGTGAAGTTCGGATACCCGATCTGGCTTTATGTGTCAGTTACCGGAGTGATTGTCTATTTTATGATCAGACCTTTTTATACATGAAAGAACTGAGGAAAGTCAACGACTGTTAGTTAGCATATGAAAGTATTTATCAAAACCCTTTTTGTTGCTGTGGTACTCCTTTTGACCAATGTGGATAGCTGGGCTCAATGCGCCATGTGCCGGTCGACGCTGGAGGCAAATATGAGCAATGGAGAAACAGCCAATTTTGCAGCGGGCCTTAACTTTGGCATACTCTACTTGTTTTTCACCCCATATTTATTGTTAGCAGTGATTGCCTTTTTTTGGTACAGAAACAGCAGGAAAAATGTCAAAAACCTCCGCCCTTCAGGCAATCGTTCATGGTAAGTGTCCCCGTTGCCGGTCTGGCAACATGTTTGTTGAGCCGAACTTCAGGTTAAAAGATTTTGATAAAATGCCGGTTAAGTGTGAGGTTTGTGGCCTTCGCTTTGAGCCGGAGCCCATGTTTTACAATGGTGCCATGTACGTGAGTTATGCCATTTCCGTGGCGCTGACCATCATAGTAGGGTTTTCAGTCTATTTCATATTTGACAACCCCGACATGTGGGTTTACATGGCGGCAATCGTCACCGTTGTGTTGCTTTTGTCGACAACTATGTTCAGATATTCCAGAATTCTTTATCTTCATGCATTTGGTGGCATAAAATATGATGCATCTTTCGGTGTGTCGAGCAAAGACAAATAGGTAAGATAAAACTGTTCCATTTGGCCTCCCATGTAGTAAGCTATAAATATCTTTTCATTGCAGCCCTGTTCGGGGCTTCTGCGTTCTTCTATTGGTATTTTGTTGGTAAGAGCTCGAAGAGAGGTCAGGAGGCTTATGAGCAAATCAGTGAACGGCTGGTTAGCCAGTTGCAACTCATTGACAGTGACCTGGCCAATGCGAAAAGCAGCGGGAAGGTGCCAGGCACGCTGCAATCCAATTACCCTATCCAGATTTACACGAATCGGTCGCTCACCGGGCTGAGTTCCAATGCTTTTGTGCCCGACTACAGAGTGCTTGAGGGTGACTACCAAATTCAATATTTGGAATGGGAGGGCAATAAATTTATTGCTCTGAAGGAATATACCGAAAGAGCAGGGGTTCGGAAGGAGTATGTGGGCGTGCTGCCCATCTATCGTAACTTTCCGATTGAGAATGAACTGATCAGAGGAGGGTACGATAAGAGCATTTTTGACGAGCTGAGGGTTTTCGTATATGACAAGGAGGTGGAAGGAAGCTTTGCCTTTAGCTATCATGATCAGGTAGTATGCTATTTCACCATTCAGTCGCCGCCAGCTGTTTCGTCCCGTTTTGACCGCTTCCTTATCTTCAGCTTGCTTTCTGTGGCGTTTGTGCTGGGTTTTTTCTTCTTCCAGCGATCCGCTGCTGGCCTGGTAGAAAATGGCAGGCCTTATGCAGGCATAGCTTTATTGCTTGCAGGAGTGGTGTTTATCCGCTGGCTGCTGCTGGCAACCAACTTCCCATCGTCGGTTTACCAGTTCGACCTGTTCAATTCACGGTACCTTGTTATTTCTTCGCTCCACAAGTCATTAGGTGACTTGATGATCACAGCCTTTTTGCTCGCCTACTTTGTCTACTTTACTTCCAATGCCGTTTTTCGAAGCGACGCATACGCTTACTTCTCCGGTGCTTCGCAAAAGGTAAAATGGTTGATCACCATTGTTGTCATACTGCTGGGCTATGGGTTTATGGGGTATACCTACCTGCTTTTGCAGGAGATATTTAAGAACTCTCAAATCCACCTAGATGTAAACCGTAGCATTCACCTCGATATGTTCCGGATGGGAACGCTGGTCGTGTACTTTCTATTTTGCTTCAGCTATTTTCTCATTGCTCATGCTTCTTACATCCTGCTTAAGCACCTACGCACTGGCTCCGCACAGTTTGCCTGGCTGGTTCATCTTGTCATGGCTGCCATTTTGTTCGTTGCGGCGATTATTATAGATGATGATTTGGCCATTGTGCCCGTGCTACATGCCGCTTACTTCTCCATTATTTTTTGGTTCAGTCTGCCTGAGTTTATTCGCCCCATCCAGTTTCAGGCCTTCCTTTATTTTTTTCTGGCGGCGGCTTTTTCCTCCATTCTGGGTAGCTATTCAATCTATAAATACGGCGAATTTGAGAGGAACGTCCAAAAGCAAAAATTTGCTAATAGCCTGCTCATAGAAAATGATATTCAGGGCGAGTTTCAGCTCGATGGTATTATGAAATCCATCAAGAGCGACATCTTTATCTTGACCCGCATGATGAGCCCTGTGTTAGCTAAAGACATGATAAAGCAGCGTATCAAGCGACTTTACATGAACAGCTACTTCGACAAGTACGATGTGCAGGTGTCGATGTATAACTCGAAAGGCGACCCTTTTCCCAACGAGCCAGGTGTTACTTTCTCGGCGATAAAGGAGACCTATGACAAGCCGATTTATAAAACCGATTATCAGAACATCTTTTTCGAGAGCAACTTTTCGCCGGGATCTACCAAGCGCTATGTGTGTTTTATAGGCCTGGAAAGGTATGACAAGATAATTGGATACATTGTTTTGCAGCTTCGCCTGAAGAAGTACCTTCCCAGCACAGTATACCCACGCCTGCTGGTGGACGAGCGGTTTATGAATGAACCGGCCGATGAAAACTACAGCTACGGCATTTATGAGGGCACAAACCTGCGGTACAAGTCTGGGACGTTCAACTATATCACCAATCTGCCTCAGGGTATTTTTGACAGGGAAACCTTGTATACCACCGGCCTGGAGATCAATGGGTTCCATCATTTGGGAATCAAGGGATCAAGGGAAAAGAGGATCATAATAACCTCTCCGATGTACGAGGTGAGCTGGATGGTTTCCAATTTCTCGTTCCTATTTCTGGTACTTATTGGTGGCATAGCTCTTACAGTGGTTTTTAATGCGCTTGAGGTGAGATTTGCCAACACCGGGCTTACGCTGGCTTCCAAAATCCAGATTTACCTCAGCATCGCTTTCTTTCTTCCGCTGGTAGTGGTTACTGTGGCAACCCTCAGCGCTATCAATAATTCGTACAAGGAGGATATTGACAAGCAGTATATGAAGAAGGCCGAAAGTGTGAACGGCTACCTGGTGTCGCTGATGGACAATTATATTTCCAATGTGATCAATAAGGAAGTGCTGTCGAACGAGCTGACCGATATTGCCAGGTTTTCGCAGGCTGATATCAACCTGTTTAGTGTGAATGGAAAGCTGATGGCCTCCAGCCAGCAAACAATCTATGATGACAAGCTGCTGTCGGAGTACATTAACCCGGAAGCATTAAGGCGCATCAGGGAGGATGATGGAGAAAGGATCATTCTTTCAGAAAGCCTGGGTGCCCTCAACTATAAGTCGACTTACCTGGCTATCAAGTCATTCAATGACGCCAGCTTGTTGGGCATCATGAGTATGCCTTTTTTTGAATCAAGGGCGCAACAGCAAAACCAACAGATTGAGGTGTTCACCAACATCATCAATATCTTCACTTTCATTTTTATTATCTCGCTGGTCATATCGTTCATGGCATCGAGGGTGCTCACCAATCCACTGCGGATCATTACCTCCCGGCTGCGGAAAACGACTTTCAACGAAACAAATGAGCCTATTCACTGGAATACCTCAGACGAAATTGGGTTGCTGGTAGCTGAATATAACTCTATGCTGGTGAAGCTGGAAACCAGCCGGGCCGCATTGGTGAGGAGCGAGAAAGAGTCGGCATGGAAAGAGATTGCCCAGCAAGTGGCACATGAGATCAAGAATCCGCTGACGCCCATGAAGCTTACGCTTCAGCACATGCGCAGGCTTGCAGATGACAAAGATGAGGGGCTGAAGAAGTCGATTGATAGCCTACTGCGACAAATTGATAACCTGAGCGATATAGTTACCTCATTCAGCACTTTTGCGAAGCTCCCTGCTCCGGATCCAAGCAGGTTTGATATTTCTGGCTTGCTTGGCCAGCTGGTGCAGCTGCACAGCAAACCAGGGGTGGATTTTGTGTACCAATCGCCGATAGCGCCGGTGTTTGTTGTTGCCGATGAAAAGATGCTTTCTGGCATTTTCACCAACCTGATTATTAATGCCTGCCAGGCTATGGAAGGGAGACCAGACCCCCGCCTGGAAATTGGCATAAGAGTGAAGGAGAAAGAGGCCGAGATTTCTTTCAGAGACAACGGCATTGGTATAGCAGAAGACATTCAGGACAAGGTTTTTGTGCCTTCGTTCAGCACCAAACAGGAAGGGTCGGGCATTGGGCTGGCGCTGGCCAGAAGAGGTGTGGAGCAAGCCGGTGGAAGCATATGGTTTGAAACAGTACACGGGTATGGAACTACTTTTTATGTTTCACTACCTTTAGGTTAATGGGGCCACGCCAAAAAGTTGCTTATATCTTCACAGCCTTCCTGCGAAAGATCAGGGTTCCTCACCTTATGGCTTTGGCTGTCATTTGTTCCCCATTGTTATCATGGGCGCAGGCGGGTAGCACCAGGTGCAGGTCAATACCCCAGGGCCGACTTCAATTTCAGCTCGACTCACTTTCAGCTAACCCAGAGAGCATTAAGCTGCCAGATGGCATTGCGTACAGTTACGACCTGGCCACTGGGGAGCTGACCTTTGAAAGGCCTCTGGAGGAATCCATAGAGGTTTGCTATCAGGTGTTTCCCTTTGCCCTTCATCAGCCTATTTACAAGTACGATATGTCGCTTTATTCACCAGAAGGGCCGAGGGAGAACGTGATGGAAAGCAGTCAGGAGGGAACCAAAGCGCCGCTTGTGAAAGAGGAGCTTTTTGCTACCGAATCACTTTACAAAACGGGTAGCATCAGCCGGGGCATCACTGTGGGCAATACCAATAACCTGGGAGTGACATCAAGCCTCAACCTGCAGCTCGATGGGCAGCTGGCAGACGACCTGTTCATCAATGCGGTGATCACCGATCAGCAGGTGCCTTTTCAGCCGGAGGGCAACACCCAACAGATCCAGGACTTCGACAAGGTGCTGGTGAACCTTTACAACGATAGATTCTCGCTGATGGCTGGCGACGTGATACTGCGCAACGACTCTACTTATTTTTTGAAATACTACAAGAACGTGCAGGGTGGCAGGGCCGCTTACAAGTACGACCTCGGTAATTGGAAAGCTTCCACCAGCGTCACGGCGTCCATTGCCAAGGGAAAGTTTTCTTCCACACTGTTGGACGCTGTGGAAGGGTTGAGTGGCCCTTACAGGCTTCGGGGCCCTGATGGGGAGCGGTTCATCATTGTGATTGCCAATTCGGAGAAGATCTATTTGGACGGTCGGCTGTTGAAAAGAGGTTTCAATGAAGACTATGTAATTGATTATAACCTGGCCGAGGTCACTTTCACGCCTAAGGTGTTGATCACCAAATTCTCCAGGATACGGGTCGACTTTGAATACACGGCTCAAAACTTCAGTCGCTCGATACTGTCGGCATCGCACAGGCAATCGAATGGGAAAACAACAGCTTATTTTGAAGTTTACCGGGAGAAAGACAATCCGTTCCGGCCGCTTAGTTATGACCTAACCGCATCCGACCGGCTTGCCCTGTCCGGCATTGGTGACGACCTGTCGCTGGCAGCCATATCCGGGGCCGACAGTGTGGGGTACTCGGACAATAGGATATTGTATGCAAGGGTGGACACAGTGGATGCACAGGGACGTGTCTACAGTATCTATCAATATTCCAGCAACCCCGAAACAGCCGTGTACCAGGTGAGCTTTAGCCAGGTGTCGGCGGGTGATTATGTGCAGTTGCCGCTGGGCTTGAATGGTAAAGTGTACGAGTGGGTGGCACCTGTGAATGGGGTGCCCCAGGGCGACTACTCGCCTAGCATTCCTGTGGTAACCCCCAACAGCAGGCAGCTAATGGTAGGAGGGGTCAGCTCCAAAATAACGCCGTATGAAACGGTATATACCGAGCTTTCGGCCAGCAACCAGGACAAGAACCTTTTCTCCACCCTTGATCAGCAGGACAACCAGGGCTGGGCGCAAAAATCGGGGATACGATCGGAGGGAAGGGAAGTAGGGTTTTTGAAAGAGTACAAATGGCTGTCGGAGGCGTCGTACGAATGGAACCACCAGTATTTCCGGCCTATCGACAGGTACCGCTACATAGAATATGATAGAGACTGGAGCTATACGCCCATCTTTCAGTCGGCTCAGGAACCCGCCGCTATACAAGATCACATTGTAGTGGGAAGGCTGGGCATGCAAAAGAGCAGTGCGAACCGCTGGAACTACCAGGCTTCGTATCGCAACAAAGGTCAGGCAATAGATGGCTGGCAGCAGAAGGCATTGCTTCGTCAGCAGCTAGGCAAAGCTACGTTTAGCGGCGATTTTTTTGATCTGAAGAGTGCACAGGGTGTCAATGAATCGACCTGGACAAGGGCACAGCTAACGGCTGCGTATAAGCTGGGCAAGCTGATGCCTGGCTATACTTTTCAGAGCGACAGGAACGCTATTACCAACCAACCTGCCGACTCGGTGGTGACGTCAGCGATGAACTACAGCCAGCACATGGTGTTTCTGCAGTCGGCCGACACAGCGCAAAATGGCACCTCTTTCCGGCTCGATGCCAACCGGCGGATAGACGACAGACCTGTGGATGGGGTGCTGGAGCGAAGCGATATCAGCTATACCTCCAATGCTTCTTTCACCACTCATTGGAAAGACAGGCACGTGGTGTCGGGTGTTTTCACCTACAGGCAGCTGGACGACATCCTTGATACCAGCGACGAGAAAGAGGAAACCGTGCAGGGCAGGATCAACTGGCAAAGTGCCTGGTGGGAACGGTCGATCCGGTCGGACCTATCTCTGGCTTTGCTCAATGGTCGGGAATTGCGCCGGGAGTATGTGTACATCGAGGTGATTCCCGGACAGGGTACACACACATGGCGGGATGACAACGGTGATGGGGTGCAGGACCTGAATGAATTCTACGAAGCCATCAACCCTGATGAGCGCACCTACGCTAAAATATTTGTGCCCACAGATAACTACATCTCGGCCTACCAAACCATCCTCAACTACAGCCTTGAGCTGACAGCGCCGGCAGAATGGAAGTCTGCAGGTGGCTTCAAGTCGTTTCTCGGCAGGTTCTCCAACGTATCGGCGGTGCTGGTGGACAGAAAGACACAGGACAGCAACTGGGCGCAACGCTTTGACGTGTGGAGCACGCCGGGTACGTCTGAGGACGAGCTAGCTTACAAGAACGCTATCCGAAGCCGCTGGTTTTTCAACCGGGCCGATCCGAAATATGGCTTGGATGTTGGCTACCAGTCTACCGCCGGCCGACAGCTGCTGACCGGTGGGTGGGAAGCGAGAAACAAAAAGGTGTGGCAGCTCAATACCCGCAACAACTTATCTGCCGACTGGGCCATTTTCCTGCAAAGTGAGGTAGGAGAGACGGAGTCGTCAAGTGATATCTTCAGCAACCGGAACTACCTGATCAGGCAGCGGCAGGTGAAGCCTCAGTTACAATGGATGCCGTTGCAATGGCTGAGAATCACCAGTAGTGTTCGCTATTCGCATAAAAGGGCTTTGCCTGTGTCGGAGGAGCAGGGGAGTGACTTGACGGAATACCAAATCGACTGGCAGATGAATAAGTCACTACAGTCGACCATTTCCGGCTTTGTGAAGGTGATCAATATGAACTTCGAGGGTGACGAAGCCAGTCCGCTGGGCTACGAAATGCTGGAGGCATTGAGGCCTGGCACCAACTACACCTGGCGGCTACAGTGGCAGCAAAGGCTGAAAAGTGGACTGCGCTTGCAGATCAACTACGATGGACGTAAGTCGCCCAGTAAATCGGTGATTCACTTTGGTGGGGTGCAGGTAACGGCGTTGTTTTAGGGCTTGGATACCTCACCCCGGCCCTCTCCTGTTGGGAGAGGGGGAAGCTGCAAGCAGCTACCTTATTTGGATGAGGTTTCACCGCCATCCCCTTGTATGACGCCCCTCCAGGGGTGCCGGGCTCAGGGCTTGGACGAACGAAGGTGTCGGCACGGCAGAATAGCTACTCCAGCAAGAGCCGTCAGACACACTGAGGGCCAGTCCTCAACCTTTCTGGCGGCTGACGGGCCCAGCGCACAGCCCTACAGTTCGCACCGGCGCCTTTGCTCACACTGTCGTTGTCGTTCGTCCCCCGTTCCGGCGGGTGTCTTCACCGCCGGTTTCTAAATGCCAACACTTGGCCTTTGTTTTACCCCTTCCCAACCTCAAACCCAAGGCGCCCCTCAAGGGAGCCAAAGGCCACCACCCACCGCACTTTCTTTCCCCTTGTCCAGCTTCCATTGATTTCCTTGAGTTTCCGTCCCATCTTAGCTTTGGATTCAACCTATCTGCCTTATGAAAAAGACAATGCTCTCGTTCTTCTTTGCATTGATTATGCTCAGCGCCTTCTCGCAACCCCTCTACGAGCAAACCTCCGAAGTCAACAATCTCATGGTGCGCTACGACGCCGACTACGGCAGCCTGCACCGCTTCTACTATATGGATAGCTCACCTGAGCGGATAGAGCGCCTCAAAACCCTCGATCAGGACTACCTCAGGCAGTTGGAGGCCATGGACTTCAACGCCCTCGGCACCGGTGCCCGGGTCGACTATCTCCTCTTCAGGCGGGACGTGCAGGAAGACCTGCGCACCCTTACCCTCGAAGGCACCGAACTGGCAGCCGTGAAACAATGGCTTCCATTTGCTCCCTATCTCTACGAAATCGAGAACCTCAGGCGGCGGGGCAACCAACTCGAATGGCAGGAAGTCGCCAAAAAGCTGACCGACACAGGAGACGAGATAGAAGCCATCACCACCAAACTAAAAGCCGCAGAACCCTTCGATCAGAAACTGACCAGGCGAGCGTCCGCCTCCATCAAAGGCATACAGGAAGGTATCAAAAGCATCCACAGTTTCTACAACGAATACGACCCCATGTACACCTGGTGGGTCACCATGCCTATCACCCGGGTCGATAGTCTCTTAACCATTTACGAAAAGGTGATGACCAGCAAGGCCAAGCTTATTACCACCCAGGCAGACGATGGCAGCGGCATTGTGGGTAGCCCCATAGGTCGTGACGAGATCATCAAGCAACTGGAGTTTGAAATGATCCCCTACACGCCCGATCAGCTGATTGAGTTGGCCAATAAAGAGTTTGCCTGGTGCGACGCTGAGCTACTCAAAGCCTCACGTGAAATGGGCTTTGGAGACGACTGGAAGGCGGCGCAGGAGAAAGTGAAGAACTCCTATGTCCCCGTTGGCCAGCAGCCCGAAGCCATGATGGAGCTCTACAACCAGTCGATGGCCTTCCTCAAAGAGCACGACCTGGTCACCATTCCGCCCATAGCCGAAGAAAGCTGGCGCATGACCATGATGGCGGCCGAGCGCCAGAAGGTGAGTCCATTTTTTCTGGGCGGCGAAAACTTCATCATCTCTTACCCCACCAACACTATGGAGTACGACGACCGCATGATGAGCATGCGGGGTAACAACCCTCACTTCTCCCGATCCACCGTGCACCACGAGCTCATCGCTGGCCACCATTTGCAGGGCTTCATGAACCGCCGCTACAAAACCTACCGCCACTTTCGCACCCCCTTCTGGACAGAAGGCTGGGCCCTCTACTGGGAGCTGCTCCTGTGGGACATGGACTTCCCCCGCTCCCCCGAAGACCGCATCGGCATGCTCTTCTGGCGCATGCACCGCTGTGCCCGCATCATCTTCTCGCTCAACTATCACATGGGCAAGTGGAGCCCCCAGCAGTGCATCGACTTCCTCGTCGACAGGGTGGGGCATGAGCGGGCCAATGCCGAAGGAGAGGTGAGGCGCTCCTTCACTGGCGGCTATGGGCCGCTGTACCAGGTCGCCTATCTTACCGGCGGCTTACAGTTTTACGCCCTCAAAAAAGAACTCGTGGACGGTGGCAAAATGACCCTCAAACAATACCACGACGCCGTGCTCCACGAAAACGCCATGCCAGTCGAAATGGTTAGAGCCATCCTCACCAACCAAACCCTGCCCAAAGACTTTAAAACGAAGTGGCGGTTTTACCATTAAAGAGGTTACTCTCTGCTTTCCTGCAAGTAGTAACCTCTTTAATCCCAACGTGAACTATTGATGAGGTTACTCTCTGCGCCCCTGCAAATAGTAACCTCTTTAATCTCAACGGCAACTATTAAAGAGGTTACTCTCTGCGCTCCTGCAACAGAACTAAATTAAATAGGTTGCTCTCTGCGCCCCTGCAAATAGTAACCTCTTTAATCTCAAGGTTAACTATTAAAGAGGTTACTCTCTGCGCTTCAGCACATAGTAACCTCTTTAATCTTCCCCGACGAAATGAAAAGTTGCACTCCAATCCCTCTATCACCCAATCAAAAAATACTTCAATGACTTGGGCGTGCCCCCTTGCCGCCGGAGTGTTGCTACTCACCCAACAACCCATTTCGGCGGCAGGGGTCGGGCCATCACCAGTCGCCGGCCAACGCACGAAAAACCAACAACGGGCTCCAACAATGGCTCTGTCCCTCACGCAAGGAGGCATCCGTTAATTGAAGCACTATCGCCTCTTACCCATCCCTTCGAAGCACACTCACCGCCTGCCTTGTACTGCGCCTTCTTATCGGCAACCAGAACGGCGTAGGAAATCGACAGCGCATTTGCGGTTTCTGATTGCTGCTGGCTAAGCTGTTTAGTCAACGCTGGTAGTTGATAAACTGCTCTGTTTAGGTTTTTCGACCAACTGCCATTCGTAATAATATGGTTCACATCTACTGGAGCTATCCTTCTTCAAAAGATAGCCAACATACAGATCCAGCGGTTTAGTATGTAACGAGCGTCTGGGGATATCAAAAAGGTATTCAGTGCCCGAATTTTTGTAACTAAAGACCTCCTCGTCGGCAATAATTACCATTGACTCAATAAGGCTGTCGGGGTGCTCCAGTACTTCGTAGGCAATTAGAAAGCTGCCATCTTCACGAAACATAGGGCCCCTTAAAAAACCATGCTTGCTACTGTTGGTAAATATAAAACAACTCGTAGTCTGATCGGAGGGGTCGGTTGTTTCAGCCTTTCCCGACCAGATTTTTGTTTCCTTTCGATAAGTTGCCTGCTCAAACCAGTAGCTGCTGGGGTCAAAAAGGTCAAAGCTATCGAAAAAGCTGTCGGCGATGGCATAATAGCCTGCAACATTCACCGTATCACCGTAGTGTTCCACAGTTAATTTGAATCGGTAATCTTCATTTTGTATCCAAAGATGGTGACGGGTTTGGTTACTGGCGGTGTCATAAGCCACAATTCGGTAAGCCGGATAATTCTGTACGGTGTCCGTCTTGTGTCGCCTTATGATGAGCGAATCTTTGTTGTAATAGTTTGTTTTGAGTAAGTCGATATCAATCTGACCAACTCCTTCGGTCATTTGAAAAGACGAAACGGCAATGGACACCCCGTATTGATCCACCTGAAATATGCGGTAAGCAGTTCCGTCGTCATTAATACCGTCATAATACTTTGGTGGGGTGGGGAAATACACCTTTGCGCCTGAATACAAGTCCGCAGTTAAGCCCAAATCGCCATTGTACTTCTGGAGCATAGAGTCAATTTTGTATTCCCACCGGTGTTGAAGGTGCCTTATCAGGCTATGATCACCCTGTGTATCATAATCATCTTGCATTCTGTCCAGATCCTGCCGGAGTTCGTAGAACTTTTCGAGGTACTCCTCTTTTGATTTGTCGGGGTTGTTGACAATATAGTCATTCATCATTCGGGCATGAACCTCGGATATGTTGAAATGGTATTGTTCATGTGTCAGCAACTTATCCGAATCCTTTCCATCTGATTTCACCCACGAAGCCACCTGATTCATGCTGGCATAGGCCGACCATTGCTGTTGCAGTGAGTCATACTCGAGGTAAATTTCACTTGCAATGGAGGCTCCCCATCCCGTAAATGGCCTGGACCATCCCTGGAAGTCTGCCCAGGTGAGCTCCTTCCATCTCGTTTTTGACGGGGGTGCATAGAATTTGGTCCTATACAGCGGTATAAATGCCAGGATGAAGAGTGAAACACCCACAGCGCCAAGTTTTAACTTTACAAAACGTGCCATTTGAAAAGTCGAAAGATGCTTTTGAAAATTCCAACACCGATTTCAAACACGAACGCAGAGAAGAATATTGCTATCAGATAGCCGAAGAGAAAAAAGAATCCTTCCTCGACAGTCTCTGTTTTTGTGCCGTAGATGAAGAGCTTATATAAACTGTGAAATAAGAACCAACTGAAACCGAACATAGTGTCGTTGATCGTTCGGCCAAGCAGGTTATTGGAAACGCCATGCTCGAGGCGATAAAACAAGTGCGAAGTTAGTACAATTACCATCGGCCCAAATGCTCTGAGTAAACGCCTGGCAGTTTCCATATAAGTTTCATTGCTGTACCAGTCCACGACCTCGTTAAGGGTGAGGCAGAGCAAGGCCGCAATCGCAGGGTTGATGATGTCCCATCCATTAAATTGTTTGAAATAGGGGTGCTTGCTAAAGCATTTTGTTATCCATTCAAACTCTTCTGCTGTTGATTTTACTCTAGGGCTTTGAACGTCCTGTACTGTTTTCCTGCTTTGCCCATCTCTTTCATTTAGAATACGAATGGCACTATTTACCGCTTCGATTGTGTACTTCGACTTATTGCCGATGAGTTGTTCCAGTTGGTGACTGGGCTTATCCAGAAGCTTTTTATAATAGATGTCTTCCATGATGTAGGTAGCGCAAGCGCCAAAACCCAATTAATAAAAAGTTTCTGAAAAAATAGCATGTTGTTTGTGTAAAACCACCTGCGGTAATTTGGAGAGCACCCTTCGCCTCCCGTTTGCAGTGGGGTCGAGGCGGAATTTTCGCTGGCGGCGCATCACTAAACCATACTTGTCTTAAGGGGTCGGGCCTTCACCAGTCGCCGACCAACGCTCAAAAAGCCATACTTGGGGCTCCAACAGTGGCTCTGTCCCTCCCGCCAAAGGTCGGGCAGGCACGCAAGGAGGCATCCGTCAATCGAAGCCACAGACTCCCACCCGACCGTCACTTCGAAGTGAGGAACGAGCGAGAAGTCCCGTAGTTTCAAAGCCCGCTCATTCCGAAGCACAATTCCCAACCTGCTGATCATTGCGATCCGCCGGTTGGCAGAGCGGCAATCTGTTCATTCCGTAGCACAATCCCCACCAGTCTTCAACTGTGATTGAATGATGAAATGAGAACCATGACAGTTGCCACACAAGCCATGGTGCAGGCGAACGGCCTGCTCGCAAATCAATACCGCACCATCGCCTCCCGTTTCCGCCAGGGGGCGGACTTATGCAATGGGGGCGACCGAGATTTGCGCTTACAGCGCATCAATCTTGTCTCAAGTTTCTAAATAGGATTTGGGAACATCGGCATCCTTATGAGGTCATGAAAGGAAGTATGCATCCGCTCATTTAAATGGCGCTTAGAGGTCTTTCACAAACTTTCCCTGAACCGGGTCATAAGTCATAAAGTACGACTGCCCCATATGCCCATCATCCACTTCAATTTCAAGTGCCCGGGTGTCAACTCTGGGGGGCTCCCAGCCTCTGATGTTTTCAAAAATAACTGTAGACACATTCCCCACAGGCCATTCATCTTTTTCAAACTTAATTATATGTTTGATTACCCTGGTCTTCTTGTCGATGACACGAACCTCAGCCATTCTGGCCCTAGTGTCATCTTTTCCCTTGTAATAAACAGCCAAAAAGTAGTCACTCTGAAACGAATCCCGCATTAGGATCTCGGTTGGTGGGTTGACAATTGCTTCATCAACATCTGTCAATAAACCTATTTGTGAAAGACTAACCTTGTGCATCTTTTGACTCGATTGCCAGGTACCAGTTAGGCTGTCTTCAGTCCATTGAAGAGTCAATTTGGCAAAGGCATCTCCATCGTGATACTCGGTTAACTCTAGTACGGTACTTTTAATGAGGCTCCCTTTCAATACCAAAGGGTCATTCAACTTGTCATAGACATAAATCCCGGATACAGCAATAGTGTCCTTTGAAGCCCCGTGTTTATCAAAAAACTGAAGATACACGTGCACTTTGGCTCCAGCCACCTCGCCTTCATAGGTTCGGCAGTTATACCAGCCAGCCCATAGGATGGATGAATGGCATAGCGCAACTGTCAATAGTATCAAGTGCTTTCTCATATCCTATCTTTATGCGTGACTATGTTACCCCTTCCTTTTCCCCCTCCAGCCGCCTTCCAGAAACTCCCGAAGCTTACTGAATGGTGAAAGGCTAAAGTAGGCCACAATGTAGAATACCACTCCTAAAAAAAGTAACAGATGGCCACCAAAACCAGTGGGCTGCAAAGTCTTGGAGTGGCTACCCGCAGCCACCCTGTTGGTCACAATCATCCAAATGCCGTAGGCTGTTATGCAGGTTGCCACTAGAAGAAAGGCCCAAAAGCCTGAATTGTTGTTCTTTTTACCCATTTGTCAAAAAACTAGCTACTAAACACACAATAACTTCAGCAATTCCTTAGATTCAGTTTAGCAATTTAGAGGGTTCATGCTTTTTGGTAGTTAAAATCTCTATTTAATTGTCATCTTTAGCAAACATTTAGTCGACTGGAAGAAAGAAGCTATAGAGCGCAAGGGCACATCTGATTATGGCCGATTCCAATTTTTTACACTTAGAAAAGGAGTTTCCTCTCCTCTTTAATATTGGGCAGGCAGCTGAATTCAACCTGCACACAGACCCCGTCACTTGTCTGTTCAAACTTCGACAGTTTGGAGAGAAGGTAACCGAATTACTTTTTGAAGCCCACCATCTTGAATTTCCTTACGATAACTCGTTTCATAATAGATTGAAAACGCTGGAGTTTGAAGCAGTGCTCCCTGCTACTGTAAAAGACCTGCTCTTCAACATCAAAAGCAAGGGCAACGTAGCAGTGCACGACAACAAAGGCACCCCCGACGACGCCAAGGGCACCCTGCTGTCAGCGTTCAAAGTGGGCAAGTGGTACTATCAAACCTACTCTGAAGAAAACAGAGATATCTCAGAGATAAGGTTCCATGTACCGGAGAATAAAGATGCCCGGCACGCATTGCACGAATTAGAACAGAGCTTTAAGGAGCTTGAGCAGAAATTTCTCCGGCTCATGGAGGAACGCAACACCTCAGGCTTGCCAAAAGAGAAGGTGCAGGAGATACAGGAAAGATCCCAAATTGCTGCCCGCAAGATCGACATGTCGGAGGGAGAAACGAGAGACATGATCGACGCACAGCTACGGCTAGCGGGCTGGGAAGCAGACACAAAAGAGCTCAACTACAAAAGCCGTAAAACACTACCACAGCGGGGAAGGAAAATGGCTATTGCCGAATGGCCCGCCCAGTCGAAATGGATCGACTATGCCTTGTTTGTTGGCAATGAACTTTACGGAATAGTTGAAGCGAAAAAATATTCTACCGACATATCTACCGACCTTGGGCAATCCAAAGTATATGCGGAACTAGTTACTCAGGACAACGAGGCCAAACTCCTCGGTGCCTGGGACACCTACAAAGTGCCTTTTCTTTTTTCAACCAACGGCCGCCCCTACCTGGCGCAGATAAAGACCAAGAGCGGCATCTGGTTTCTGGATGTCCGGCAAAAGCACAACAACTCCAGGCCCCTGCAAGGTTGGTACAGCCCCGATGGTCTCGTTAAGCTTTACGAAAGAAACCTGAAGGAATCGGAAGAGAAACTCAAAAATGAAAGTGCCGACCACCTCGGAAGTGAGACCGGGTTAAGGCTGAGGAAATACCAGCTTGAAGCCATAAGAGCGGTAGAGTATAAGCTTATTCAACATCCCGAAGACAGACGGGCACTAATAGCTATGGCAACGGGCACTGGTAAAACCCGCACCATCATCGGGCTCTGTTATCGGCTCATTCAGTCGAATAGGTTCAAACGTATCCTCTTTTTGGTTGACCGCACGTTGCTGGGCACCCAGGCGTCGAACCACTTCAAAGACAATAAGATCATCGGCCTCAATACGTTCTCCGAAATTTACGATGTAAAGGAACTCAAGGACATAACCCCCGAAATGGATACCCGCCTCCACTTCTCCACGGTGCAGGGAATGGTGAAGCGACTTTTTTACAACGATGGCGAAGGCGAGGTGCCTCCGGTAGATCAATATGATTGCATTATTATTGATGAGGCGCACAGAGGTTATTTGCTCGACAAAGAGATAGAGGAAGGGGATTTACATTTCAAAAATCAAAACGACTATGTGAGTAAATACCGCATGGTGCTGGAGTATTTCGATGCCTATGCTATTGCCCTTACCGCCACCCCCGCCTTGCATACCAAAGAAATATTTGGCTCTCCCGTTTACGCCTACTCCTACAGGGAAGCTGTAATAGATGGCTTTTTGATTGACCACGACCCGCCTCATCTGATCAAGACCAAACTAGGCGAAGAAGGCATAGTGTGGGAGAAAGGTCAAAAGCCGAAAGCCATAGATGCCGAAAAGAATGCCATTATTGAACTGGAGGCATTGGAGGATGAATTGAAAATCGATATTACCGGTTTCAATAAAAGCGTAATCACCGAAAGCTTCAACAGGGTGGTGGTACAGCAACTGGTAAAATCGCTTGACCCGGAAGGCGACGAAAAGACGCTGATATTTGCCGCCACCGACGAGCATGCCGACCTGGTGGTAGCCCTCTTAAAAGAAGAGTTCAGTAGCATAGGCATCGACGTGACCGACAATGCTATACAAAAGATCACTGGGAAATCTTATGATCCTCAGGAACAATTAACCCGCTTCAAGAACGAGAAGCACCCCAGCATTGCTGTTACGGTAGACTTGTTAACCACAGGGATTGACGTGCCTGCCATTTGCAATTTGGTGTTTCTGCGCAGGGTAAAATCACGCATTCTCTATGAACAAATGCTCGGCCGTGCTACCCGCAGGTGTGATGAGATTGGCAAGGAGAGCTTTCAGATATATGATGCTGTGAAGATTTATGAGACGCTTCAGGACTACACACAAATGAAGCCGGTGGTGGCCAACCCTTCCACCACTTTTAAGCAGCTATTTGACGAACTACAACATATCGATAGCGAAGAAAGAACCAAACGACAGATAGAGCAAATTCTCGGAAAGCTGCAGCGAAAGAAGCGATACTTTACAGAAGAAAGCGAGGAGAAGTTCAAATACACTTCCAAGGGCATAGGCTCTGACGACTTTGTAAAGATGCTCAAAGACAAACCGGGCAAAGAAACAGCCAAAGCCATTGCAGGACTTGGCGGCCTGTGGAAGTTCCTCGATGAGTTTAAGCCGGCCCCCACCTTTATGCTGGTGTCCGATCATGAAGACACTTACCAGGGTACCGAAAGAGGTTATGGCAAAGCCAAAAAGCCTGAGGACTATCTGGAGAACTTTACTCGCTTCATCAAAGAAAACCAGAATAAAATTTCGGCGCTAAATATCGTATGTACCCGGCCGGCCGATCTGGATAGAAAGTCCCTCAGGGAGCTGATGATAGCTCTTGACCAGGAAGGGTACAACTCCAAATCGCTGGTAGCGGCCTGGAAAGATGCCAAAAATGAAGACATTGCCGCCGACATCATTTCATTCGTCCGCACCATGGCCATTGGCAGCTCGCTGATAAGCCACGAGGAGCGCATACAAAAGGCAGTGAATGACATCCGGCACATGAAGGAGTGGAACAAAGTGCAGTTGAAGTGGATAGACCGGATAGAAAAACAGCTCTTGCAGGAAACTGTATTGCGGGTTGAAGACTTAAATGACTCTCCCTTCGATGACGCCGGTGGTTTCAACAGGCTGAACAAGATATTCGAGCACCAGCTAACTGATGTGATGGCCCGGCTAAATAATAACTTGTACACGGATATAGCATAGAGGCTGTGAAAGATGACCGTATATACAACCGACCGGTATTAAAAGGCTACAGAAAGCAACTCCGAAATAATTTAACGAGTGCAGAAGCCACATTATGGAACTACCTTAAGGGCAAACAACTGGAGGGCAGGAAATTCAGGAGGCAATTCAGTGTCGAAAATTATATCATAGACTTCTATTGCCCCTCAGAAAGACTGGCAGTAGAATTGGACGGTGCAGGCCATTTTACGGAAGAAGGATTGCTGTACGATGAGGAAAGGACTAAAGTGCTGAATGCTCATGAGATAAGAGTAATTAGGTTTGAGAACAAGGAAGTGTTTGAAGCAATTGAGCATGTTTTACATGCCATAAAAAGCAACTTTACCCAACCTCCTCACCCCTGATCTGCGCAGCGAACTATCCGCTAGCAGCTCAGCTGCTCCCCTTAGTAAGGGGAGCTGTCCGCAGGACTGAGGGGTTTGTTTACCTGTCCGCAGGACTGGTAAAATTAATCACCCAGCTGTCCGAAGGACTGAGGGGTTTGTCTACCTGTCCGCAGGACTGGTGTTAAACCCAGCCGCCGTGGTGTAAAAAACAAACCACCCCGGCCGATGGCCACCCCTCCTCACAAGGAGGGAAGTGGCATCCGGCTCCGTAAGGTGGTTCAGTGGTAAAATTGAATTGAGAGTACTTATTAACGAATAGAAAGAGATAATTTAAATGATTAGACAATACCTAAAACCTTTATCAACTGAAGTAGCAGTGCTACCGCCACCAGACCTGCGCAGCGAACTATCCGCTAGCAGCTCAGCTGCTCCCCTTAGTAAGGGGAGCAGTCCGAAGGACTGAGGGGTTTGTCTACCAGACCGCAGGGCTGGTGTCAAACCCAGCAGCCGTGGTTTAAAAAACAAACCACCTCTGCCGCTGGCCACCCCTCCTCACAAGGAGGGGAGTGGCATCCGGCTCCGTAAGGTGGTTCAGTGGTAAAATTGAATTGGGAATACTGATTAACAAATAGAAAGAGATAATTTAAATGATTAGACAATACCTAAAACCTTTGTCAACTGAAGTAGCAGTGCTACCGCCACCAGACCTGCGCAGCGAACTATCCGCTAGCAGCTCAGCTGCTCCCTTTAGTAAGGGGAGCTGTCCGAAGGACTGAGGGGTTTGTCTACCTGTCCGAAGGACTAGTTAAAAGCCACTTGGTTTGTCTACCAGGCCGCAGGGCTGGTCTCAAAATCCAGTTCCGGAAGGTGGTTACGTAATAATAAAAGTAAGTGAGTTTCAAATGAACGAAAATAAATGAGTGCTGAACAAATAGCCAAGAAACTGTGGGACCTGTGTAACGTACTTCGTGACGACGGGGTCACCTATCACCAGTACCTCAACGAACTTACCTACATCCTCTTTCTCCGCCTCTCCGAGGTGAAAAAGTTTGACCAGGACATACCAGCAGAGTACCGCTGGTCGAAGTTGAAAGGGCTGACAGACAACAAGGAGCTGTTTGATACTTACCGTGACCTGCTGGCCAACATCAGCAAGCTGTCTACCAACGCAGCCATTACCGAGATTTACACCAACGCTTCCACCACTCTGCGCAAGCCGGTGAACCTGCGCACCCTCATCACCAGCATTGACCAGATCGATTGGTTTGAAGACAGGGAGAAAGACAAGATCGCCACCATTTACGAAGAGCTGCTCGAAAAGAACGCTGGCGAAAAGAAAAGTGGCGCCGGGCAGTACTTTACTCCCCGGCCGCTGATTAATGTGATGGTAGACCTGATGGCCCCCAAAGTAGGCGAACGCTGGAATGACCCCGCTGCCGGCACCTTTGGCTTTATGATTGCCGCCAATGAGTATCTAAGGGAAAAAACCGACGACTATTACGACCTAAGCCAGAAGGAAAGAGACTTCCAGATCAACGAGGCCTTCACTGGCTGCGAGCTCGTGCAGGACGCCCACCGCCTGGCCCTCATGAATGCCAAGCTGCACGGACTGGAAAGCCCCATAGTAATGGGCGACTCCATGTCGGAGCTGGGCAAAACCTTCAAAAACTACGACGGCGTGCTGGCCAACCCTCCCTTTGGCACCAAGCAGGGCGGTGAGCGCCCCAGCCGTGACGACTTTACCATCCGCACCAGCAACAAGCAGCTCAACTTCCTACAGCATATTTACCGTTCCTTAAGAAAGGACACCGGCACGGCCAGGGCAGCCGTGGTGCTGCCTGATAATGTACTGTTTGAAGATAACGACGGCCAGAAGATCCGCCGTGACCTCATGGACAAGTGCGACCTGCACACCATCTTGCGCCTGCCAACAGGCATCTTTTATGCAGCTGGTGTAAAAACCAACGTGCTCTTCTTTACCCGGGCCAAAACAGAAACCGGCAACACCAAAAGGGTATGGTTCTACGACATGCGCACCAATGCCCCCAGCTATGGCAAGCGTACCCTCTTTAGTAGGGAGGCCTTTGATGGTTTTGTGAAGGCTTACACCGGAGGCATTGGGCTGGAAAAAGTGGCAGCCGACTACGACGGCACCATTGACGAAGAAAAGCGCAAAGCCGTAAAAGACCCCCGCTGGCAGGTGTTTACCAGGGAGCAGATAGCCGCAAAGAATGACTCACTGGACATTGGCCTGATAGAAGATGAGAGCATGAGCAAAAATGGCGACTTGGGAGAACCGATTGATATTGCAAGAGAGACAATCAAAGAAATCGACGAGATTCAAAGCGCATTGAAGGAAATGGTGAAGTTGTTATCATGACGGCAAATAAAATTCCAAACAATTGGTTATTAACCCATCTAGGAACAGTAGCGAATGTTGTGACTGGAAACACTCCATCAAAATCGCATGAAGAATACTATAATGGAGACATACCGTGGGTAAAGCCTGGAGACATTAATAAATCGTCAATAATCTACGAGGCTGCGGAGAGCCTGTCGACTATCGGAGGGAAGTATGCTAGAATAATTCCCAAGGGATCTGTAATGGTCACTTGCATTGGAAATTTAGGCAATGTTGCAGTCGCAGGGAGAGACATGGCTACGAATCAGCAAATTAACAGCCTCGTAGTAAATCATGATTCTTTAAACTCGAAATACGCTTACTACTGGTGTCTGACACTTAAACCCTGGCTCGTAGAAAATTCGACTTCCACGACAATTTCGATGGTGAACAAGTCAAATTTTGAGAAAGCGCCAATTTTAATCCCTCCCCTCACCGAGCAGCAACGCATTGTGGCTAAGTTGGATGCGCTGTTTGGTCACCTGGAGGCACTGCGCACCCGCCTCGACCGCATCCCCAAGCTACTCAAAAACTTCCGCCAGCAGGTGCTTACTCAAGCAGTGACGGGGAAGCTGACGGAGGAGTGGAGGCAAACTGCCTTGGAAAAGGGGGATGGGCCTAATGAAAGTAATGCTAATCCCTTTGTGATTCCAGGAACTTGGAGATTTAAGGAGCTGTCCAAGTTGTCTAATAGTCTAAAATATGGATCATCATCAAAATCTCAAAATGATGGCAAAGTGCCAGTTCTCCGAATGGGAAATCTCCAAAATGGAGAGATTGATTGGGCTGATCTAAAATTCAGTGTTGATGAAGATGAAATAGAAAAGTATTTATTGAAAGAAGGTGATGTCTTATTCAATAGAACAAATAGCCCTGAATTAGTTGGAAAAACGTCCATTTTTAGAGGAGAGCAAAAAGCATTATATGCCGGCTATTTGATCAAGATTGAAACAACGAAAGAACTAGAATCTGAATATTTGAATTACGTTTTAAACTCTCACTATGCCAAAAAATGGTGTTGGGAGGTAAAAACGGATGGTGTTAGTCAATCTAATATAAATGCAAAAAAGCTTGGAGCCTTTTTAATTCCACAACCATCACCTAAAGAACAAGCTCAAATCGTTAAGAAAGTAAAAGAGTTGCTTAGTATCGCTGATCGCATTGAATCCCAATACCAATGTCTCAAAGCCAAAATAGACACCCTGCCCCAGGCTGTCCTCACAAAAGCATTTAAAGGGGAACTGGTACCCCAGGATGAGAATGATGAGCCCGCAGGTGAACTACTAAAAAGAATCAAAAAAATGAAAGGAGTGCGGGTATGAAGATCAAGCAGCTTTGGGTCTCAAAATACAAAAACTTAAAAGATTTAACCCTTGAGTTTAATGATGGAAAGTTGATATCCTTACTAGTTGGGCAAAATGGATTTGGGAAGTCTAATCTTATTGAAGTTTTAGCCCTAATATTCAAATCATTATATAGGTTTCAAACACTCGCTGAAGCAAAGAAATGGTCTGAGAACAATGATTTATTGGAATATGAAATTGAATACGATTGCAAGAAAAATACTGTTCGAGTAGCTTGTAAGTATGATGTATTCAAAGTTGACATATTGAGCGACAAGTCCTATGAAACAATCAGTTTCACTCAGTTTCAAAAAGAAAGAAAAGCATTTCTGCCAGATTATGTTCTGGGTTATTATTCTGGCAATAGCCCACGTTTAAAAATACTCTTAGAGGATATTGAAGATAAAGAAGCGGAAAAACTAAAAAACTTATCAAGAGGTGGAAAGGATGATGATCTACCTTTAAGATCCTTTATTTTTTGTGAGCCGCATCACAGCGAAATCCTGCTGTTAACACTTATCTTTTTCAGTAAAACAAAAAAGTATAAAAAATCAATTAACACACTTCTAAAGCAGTACTTATTAATTGATAGAGTAACCGGTTTTGAAATTCAATACAATAACCCGGATTGGTCTTTAGAATTTGGGGGGCAAGATTATTCCTTAAATAGTCTCATAGATAACTTGATCAATAAAGTACCATTCCCATTCTGGCACCTCAAGGGGAAGGTGAATTCCTTGTTACATTATTTGAATAATCAAAATGAAGATGATCCAAAGATGATTCATCGAGAATCCAAAACCGATCCTCTTTTTAAGTTTCGCGAAGATTCGGTTAATGAATTATTGCTATTTGACAATCTTAATATTGGATCAATTCAAGACACGATTACCGATTATTATAAGAAACCAAAAGATCTATTTGATGCCTTAGATTCAAGTGAAATTGTAAAAATAATTGATTCAATAAAGACTGAGGTTTCAAAGAAGGATGCTGGTTCGCTTGTCAGTTTTAGCAATTTGAGTGAAGGCGAACAACAGCTGATTACCACAATAGGTCTAATTATCATTTTTTCAGAATACGATACCTTATTCCTATTTGATGAGCCAGATACTCATCTCAATCCAAAATGGCAAAGAGATTATATCAGTATAATTAAACAATTCATGCCTCCAGAACATGCAGATAATAGCCATCTTATTGTAGCAACACATAGTCCTTTACTAGTTCAAGCTGCGGATGAAAATTCTGATTTATTCCTTTTTAGACTATCTGATAACATGAAAAAGATAATTGTGGATTATCATGATACAAGGGTTCTAAATTGGAGAATTGATCACGTACTATTAAGTAAGTATTTTGATTTAACCAGTACTAGGCCAAAATCACTAGATCCATTCATGAAAGAGAGGGATGAGTTACTCCAAAAAGTAAAATTGGACAAAAAGGACTTGGAACGAATTCAAAAATTAGCTGATGATTTTGACCAATTCCCTACTGGTGAAACCCTTACTGACTTAAAGGTTTTAAGAAAAGCTTTTCAATATTTCAAAGAGAATGAGACCGATAACTAGAGAGAGAAATCCTCCTGCGGTTGTTTATGTGCAGAATGCGCATATACACAAGGGCGCTCAAAAATGGAGGGTGTGCACTTTGAATGTTTGTCGGGAATACGATACTGATCCAACAGTTTTTGATAATGGTGACTATAAGTTTACTTCTGAATTTGGGTATAAGGAATACAGAAATAGTCTTTTAAATACCATAGGAAAAAAATGTTGCTATTGTGAGAAGCCAATTGCAGAAGGAGAAATAGAGCATTTCAGGCCTAAAGCAGGCTATAAAACTGGAAGAAATTCACCTTTAATCCAACCTGGGTATTATTGGCTGGCTTATCGATGGGATAACATGCTTTTGTCATGCGATGAATGCAATGATCAGAAGCGAAAAGGGAATTTGTTTCCGTTGCGAAATGAAGGCTCTAGAGCAACCAATCGATCCATTCCAATATCACAAGAAGATCCAATACTGATAGACCCTTCAAAGGAAGATCCCAATAACCACATCACATTTAACCTTGAAAGACCTATAGGGCTTGATAACCGTGGAAACGAAGTAATTGAAATATTCGAACTTAAGACTCGTGGTGACTTGGTAGATGAACGACTTGGGAAAATTAGAAACTTTAGTTTAGCAAAAAAAATATCGCAGTTGAGGCCTGGTGATTTTACCCAATCTGAAATTAACGAACACAAAACGTATGTTAAAGAGTATAAAGACCCAAAGGCTCCATTCTCAGGAATGATCTGTGAAAATATTAAAAGGGGGATATTATAATGGACTTATACAAACTCAATAAAACCAAACTGGAAGAAGTAAAGAATGTCCCTTTTCAATTGGAAAAGGATATACAATCATTGGTTGAAGAAAACATTCAGGTACTCTTCGGGCTCGAGTTCGTCAAGACTGAGTTCCAATTGAATGGCCTAAGAATCGACACCTTAGGGTTCGATCAGCAATCTAAGTCGTTTGTGATTATTGAATACAAGAAGGGAAAGAGTTATTCGGTCATTGATCAAGGGTACTCATACTTGTCACTACTGCTGAACAATAAAGCCGATTTCATCCTAGAGTACCTTGAGCGAACCAATAAGTCGCTGAAGAAGGACGATGTAGATTGGAGTCAGTCAAGGGTTATTTTCATTTCGCCCTCATTTACGACCTACCAGAAGCAAAGTATTGAGTTCAAGGACTTGCCGTTTGAGCTTTGGGAAATCAAGCAGTATTCCAATGATACCATCATCCTCAACCAGCACAAATCAATGAGCCAGGAAAGTGTAAAAACCATCAGCTCAAATGACGATAGGGCAGAACAGGTGAGCAAAGAGATTGTGGTGTATACCGAACAAGACCATATCGTAAAAGGAAGACCTGAAATTCAGGAACTCTACCAAACGATAAAGGACAGAATATTGGAACTAGGAGATTTTGAATTAAGCCCAGTGAAGCACTGGATTAACTTCAAGTCAAACAAAAAGTACATAACCGATATTGAAATTCAGAAGAAACAACTGAAGGTAAGAGTTAACTTAAAATCCGGCAATTTGGATGATCCTAAAGAAATGTTCCGTGATGTGTCAGATATTGGACATTGGGGAATCGGAGACTACGAAGCCGCCATTGGCACAAATGACGATCTGGATTATCTAATGAGCCTGGTGAAGCAGGCTTATAGATTTCATTTTAAGTAAAATTAAGTATCGCTAATTGTGCTTTTTCGGTGATGTGATTTAATCGCAGGGTGTTAATCTCTTTGATGAGGATTGTTCTGAGCAGCTGAAAGCCTCGAATATTGTGCTACAATCCGCCGAAGTCAATCTAAAGACAACATTTGACAGGGAAGGTGGTGGAGATTTCAAAAATCAGCACACACTCAATCACTTTGGCTTTTAAAGCGAAAAGCCATTAACTGGCACAATCGACGTTTTCAGATTATCACTACTTAATTCAAGTAGGGCACTCATATTCTCCTCGTTAAAACTCCCTACCTCACCAAACCATTGTACCGCCCTACCACCTTGCGGGCATGTTTGATTGATTTCCGTTCCAGCCATATTGAAACACCGGTAGTAACTATGCCTGTGCCCAGCAGGGCGTACATGGGCGGCTTGTCGAATTCCTGTCGTCGGGTGTTGAGGAGCAATGCCGCGCCGGCAAAACCAATCAGGAAGGCGCCAGCAGCGCTGGTAATTCGGGTGGCCTTGTGGGTCTTTTGGTATTTGTAGTAGCTGTTCATGAGCTGATGGTCGTTGACCTCCCTGAATTTGAAATGCATGTACGACAGGTCGGTGAAAGGCTCGGCCCTGTAAGTGAAGTAGAATGTCATGGGCTTGTTCACAAGGCCGAGGGTATCACCTCGGATAGACTGGCTGCTGGCAGTGAAGCCAAGCCCGATAAAGCAAACTAATAGAAGGAAAGAAAGATTTTTTACGTTGACTGGTCGGTTCATTTGCCTGACGGATAGGTTATGTAACAGTTATGAGTTGGTAATATATAAAAATCGTCATAATTGTCACTTCCGGTGATAATTTATTCGATGCTGTGAGCGGACTGGCTTTTCTACCAGGAGAAATGGTTTAATCCTATTACATATCGCAGCCAACAGGACTGTTTTACCAGTCTTGCCCACTATTCCGGTCAATGATTTCTCTTTCGCAGTCCCCACCAAAACCTGCCTCTATTGCCAGGAATCGAACTTTTCAAACCCTGGTGGGTGTATTGCGCTTATCCGCCTCATGTATAGCGCTTATTCGTTGCAGGTCTTGCTGTTATTCGTCTCGTGTTAAGCGCTTATGAGGGGGTGAGACAAGCGCTTATCAGGTACCCACACAAGCGCTTATCAGGTACCGGCATAAGCGCTTAACACATAGTGGCACAAGCGCTTGTCTCCGGAGGGCCGAAAGCAGCCAGTCAAAAACCCGACTATTGAGATCTGGTGAGTAGCGCAATTATCACGGAAAAGTACAATTGTAATGGGGGAATGATCGTTCAATGGCAGGTGGCGAAAGTAGAACGTGAGCTGATGAAGGTTGTCAACATGCGAATAGCCAAATGCAAACGATTGTAATCAATCTATTCAATCTAAAATGCCGGGTGTTTAAACGGGAGGAGAGCTGTTTTGGTTGGCTTAAAAGAGGGGTTTTTCTTATGATTCCTAATAAAATTATAAATTGAAAAAATAATAGAAAAAAAATCAGTATTTGGTACTGTGAAATTCATTTTTGGCACCAATATTGAATTAGAATTTAGCGTACACAAGGAGTAAGAATCACTTCCGCTGAGGCCTCAAACGAACCACTTTTCACTCCAGGAAAACCGGCCGGATTTCCAAAATCAATTACCGTTTTATCTTTTGAAGTAGTGCATTTTGCCTTTCCTTCTGTGGGCTCGCCGGGTATCGGGATGCTTTAGAAGACCAGGTCATCGGAGTCATCCTCTTAGAACATGCCCGTGTGGGAGTTCACATAGCAGGAGGAGTAAAATTGGCACACCCTTCACAGGCTGAGACACAGTTCAATGTTGTTTAGTTAAGAGCATTTTACCCTTTTATCCCTGAAGGGGCATGCTAATGGTAATTCATCACCCTTTAGGGGCGCCCGGCTTAGGGGAGGGGTAAAAATAGAATTGGGAGACCGAACCTCTTAACTAAACGATGCAGAAAAGCAGTTTTAAATCATTTGTTTAACCATTTAAATTTTAAAGTCATGTCTATCTTATATAAAGCAATAGGTCGTACCCAGCCGGGAGTGGCTGGAGGAGGACAAATCAAGTACTACGCTGGCATCAAAAGAGAGCGAGAAGTTACACTGAGAGAAATGGTGCGGGAGATATCGTCTCGAAGCACCGTGACTACCGCCGATGCCATGGCAGTGATCGAGAACTTTCTCGAGTTGATACCCAAGTTTCTGCGCAATGGTCGCACAGTGAACCTGAGTCAGCTGGGAAGCTTTCGGGTGAACATCAGCAGCAAAGGCTACGACACGCCTGATGAGGTGGGTAACTACAGCATCAAGCGCAACAAGATCAGCTTTTTGCCCAGCGCAGAGATGAGGGAAAACATGGGTACAGTGAGGTATACGAAGTACACCGAGCTATCAAGCACCCTTTTGTCGAACGAACCTGACGAAGAATGATCAATCACCAAAGGTGTAAAAGCCCAACCTAGAATCCCGCAGGCAGCTGCGGGATTTTTTTGTGCCCAATTAAAGAGGTTACTCTGTGCGCTCCTGCAAGTAGTAACCTCTTTAATCCCAACGTGAAGCATTAAAGAGGTTACTCTCTGCTCTCCAGCACGGGATAACCTCTTTCATCGGCCGGGCCGAAGTGAAGGGATAGTGAAGGGCGTGGCAGTTAGCAACTTACCTTTGCTCTTTACCTGGGGAGGTTTTTTATATGCCGTACCTACGGCACTCGCTCTGCTTTCCTTCCTGGCTTTTGGCGTTACCGCCATGTCGTCCCTAGCGGGACTGGTGGGTTGCTATGGCTGGCCATCTGCGAGCCCTGAGCCGGGCACCCCTGAAAGGACCCGGACGGAGTGGAATATCCCTGCGAAAGGTGCCAGCCCTTCGCACCAAAGCAGGCACGCCAAGGCGATACTTTATATACCGTACCTACGGCACTTGCTCTGCTACCTTACTCGGCTTTTTGGCGTTACCGCCATGTAGTCCCTAACGGGACTGGTGGTGTCAATACACTTCACGGACTTCCTGGCATCCTTTGCGCAGCCCCTCTCCACGCCGTCATTCCTGACGCAGCGCCAGCGGAGATCAGGAATCTCCAATATAAAGTGATTGTTAGTGTAGCCACATCTTGCAACGGCCTCACCCGGCCGGGCATATGCAAGCCCTGGGCCGGGCACCCCTAAGCCGGGCACCCTAAGCCGGGCGCCCCTGAAGGGGCCCGGAAGAACGTCATATCTATGCGAAGGGCCGCCACCCTTCGCACCGAAGCACCATTACCCCAAAACCCCACCTGCCGTTCTTTGCACTACTTTCTTCCTCAAAATCCAACCCCCATTTGCAAATAAAAAATAAGTACGTATTTTAATATCTCATTATATTATTTCAGCCTAGAACCTATTTTTAGCCGGATGAAGTCAGTTTTACAAGGGGTTTCGTATAAATCATTTTTTAAAATAGCGGGATACTATCTATTAATTTTATCTCCGATGGCATGATATCGAAGGTATATAGCCCTGCATTTTACCTGATTTTATGGGTGCTTCTGTTGGTAATTGTTCCTGAAAGCCATGCCCAGCAGCCTTCAGTCTCCCCACAAGAAGGCGACACCCTCGACAACGTCACCATATCGGAGGCCGAAGCCCGCAACATCATGAAGGGGCTGTTTGACCTGCCCCGGCTCACGCATTCCCTAGCCCTGGGCCGCATTGCCAAAGACGAGCGCCTCACCGCCTTCACCGACGGCTTTATGCAGCGCAACAATATCCAGGTGCTCACCATCGGCTATATCGACAGTGATGAGTTCTGGCCCAGGATCTTCCGGCAGCAGCGTCTCAACAAATTCAACAAGGCCGACAACGACAACCTGCTGGCCGCCAAAATCATCTTTGTGCCTGCCTCCACCGAAGGGCCACCCACTGGCTACACCACCCGGCTGGAGCTCACGGGCAAAACATCGACGGTCTATGAGCTGCTCAGCATCAGTCAGGCGGAGGTAGATTCCATTGCTGCCTCCACCAGTCAGCAGCAGCTGGGCAACGCCACCTTCGCCACGCCCAACGAGGCCAAGGAAACTGTGGTGAGTGCACTGATAGCGGCGCTGCAAAGGGTGGAGCTCAAAGCCTCTCCACAGGATGCCCTGGCCCTGGTGACGTTTCAGGCAGCTCCACCAGGTGAAGACGGCCTGCCGACTTACGGATTTGACCAGATGGTGTACGAGCAACTGGCAACTGATTACCCCACAGCGACCATAGCTGGCCAAACAGTGCGCACTGCCTGGAAGTCGATGAAAAGCAATGCACCGGATAAGGTAACAGCCGTGGCGGCGGGCAACGTCACACCTGTCTTCCAAATGGATGGTGTAGCCCTCACCGCCACGCCAGGCAATGCCAATACCTATAAAGTGTCCCTGATGGGCGCCAGCGACGGCACCACCGGAGAGTTGTTGGCGCTTACGTCGTCTGACAATGGCCTGACCATGGGTCTGCTTAATACCATTAGCTACGATGAGGAAATCATTAACGTAAAGATCGTTCCCATTAACGAAGCGGGTACCAATTTCAACCTGCTTGGCTTGCAGCAAAAGCTCAACACGATTTACCAGCCCGCAGTCGCTTCCTGGCAGGTGCAGGTGCTGGCCAATGTAACCCTGCCTGCCACCTGGGACACGCCCACACCCGGCCTCGCCGACAGCGAAACCGGCATGCTCTCCAACTACACCGGCGAGATGAACGACCTCATCAAAGCCTACCTGCAGGGGCATGACAGGGACAAGGATGCCTACTACGTCTTTCTGGTCAACAAAGCCGAAACGCCCGGAAAGAAGGGGTATATGCCCCGCAAAAAGCAGTGGGGCTTTGCGTTTACCGACGTGCACGGCACCAGCGACGATGCGTTGGCCAAAACGATTGCCCACGAGTTGGGCCACGGCGTATTTAGGCTGGAGCACACCTTCAGCGAAAAAGGACTGCCCCAAAGCCAGACCAACAACCTGATGGACTACACCCCCATTGGCACCGCCCTCTACAAATACCAGTGGGACTACGTGCACGACCCGGTAAATGTGGTGACGTTGTTTGATGATGATGAGGAGGGGGCGATGGATTTTTGTTTTTGGGCGAAAAGCTTATGGAATTTCAATGCTTTGTTTGGAGAAGATCATGTATTGACTCCCTATATGCCTATTTACAATGAAATTAAAAACAACTTCAGTAGTTATTGGGACACGTCTGAAAAGTTGTTCGAAGAATATCGCTTTGGAGATGACAAAATCAATAATCTTCCATTATTAACAAATAGTAATTGGACGGTTCGGAATGCTACGCACTACAAAAAGACAGACTCTACGTTTTTTGTTGACCACGCCATCATGGCAATAGTGAACCGGTCAAGTGAAGGGATCGCTCTTCATAAGGAGGGAGTAACACTTGCAAATATCGAACTGGAAGGAAAAGAGTATAAGGTAGCTGCATACTCTATGGAAGATTTAATTCATCCAACGTATGTTCGAGTTGAGGAGGTTTGCGATTTGGTTGACAATGAATATGTACAAGTTTATCATGACGAGGGACAATCATTCATTACGTTTTTGGACGATGGAGTCCCCGAATTGGTGATTCAGATTTTGACCGAAGACGAAGACGATGTTGAGGTTTGGCTTGAGTATTTGGGAATATTTGTAAAGGAAGAGTCTAATTGGATTTCTGTAATTCCGCCGTTTTGGGAAAATTGGAGCTGGGATGGCCCAATGGAAGCATTGGACGATTTGTTAGGCAGCGAAGCGGAGGATTCTTTTAAGTATATCGTTTCTGACAGCAGGGCAATAATTAGAATGAATGATTCATCGTTTGGCCCGATAACACCGGAACAGATAATCTCTCTCGGGGAACAGGCAATTATTATTGATACCGTTTTGAATCAACCAGGAAAGCTCTATGGCAGGATTGTTGTTAAAAGTTCTTCCGATACATTAATAACCAGTTTAGGAAATCTAACTGAAGTGGTTGCAATGGACGAAAAGGAATTTACTATGCGAAAGGACTATGTTGCAATTGTGCTTCCATACTCAGCTAGTTCGACTAATTTCAAGTATACGAAAGATATGAAATTCATTGCCTACAAGTTATGTGGAGATTTCTTAAAAGTGAAGGACAAAGGCTCGGCAGTCGAAGGACATTGGATTCCTAAATTCATGGCGGGCAGTGAACCAGAGTTTCCAATTACGAAAGATCAATTGGTTCAAATTTTTCCAGGAGTTGATACAGCCCGAGTTTCAGAAGTTGTAAACCTGATAAATGAATACAGTAATGATTTTGAGATAAATACAGCAACCAGGATGTCACACTTTTTGGGACAAATCGGAGGCGAAACTCAATTGACCTCCTTATTGGAGGAGTCTTACAGTGAGAGCAATATGATTTCTAGTAGTAAAACACGAACTTGCAGACTATCGAATGGTATCTATGTTTTAAAATATTGCGATTTGTTTGTAGGATATAATACTAATAATTCTAGCAGTTGTCCATTTCCATTTTGCGAATCAAATATTGAAATACCTTCAAATCAAACTTATCTGGAGGGTACTGTAAGGTATGTTAATAAGTCCTATATGTCAGACAGTTTGGATTTGTCTGCGAAATCGAGTTATACAGAAAATAGACCAAATAATTTGAGTTTTTTCGATTATGTATATGCATGCCAGCTTGGAAACGGAACTATAGACTCGCACGACGGAAGAAGGTTTAGAGGGCGGGGTTTCATTCAACTGACAGGTCATGACAATTATCAAGATTTTCAAGAAATATGGAATAAGACATATGGAACGTCGAACCCAAAAGATTTCATTTGCAGGTCTGTAGAATGCGATCAAAACTTGGAGGATATTAATACCAATGTGGAAATAGCAATGCTAGCTGCATTTGCATATTGGCAGGAGAGTAGCACAAATGTTATAGCCGATGGAGGCACGAGCAATTCAAATATAGATGCCGTTACACTCAACGTAAATGGGGCATTTCATGGTAAAATTCAGAGGCGAACTATTACGAATAACGCAATAACAATACTAAGTCAATGATAAGAATACTGTTGATTCTGCTTTGTTTTGGACCAATTCATCTTGTTTTTAGCCAAGAAGGAATCAAGCCCAGCTTGGGCAGATTGCAAGGGTTGTGGGAAGGTTCATATAATGAACAAGTTTTTGGCTACCTTTTGGTTCACGACAATCAATGTCTGTCAATTATTTCTGGTGAAACTGAAGACGATGTTAGCGTTTTTAGTCGACCTTTTGGATATCTTGGTTTTTGGGATGATATGGGAGGTCAAAAGCCAGAAAAAGTTTCAGATTTGACTAACGAAGGTCGGAAATTGTTGTTTTTTGAATTTGAAGGATTCAGCTTCGATTCCGAAGAAAACTTAGCAAAGCCTACAAGAAGCTGTTTTATCACGATGAATGAAAATGAGCCGAGCTCAGATTCGATTCCCAGGTATTTTCATTTGTCTTGTCGGGGACAGCCAGACATATATTCTAAAATAAAATATCTACCATTGTCAGTCTTAAATGGACTTCGAAAAAATGACGTGGACTGGGAGAAATACGAGAAATTTTTATCGAAAATCGATTCTTTTAGCGTGAGAGTGGTTTCTGAAAAAGCTTATATTTTTTCTGAACCAGAAGTGGCTACGAAAATGTACCTCATAAAAAATGACGAGGCCGAACTTCTGGAGGAAAGAAATGGGTGGATTCTTGTTCGTTATTTTGGCAAAAAAATTATCGATGGTTGGGTTAAGAAGTCTGATTTGATTACTATTCAATAGTGATTTTTCTTATCCCCAAGATTATCAAAGAAAATTAATATCGTAGTGCCGCATTCGTTCCATGTTGGGTCTCATCAATTGGAGTAACGAACTATCGCCCCTATCGGGGATAGAGATAGCTCCTTCAATAAGTATCCCTTGAAAGAGGTCCACCCTGCACACATCAGGCTTTGACTAAGAGGGATGGAATGGACTGTCTTACTCAAAGCCATCTCCAAGAGACTCTGCAAGAGCAAATACCCGCCCTCCACATACAACTTCCTTTCATCCCCTGCCGCTTCAACCCTTCAACTTTAGTAACTTGCCACATCTAGATGACAATACGAATCCATGAAGCACTTTTTAGCCTCTTCTTTGCTGTTTTTCCAGTTCTTTGCAGCGATTGCCCAAAACCTCCAAACAGTCATCCAGCAAGGCCATGAGTTGGCCGTGCTGAGTGTCGCACAAAGCCCTGATAGTAGTTTGGTGGCCACGGGCAGCCGGGACAAAACGGCCAAGCTCTGGGAGGTATCCACGGGCAGGGAAGTGCGCAGCTTCCTCGGGCATACCGGTAGCGTCAATTGCATCGACTTCTCTGCGGATGGCCAATACATGATCACCAGCAGCGGTGACAAAACAGCCCGTATTTGGGAGGTGGCTACAGGCAAAAGCAGTTTCACTACCCCGGTGGAAGCTAAATACCTTACCGCCGTCGCTTTTAGCCATGATGCCAAATACTTCTTTACCGGAGGCTATCCCAACGAAGCACACCTGTGGGATTTAGAGACGAAAAAGATAGTTCAGTCCTTTAGAGTAAATGCAGACCAGGGCCTCGGCTATGGCATCAATGTGGCTTTTTCAAAAGATGGCAAGTGGCTGGCGATAGGAGAGGACAACCGAACGGCCAATGTGTACAGCACAGCTACCTGGGAGAAGGTATACATGTTCGATCAGGCAGAGGGCTGGTGCGGGGGATGTGCTACCTGGGTAGCTTTTAGCGCCGACAGCAAAACCCTGCTGGTAGCATCCAACAAAACGGTCGTAAGAAAATACAAGCTTTCTAACGGAGACTTGATTCAAACCTATGGCGATGAGGTGGAAGAGCTTTCCGGCGTTGGATTTAGTAAGAACGGCAATGAAATTTGGGTGGCTACCAAATCAAGCGTCATCATTTGGGAGAATCAGTCAGGGAAGCTTGTGAAGGAAATAACGCCGGAAACAGAGACGGAAATCAATGAAGCCACACTGGCCGCCAACGGCAGTCTGCTATTGGCATGCGACAACAACACCGCCTACCAGCTCAATATCAAAACCGATCAAATTCAAACAACCCTCACCGGGCTGCTCAACCAGCGGGACAAAGGCGGCATTACTTACGACCCCAACTCTTACTGGGACTCGTACATTGCCAAATACATCAGGTTCAAAAATGAGCTGATGCTTTCCAAAGATGGCACGGAGCTGATCAAGGGCAAGTTTGGCACCAAGGTAAAGCGGTGGAACATCGCCTCAGGCAAAACTGTCATGGAGTACAAAGGCCATGAGAAAGCGGCTCTTTGCTATGACCTGACGGACAATGGCCTTACCATGGCTACAGGTGGCGGCGATGGCCGAATCATCCTCTGGAACGTGGCCACCGGAGATACCCTTCGCATCATCAAAGCCCACAGAGAGCCCATCTTCGATGTGAAATTCAGCAACGACGAAAAGCATCTCATCTCCGCCAGCTGGGACGCCACCATCAAGATCTACGACATAGCTACTGGCGAGCGGGTGAACTACTACGACTTCCAGTCCAATTCGGTCTACAACCTGCTGTTTCACCCCACAGACTTGTATGTGTTTGTTGCCCGACTCGACAATTCGCTGGCAATGATTGAGCTGGACACGCACCTGCCCGTCCGGACGTTCGTTGGCCACACCGATATTGTTTCTTCAATGAAGCTGAGCCCCAATCAGAAAGAACTGCTCACAACGAGCTGGGATGGTTCCATCCGCATTTGGGACATTGCCACCGGCCTGATGACGAAGAAGCTGACGGGCCACGTAGGCCCGGTACACAAAGCGATCTTCAGCCCTGACGGAAACCTTGTTTATTCTGCCGGGGCCGACAGGGTCATCAGAGTGTGGGACTACAACACTTCTTTACAGGCAAAGACATTTGAAGGCCACACCGCCGAAGTCACTTCCCTGCTGCTGGGGAACGACAACAAAATGCTGATTAGCCATGCCCTGGACGGCACCACTAAATTTTGGGACCTGGCCTCAGGGAAAGAGTTTTTTGAGCACATTCACTTTGGTGCCAATGAATGGATGGTGAAAAACCCGGAGGGCTACTTCAACGGAACAGACGAGGCGAGAAAGCATATCCACTTTGTTGATAAAACCACCACCTATTCCGTGGATCAGTTTTTTGAGGAGTTCTATCGCCCTGACCTGCTACCGCAGATTTTTTCGAACAGGGGAGGGTCAGGCAACCTTAAAAACATCCAGACCAAGCTGCTGAAATCTCCTCCACCTACCGTAAAAATTGCTGCGCTGCCAGCCGATGATGCCACCAAAGCCGAAGTGTATGTTAAAATGATTGACAATGGCGGTGGTGTAAGTGAGCTGAGGCTCTTTCACAACGGCAAACGCATGTCGTTGAACACGCAGGGCCTTAGCTACCCTTCCGGCAAAGACAGGAGCACTACTTACCGTCACACAGTCGACTTGATAGGGGGTGCTAACACTTTCGAAGCCAGGGCCGCTAACAATGACAATATTGAATCGGCGGTGAGTAACGTTGAGGTAGTGGCGGATCATTCTTCGAAAAGTGCCACCTGCCATATCCTGGCCGTGGGCATCAATAAGTACCAAAACCCCAAGATGACGTTGAACTATGCCCGACCCGACGCTGAGTCGTTCAGTAGCATGATTGACGACAACGGCACATCCCTTTTCAAAGAAATCAAGCTGCACACGTTGTTCGATGACCAGGCCTCGAAAGAAAACATCATCAAAAAGCTGGATGAGCTTAGTGCTGTAGTACACCCCGAAGATGTGTTTATTTTCTATTATGCCGGTCATGGCAGCATGGTCGACAATAGTTTTTACTTTATCCCCACAGAAAGCCTTAGGCTCTACGACGTCTCTTCTTTGAAAAAGAACGCCATTGAGGCTAGTGAGCTGCAGGAACACCTGAAAAGTATCCATGCGCTGAAGCAGCTTATTGTGATGGATGCCTGTCAGTCGGGTGCGTCCATAGAGCTGTTGGCCACCCGTGGAGCTGCGGAAGAGAAGGCCATTGCACAGCTTTCCCGCAGTGCGGGCATTCATGTAATGGCCTCGGCTGGCAGTGAGCAGTTTGCCACCGAGTTTGCTGAGCTGGGCCATGGTCTGTTTACCTACCTGCTCATCACCGGCCTGCAAGGCGCAGCCGATGGTGCACCCAAAGACGGCAAAGTCACGATCTACGAACTCAAGTCTTTCCTCGACGACCAGGTGCCCGAGCTCACCCAGAAGCTAAAAGGCACACCGCAGTATCCTTATACCTTTTCCAGAGGGCAGGACTTTCCCCTGGTGATTCGGAAGGAGTAGGGCTCTACTAATTGCCGCAATCAACCTTCCAAAGAGTCGTTTTTACACCCTGTAACTTACTAACAAGTGTGGCTCCTTTGTAGACAAAACCAAAGGATGTAACCATGCTCAACAAAGAACAACTTAAAACTGATATTCATACCACGTTTGCTACCCTCAGCTCACTGCTGGACAAGTTTTCTGACTCTCAACTAAACACGGTTCCTTTTGAAGGTAGCTGGACGGCAGGACAGGTAGCGGAGCACATCATCATATGTGGCTCGGGAATCCCCGAAAGCAAGACTGAGCCTGCAAAACGATCACCCAATGATCTTGTGAAGCCGGTAAGCGAAATGTTTCTCAACTTTGGCATCAAGTTTAAGACTGCCCCTATGCTGGAGCCTCAGCAGTCCCACCACAGCAAAAAGGCTACGCTCGACACCATTTCGGAAATAGAAAAAACTCACCTTCGTACTGTGGCCAATAGCGACCTGGAAGCACTTTGCATGGATATGGAACTGCCGACCTTTGGCTATATGACACGTTATGAATGGGTGAGGTTTGTGCTGGTGCATACGCAGCGGCACACCCGGCAGATAGAGAACATTTATAAGGCGGTAGAATAGGGTTGAGCTTTATCTCAAAGCCCCCCTAATTCGGAGCTCGACCCCTCAATAGCTACAGAGTCAGGTGATGAGACCTCTCAGTCGTGCCTCTTTCGAGGTGACGATTTCAAAATAGGATGGAACTCAACCCTCCAAGGGTTCAAAACCTCTTGGAGGGTTGATCCTACAGATGTTAAGGCCGCACCGGTGTACCATCATGCATTCTCAGCTGTGTCCAGCCGTTCAGCTGCTTCTCAGGAATCGGGTACTTGGCCGCCACCTTTTCGTTGATGTCCACACCCAGACCAGGCGCTTCGTTCACGTACATATAGCCGTCTTTCATGAAGGGGCTGCCAGGGAAGATCTCTCTTAGCGTGTCGGAGAAGTTGACGCTTTCCTGGATGCCGAAGTTCCACACGGCAAAGTCGATGTGCGCATTGGCAGCGTGGCCGACTGGCGATACGTCACCAGGCCCATGCCAGGCAGTTTTCACGTTGAACGCTTCGCCCAGTCTGGCCACCTTCATGGCAGGAGTTATTCCGCCTATTTGTGAAATGTGAATTCTGATAAAGTCAAATAGCCTTTCGCTCATGGGGCCTACCCATTCGTGAGGGTTGTTGTAGAGTTCGCCCATGGCCAATGGCACGCTGCTTTGCTGCCTTAGCTGCCTGAAATAGCCGATGTTCTCAGGAGAGAAGGGGTCTTCGATAAAGAAAGGCCTGAACTCTTCCAGCTTGCGGATCATGTTGATGGCATCATTGGGCTGCAGTCGCTCATGGATATCGTGGAGCAACTCCACTCTTTCACCGCACACCTCCCGGGTTTTGGCAAAGATTTCGGGCACGCTCTTCATGTAGAAGTAGGGATCCATGTAGTTGTCGTCGGGCATGCCGAAGCCTTTAGCTTTGAAGTCGGGCACTGATGCCACGCCAGCGGCACCATAGCCACCCATTTGAATGCGGACATATTTGTAGCCCTCGTCCATGATGCGCTTGGCATCGTCGGCTACAGCCTCCGGGGAGTTGCCCGACGCATGAGAGTAGCAGGGGATGGCAAAGCGGCACTTGCCACCCAGGAGCTGGTACACCGGCATATTGGCACGCTTGCCTTTGATATCCCACAGCGCCTGGTCGAGGCCGCTAAGGGCATTGTTGAGCACGGGGCCATTGCGCCAGTAGGAGCTAACATAGGCGGTTTGCCACATGTCTTCTATGTTGTCGACGCTTTTGCCCTTACAGAAGTCGTTGAGGTAGTCGTTGATGGCTGAGATAACAGGCCGGGCCCGCTGGCGGAAGGTGGCACAGCCGAGGCCATACAATCCGGGTTCGCTGGTTTCCACTTTTACCACAATCAGCTCTATGCCGTGTGGACAGGTGGAAATAGCTTTGACATTGGTGATGGTAAGAGGAGGGAGGGCTTTGGTGGCAGCTTCGTATACGCCAGCCACTGCCGGATTGGCGGCTCCCAGAAAGGTGCCAGTGGCTCCAAGGCCCAGTCCTTTGATGACTTCCCGCCGACCAATATTGGTTTTATTGTTCTCGTTTTCCATGGTACTTATTGTAGTTAAGGTATGTTTTGAATGAATATAGGAATTTGAGGACAACGATGCTTAGGCTTTTTGATGAGGAGCGATGAGGCTATTGAAGCGGCTTCAACCTTTGAAGGGGAAGAAAGGTGGGGAGTGGTTTGTATTAGCCCAGGTTGTTGTAGGAAGTTTTTTTCGTGGGCACGTGGGTGCGCCATGTGCCGTACCTGACGGCACTGGCAGTGCTTGTTTTACGTGTTGGTGGAGTTTACCTATGTGTCGTCCCTACGGGACTACTGTGAGGAGTTTGCGTTTACCGAAAGCCGGGCAATATTTCTCCCTAGCGCTGTGTTTTCGGTTTTCTCAGCGGTTGAATCCTTTTCAGCGGCTTACCTCGTCTTGATATTCTCCAGAAACTCTTCTGAGATGAATTTGGAAGACAAAAAGGTGTTGTTGAACTTGGCCATCAGCTCGTCGCTCAGCTTGAGAAAGTCGATGGCCGACTTATTGTCAGGGTTGACCCTGTTCATGGATTTGCCAATATCTATGGCCTCGCTTACCTTGATGGAGTTGGATACAGTGCTCTCCAGCATCAAGTCTTCAAATTCCGTCATTGCCTCAGCGTACTTTTCCCGGTGGTGGATAAGTGACTGCTTGTACATGTTGAAATAGATGCCCAATATATTCAGCGGCCTTTTTCTTTCAACAGTGTAGAGAAAAGTCAGTAACTTTTTAATGCCATCGATGGAGAACGAATCAGCAAGGGCAGGAATCAGGATACTGTCGACATCGGTAAGCATAGACTTTACAAGTCCTCCAAAGTGGGTAGGCATATCCATGATCACGATGTCGTAATCCTTACGCAGCACGTACCCCAACTTCTGCACGATATTGGGGCCAAACGAAATAAACCTGCTGTTCGACTCCATTTCCGTCATCAGATAGTCCCCAGGCAGCAGGTGCATATACGGTGTTACTTCCTGTGCTTCAATGCTCTCCGGAAGATTGTCGTGCAACAGGTCTTTGATGTATCGGTAAATGGACTTGGTAGAGTTGTCGGCACCCAGGGAGTTGCTAAGGTTGCACTGAGGGTCGCAATCGATCAGAAGTACTTTGAATTGCCGGGACCAGGCGTAGCCGAGATTAAGGGCGGTTGTAGTTTTACCCACCCCTCCTTTAAAATTGTAAATGGCAACGGTATTTCCCATAGCTAGGCTGATCACTTAAATATATGCAAAAAACTCTGTTCTAAAAATAATTTAATTATTTCAAGAAAAAATTATATAAAGAACAGTGAGTTTTTTTATAAGGTCGGCAAAGTCAAAGGTTGACTGCTATAGCTTGACAGAAAGTTAAACATTTTTCTCAGAGTTAGCCAAGCCGATGTGTCGAGTGGCTATTGGAAATGATTTGTGTATAAATAATGAAGCTGGTGACGACAGCTAGGCTGAAGCCCAAAGACGGGTGAAAACCGCCCTGAGGATGTCGGTAGTAAATGGTTTGGTGATAAAGTCAACCATTCCGGCTTCTTTGCACTTGTTTTCATCTTCTGTAGTGGCATTGGCCGTAACGGCAACGATGAAAGGAGCGCTTTGCTTTCTCTCCAGAAGAATCCTGCGAATTTCCCTGGTTGCTTCAATGCCGTCCATTCTGGGCATTAAAACGTCCATCAATATAAAGTCGAATCCCTGAGAAGAGGCCAGGGCTACAGCCTGCTCTCCATCTTCAGCCACTTCTATTTTAGTGATGCCAATATTCTTGAGTATTTTAAGCATCACAAGCCTGTTGATGTGTACGTCTTCGGCTACAAGAACGGATAGTTCGCTGAAATTTATCGGTTGGATGTGTTTCTCAGCGGGCGAATGCTCGCCATGGGTAGCGAGCGGTAGTGGCAGTTCCACATAAAACGAACTGCCTTTGCCCTCGGTGGAATAGAACCAAATCTTCCCGTGCATCAAGTCGGTCAGGCTCTTGGCAATGGAAAGCCCTAACCCGGTGCCTCCCACCGCCAAGTCAGTTTCATTCTTAAAAAACCTGGAAAACACTTTTGGGTGCTGGTTTTTTGGAATCCCAATGCCAGTGTCGTCAACTTTGAAAAGAACAATGGCGGTCTTATCTTCTTTTCTCACAACGGTCGTAGCTATGGTCACTTTTCCTGCGGGCGTGAATTTGACCGCATTCGTTGCCAGGTTAATAAGGATTTGCCTGATCCTCTTAAGGTCACCCATCAGGTGAATGTCGGATTTACTGGCGTGCACCAGATCAATGGAAACCTTGCCGGTTTTCACCGACTCAAATCCATAAAATAGCTGGCTGATATCTTTCGTTACGTCCTTCAGTTCAAAAGTGTCTTCTTGTAAGGTCACCCGATTGTTTTCAATCATGGTGATGTCAAGCACATCGGTAATCAAGCCTGATAGAATTTGACTGCTGGTGGAGAGGTTTTTTACCAGCTCGCTTTGTTCTTTGTCAAGATTAGTTTTCTCGATTAGTTCGGCAAGTCCCACGATGCCATTTAAAGGCGTCCGCATTTCGTGACTGATTGTAGCTAGGAATTGACTCTTAGCCTTATCAGCCGATTCAGCCCTTTCTTTGGCAGCACCCAACTCGAGGTTCATTTGTTGCAAATGCGCTCTGTCGTGCAAATACTCTTTTTTAAAAATGTAGAAAGCAAAGCCCATCACCACCAGCATGACCACTCCCGCTATCGAAAGATCTCTCCATTCATTCACATAGTCAGTGTAGGGCACGGCCAGGTCTCTGTGGTAGTACTCGATGGTGACGAAAATGATCACCATGCAAATCGTGGATATGATAAAGGAGATATAACGGCGTATAGGTAAAACCAAAAGCCCTGAGATGTAGATGAGCACACACATGTGCATCACAGCGCCACGGATGCCGCCAGAGGGGAGCCAGCCAAACGAGATGATAAGCAACGCAGAGATGTAATAAACAGAGGTAGTGAGGCGAAAGGATATGCCTTTTTTAACAGCAAAATAGACCGCAGAGTAAAAACACAGTGCGAACAGATAGATACCGAGGACAGTCGGATTGAATTGGGAAAATATACCGACTGACGACCATAGCAGCAGCGTGAGAATAGTGAGGCAGAGTGTGATCTCAAAAAGCCTTTCTTCTATAGGCCTGGAGGCATCTCTGGTAGGTAGGATCCTCCGGAGTGCTTTCGTAAGTAACTTCATTTTGCTGGTTGAAAAAATAGAAGCCTGTTGGAGCTTAAAATTGTATGAAAGTAAAAAAATAATCCGATATCTGTGTGCCGAAATTCGATTTGAGCTTATGTGGACAGTAAGTTTAGTAGGTTTTCGTCATATCAGAGGGAATCACAATGATAAAATCTGCAGCACCAACATTCCCCTCGGACAGCTCTCCAATGTTTTCCTGCTCCACACAATGTATGGTGGCCACGCTCGCTTTCTTATTGTATTTGTTCAGGTACCAAATGATGCCTTCCCCATTTTTGGAGTGGTAAGAGCCATTGAAGTGAATGACCTTGCCCTTGCTTTCTTTGCTGATGAACCAGCCCATTGTTGCGTCTTTGCTCGCTTGAGAGCTGGCCAGGTTTTCGGCACTTCCCGGGGCACCGTGCCCACCCATCGACTCAATCATTTCCTGATAGCCAGGCAAGTTAAGGTCAATTTCCAGGGGTAGAGGGGCAATATTTTTTTTTGCTTCGTCGGGCAGGTTATTGAGCGCATCAGGCCCTTTTCTGTATACAAGATTGGCATACCTTCGGGGGATATTTGATGCCACCACCTTCAGCTGGTGCTCTTTGGCAAATTCTACTATGGGTTTGTAGTCTGTTTTATAGTTATCCCACATTTTAGCCTCCTTGAGCAAATGCCTCTCTTCAATCAGGCCTGTCATAAACTCGTCCAGCACTAGCTGATCGTCAGCCTCGAACATCTCCATGGCGACTACCAGGTCTTTGCCATGTTCAGCGTATAAGCTTTTAGTTACCTGCAGCTCCAGCCAGTGGTTGATGGAGTTGTCGTGCAGCTCACCGAAGAAGACCACATCAGCCCGGGAAATGTCCTTTAGCATTTTTTCGTAAGCAACCTGCTTGCCTTTTGAATTGTAGATTTCAAACGCCTGTGGTGATTGGGCAAAGAGACAGTGGGTGACTAGGAACAGCGAGGAAAAGAGAAGGGTTTTCATAGGTTAAATGATCCGGTGGTTGCGATAAAGAAAGCCAATTTTCTATCAAGGTACTATTTCAGGACACTTAAATGCCGGCAGTTAGCTGTTGTTTGCTGAAGAATTGATCTCTTTCCAGTCTTTTATAATTTGCCTGTCGAGCAAAAAAGTGCCACCCGGCAGAAGTGAGGCCAGAAACGCTCTGAATATCATTAAAAAGCCCCATTTTAACACAGGAGCCGCTAACAACAAGGCTGGAATGTATAGCAGGAACAGGACACCGTGAGCCATTCCCACATACCTGACGGCTAGTGGCTGACCCATCCAGTACTTCAATGGCATAGCGATTAATAATAATACGAGGAATGAAATGCCTTCAACGGTGGCAACAAAACGGAAAAGGAAACCTTGCTATTCATTTGGAAAAAACGGTTGTTAGGTCATGCTTCGTTGACCAACCCTGATTGATAATTCAAATCTATTTTTTATTTCGTGGGTAAAACGAAATGAGTGAAAGGCCATAGTCCTACTTCACTTTTTTATCATCGTCCTCATCAGCTTGTTGGCAAAAATGAAATCTTTGAGTTCGGGCACATCTGCCTGTGCAATAGTGGCGGTGCTGCCTTCCCATTTTTTGTACCCCTGATGCATAAACAGAATGTAGTCCCCGATTTCCATCACTGAGTTCATATCATGGGTAACGACCACCGTGGTAATATCAAATTCATAGGTGATCTCCTGAATCAGGTTATCTATTGTGATCGATGTTTGTGGATCCAGGCCGGAATTGGGTTCGTCGCAAAACAGGTATTTGGAGTTGTTGACAATGGCCCTGGCAATCCCAACCCGCTTTTTCATACCTCCACTCACTTCCGATGGCATTTTTTTGTTCACACCGGCCAGTCCCACTCTTTCGAGGCAGAAGTTGACCCTATCGAGCTTTTCGGCCTGAGGCATCTTGGTAAGCACATTGAGTGGAAACATCACATTGGCCTCCACATTCATGGAATCGAACAGCGCTCCGCCCTGAAACAACATGCCTATTTCACGTCTGATGTCCGTTCTGAGGCTCTTGTCGCCGTGTGTGAAATCCCGCCCATCGTAGGTCACCGTTCCCTCGTCGGGTTTCACCAGGCCCACAATGCACTTGAGAAGCACACTTTTTCCTGTGCCGCTGGCACCAATGATCAGGTTGGTTTTGCCCTTTTCGAATGTGCCTGAAATGCCATGCAATACGGCCTTTCCGTCAAAAGATTTCTTGATGTTTTCTATCTCGATCATACAAAATCAAATAAGAAGTTGGGCCAGTACGTAGTCGGCAACCAGAATGGCAATACAGCTATTGTTCACTGCGCTGGTACTCGATTTGCCTACCTCCAGCGCACCTCCCACAGTATAATACCCTTTGTAAGCAGAGATGGCTGCTACTAAAAAGCCGAATGCCACCGATTTGATCAGCGCAAAGGAGACGTTAAATTGCACGAATTCGTATCGAATGCCGTAGATGTATTCCGTGCCTGTAAGCACACCTGTAGCAAGAGAAATCAGGTAGCCTCCCAGGATTGTCAGAAAGCCTGAGAACACAACGAGCATAGGGTAGGTTAGGATAGAGGCAATAATTTTTGGCAGCACGAGATAGGAGGTTGCGTTGATGCCCATTACCTCAAGCGCATCGATCTGTTCCGTGATCCTCATAGTGCCCAGCTCGCCGGCAATATTGGAACCAACTTTACCCGCAAACACAATGGCCATGATAGTTGGGGCCAGTTCGAGGAGAGTCATGTCACGCACTACCATTGATACAATGTAAAGTGGAACAAGCGGACTCACCAGGTTGTAGGCTGTTTGCAGGGTGGTAACAGCCCCCATAAAAGTGGCAATAATAGCAAATAGGGGAAGGGAGTTGTAGCCGATCAGAATGGCCTCATCCACAACTCTCTTGGCGTAAGTCTTGAACGACTCCATGCGGGTAAACTGCTGCCCCAAAAAGATCATGAATTTGCCTATGCTTTCCATTTGCTCAAATTTGTTCCAAGAAAAAACATCCCCACCGTTAAAGAAAGTTTCGGACAGGAAAAAAGAAGATTAAACTAACTTTCGGGGATATTGGTTACCCTTCGGGTAGCGCAATTCCACAATTTTAAAGAGAATCCGGCACTTAGTTGCTTGAAAGTCAGGTTAAACGATAGTAAAATGAATAAATTAATTGTTGTCACTGGGGGCACAAAAGGCATTGGCAGGGGTATTATTGAAGCGTTTGTTCAGCATGGGTTTGACGTAGTCACCTGTGCAAGGTCAGAAGACCAGCTTGCGTCGTTGAAAACGGCGGTAAGTAAGATGGCGCCTAAAGCTGTAGTGCACACTTTTAAAGCCGACCTAAGCAAAAGAGCTGAAGTTGATGCCTTTCTGCAATTTGTTAAAAAAACAGGCAGGCCAGTAGACGTGCTCGTCAACAACACGGGTGTGTTTATCCCCGGGCAGGTGCATACTGAAGAGGAGGGCGCATTGGAAACAATGATTGACACCAACCTGTACAGTGCTTATCACCTTTCGAGAGGAATTATTCCCGAAATGAAAGAGGCTGGCAAGGGCCACATCTTTAATATTTGTTCGATTGCCAGCATTGTTGCCTATGCCAATGGGGGCAGCTATGCCATCAGCAAGTTTGCCATGTACGGCATGAGCAAGGTGCTGCGGGAAGAAATGAAGCCTTTTGGGATCAGGGTCAGCTCAGTGCTGCCGGGAGCAACCTTTACAGCCAGCTGGGAGAAGGCTGATATACCCGAAGAGCGTTTTATTCCGATAGAAGATGTGGCCACCATGGTGTGGGCAGCGTATAGTTTATCACCCAGGTCGGTTGTAGAAGACATTTTGATCAGGCCTCAACTGGGAGATATTTGATGGTTTTTCAGGATGGTGCTTGTAGGTGTCGGTACGGCAACTAGCCACCAAGCAAGAGCCGTTAGACACCGGGTGTTTTTCTGAGCACCATTTTTCAGGATGGGGCTTCACCGCCATCCTGGGTGTATGTCGCCCTTTCAGGGCTTGTCATCATCAAAGCCGAGAGCCGGGGCGCCCCTGAAAGGGCCTGGACGAAGCGATATACCGCCACATCGGATAAAGCCCTATGTACCAGGGTTCTCAGCCGTACTTGGCCTCCTGTCTTTCAGACCCTCACTGGAGGCTGTCGTCTCCACCGCTCAGGCCAGTTCACCTACCAACGCCTCTCCCGACTCCGGTCTTCCGTCTTCAAACCTCCCGGCCACTCTTTCCTCCTCCACTTCCAAACACTTAAACACTTTATTAGTTAACTTTGCGGAATCTATTATACCATTAGTTTATGCACACTGCGGACGCAGCCCTTTTGTCGAAAATCAACTTCTGCAACAGTCTCACTTCTTATTCGAGACGAAAAACCATTGAGGTAACCATTGGAGATACTCCTATGGGCGCTCATCACCCGATCAGGGTGCAGTCGATGACTACTATCGATACCATGGATACAATGGGGTCGGTTGAGCAGTCTATCAGAATGATTGAGGCAGGATGTGAATACGTCCGCATCACGGCTCCCAGCGTGAAGGAAGCTCAGAACCTGGAGGCCATCAAAAAAGAGCTGGTAAAAAGGGGTTATAACACACCGTTGGTAGCTGATATTCACTTTACCCCCAATGCAGCTGAGCTTGCCGCAAGAATTGTGGAAAAGGTAAGGGTGAATCCCGGCAACTATGCCGACAAGAAGAAATTTGAAGTCATTGACTACACCGACGACGCTTATCAGCAGGAGTTGGAACGCATCAGGGAGAAGTTTATTCCGCTGGTAAAGATCTGCAAGGAGTATGGCACTGCCATGCGCATTGGCACCAATCATGGTTCACTTTCCGATCGCATTATGAGCCGCTATGGCGACACACCACTCGGCATGGTGGAGTCGGCCCTGGAGTTTCTGCGGATTGCTGAAGAGTTGAACTACTACAACATTGTGCTGTCCATGAAGTCGAGCAATACCCAGGTGATGGTGCAGGCCTACCGCCTTTTGGTGAAGATGCTGGACGACGAGGGATTCAAGCCCTATCCGCTGCATTTGGGAGTAACTGAGGCTGGTGAGGCTGAGGACGGCAGAATCAAATCGGCTGTGGGCATCGGCACTTTGCTGGAGGACGGTTTGGGTGATACAGTCAGGGTGTCGTTGACTGAAGAGCCTGAGCTGGAGCTGCCAGTGGCGAGCGCATTGGTCGAAAGATATGATCACCGGGCTAGGCACAACACCATTGTTCCGGTTGAAAATCCGCCTTACAGCCCCTTCGAATACACGAAACGCCATTCTCAGGAAGTCTCCAATATCGGTGGTGACAATGTTCCCCGGGTAATTACGGACATCAGCAGACTGCAAAACCCGGAGTATCCTGATTTGAAGGTAACGGGTCATTTTTATCTACCGGAGCCCGACAAATGGAGAATGAACGACTACGGCACTGACTATGTGTATTCAGGAAGCACGCCAGTTCCGTTTATGTTGCCCAATGGCCTGAGAGAGATCATAGACTACGCCGTTTGGGTTAACCATGCTGATCAGAAAAACACTTATCCGCTGATTGATATCAACGATTTAAGCATTGCCAAATTGCACCCGGAGCTCAATTTTGTTCAGCTCTCGGATGAGGAAGCTTTTGATGTTGACTGGAAAATGCTGGCCGCTAGGAAGAACATTGTGCTCATTATAAAAACAGACAATGCACATGCCTACCCTGCGCTGCGCCGAATGTTCTTTGTGCTGGAGGACGCAGGAGTGAAGTTACCAGTTATTATCCGGCGAGATTTTGAGCCCATTTCTGACGACAAACTGATGTTATTTGCTTCCACCGACGTAGGCGGACTGCTTATCGATGGCTACGGCGACGGCATTATGTTGGGTTGGGCCAATCAAACGCTGGAAGGGAACGACGCTGTCAAGCCGCAGATTAAGCTGTACAACGACACTTCGTTCGGCATTTTGCAGGCGGCTCGCACCAGAATGTCGAAGACCGAATACATTTCTTGCCCTTCTTGTGGCAGAACGCTGTTTGACCTGCAGGAAACCACCGCCATGATTCGCAAGCGCACTGATCACCTGAAAGGCGTGAAGATTGGTATCATGGGTTGCATTGTAAACGGTCCGGGTGAAATGGCCGATGCCGATTATGGCTATGTGGGCTCAGGCAAAGGTAAAATCACCCTGTACAAAGGCAAGGAGGTAGTGAAAAGGTCAGTCGCCTCAGCAAAGGCAGTGGACGAATTAATAGAAATCATCAGGGATGACGGCCGATGGACGGATCCCGAAAAAGTGGAGGCATAACCAGTATGGCAAACTCAGAGAATCAGGAAAAGAAAGAAAGCACCAACTACTTCGACTTTAGCGAAGTGTTTAAATACTACTTCCGTAAAAAGGATCCCAATAACAAGCCAAACTTCAACCTTAGGATGATGCATGGGATCAACAAAATATCGATCCTTTTATTTTTAATGGCACTAATTATCTGGACCATTCGCCGCTTGATGTAATGAATATAGAAGAGTATAGAGAGTATTGCATTCGCAAACCCGGTGTCACCGAGGGATTCCCTTTTGACAGCAATACGCTCGTGTTTAAAGTAATGGGCAAGATGTTTGCCCTTGCCGACGTGGAGCTTTTCAGAACCATCAATCTCAAATGCGATCCCGACAGGGCCATTCAGCTAAGAGAAAGTTACGAAGGAATTAAGCCCGGCTACCATATGAACAAGCAGCACTGGAACACCGTGGACACCGATGGGTCGGTAGGAGACAAACTATTGTACGAATTGATCGATCACTCCTATACGTTGATTGTTGACAGCCTGCCAAAGAAATTGAAGGAGGAGCTTGCCAACTATGAGTAAATCGAAATACACTTTTCTAGCCATTTTCCTACTTTCGTATATAGCACTTTTGGGGTGCAACGAGGAAAATAAACAAAATACTGAAAGTATGGATCAGGTCGGCAGTTTGAAGTTTTTGGCACTTGGTGATTCCTACACCATTGGTGAAAGCGTTGCTGAAAACGAGAGGTGGCCTGTTCAGCTGGCTGCTGCGCTTAGCCAAAGTGGGGTCTCCGTGGCACCTCCGAAAATTATCGCCACCACTGGCTGGACTACCGATGAGCTGCAAAAAGGTATTGAAAAGGCCTCCCCGAAGCCCCCGTATGATCTTGTATCTTTGCTGATCGGCGTGAATAACCAATACAGGGGCCGCTCGCTTGATGAATACAAGAGGCAATTTGAAGCGCTTTTGGTACAAGCCATCAACTTTGCAGATGGAAAAGCTGAAAAGGTGTTCGTGGTTAGTATTCCTGATTATGGTGTCACCCCTTTCGCCGCTGACCGAAACCCTGAGAAGATAGGGAAGGAGATAGATGCCTTTAATAGAGCAGCTGAGGCTATTTCCAAAAAGTTTGGCGTGGCATTTGTAAACATCACCCCGGGGTCGAGAGAAGCAGCCAACGATCCTGAATTGGTGGCAAGCGATGGTTTGCATCCTTCAGGAAAGATGTATACTCAATGGGTATCCGAAATCTTCCCCATAGTTGAAGAGATGATCAAATAGAAAGAACCTTTTTCGCCTCCAATAATATTTTTATATTTGGCGTTTACTAGTAAATCAAATATCGCCGGCTAGCTTTTTATAATACAATTTTCAGTCTGACTGACTATCAACCCATCGGCATTTAATGAGATATCGCTCTGGCCTTTATTTTTTAATTGTAGTTATAACAATTGCCGGACTGATCTCCTGTAAAAGCAATCAAATTTGCCCTGCCTTTCAAAGCACCTTTATCCTTGACGACTCACTGCGGATGTTGGCTTTCTCGCCATTCGGCCCTGATTCTATGCCTAAATATGGGCCCTGGGTGAAGAAGAATAAGAATGGTATTATCACCCGTGATCCTTATCTGGTCAAGAATTATAACCTGAAGACAGTGAAAATGGAGAACCAGTTCGTTCCTATTTCTGCTGATTCGGTTACGTTCGATGAAGATTTGTATCAGGATGAAATGGCTGCTGCAGATTCACTGGCGCCTGCGTCAACTGACTCATCAGGTGTAGACAAACCTGCTACAGCGCCTCCAACAAAGCCTGCACCGAAGAAGTATATCAGAAACTACGATCCCAAAGACCAGTTTAACGAAGAGCAGATATTCTACAACAAGCTGTTTGGCGAGGTATTCGTGGCACCTAAAGAGGTGCCGGCTGCAGAAGACTCGCTTCAATCTGATGGAGCAGCTACGCCGCAATTGGATTCCCTGGGCAATGAATCCCCTGTAGAAAAGAAAGGACTTTTCCGGAAAAGGGACAAAAAGCCAAAGGACGAAGCTTTGGAGCCTGAGCTACCTCTGGACGCAGCCGATACCACTGGCACAGGATTTTAATTTCCCCAAACTCTTTTTCATTGTCCGGTGTTGTAAAGTTCTGGTGAAGTACTTTACCTTTATTCTATCAATTAAGTAGATTAATAAACATCAATTATGGCAACACTAAGACTTGGCGATATAGCGCCGGATTTCAAAGCAGAAACGACAGAAGGGCCTATCAGCTTTCACGAATGGCTGGGCAATGGCTGGGGTATATTGTTCTCGCACCCTGCCGATTTTACACCAGTTTGTACTACCGAACTGGGAACAACAGCCAAGCTCAAAGGTGAATTTGAAAAGCGGAACGTGAAAGTGGTGGCACTCAGCGTTGACCCACTGGATAGCCACAATAGCTGGATCAAAGACATCAACGAGACCCAAAATACGAATGTGAATTTCCCGATCATTGCAGATGGCGACAGGAAAGTGGCTGAGTTGTACGACATGATTCACCCAAATGCCAACGAAAAGCTGACGGTGAGATCCGTGTTCATCATTGGCCCCGACAAAAAAGTAAAGCTGATGATTACGTATCCGGCTTCTACCGGCAGAAACTTCAACGAGTTGTTGAGAGTGATCGACAGCCTGCAGCTAACAGCCAATTATTCAGTAGCTACTCCGGCTAACTGGGAAAGTGGTCAGGAAGTGGTGATCGCACCGGCTATCAGCGATGAAGATGCAGACAAGAAGTTCCCCAAAGGATATAAGAAGATAAAGCCGTACCTGAGGCTTACTCCCCAGCCTAATTTGTAGGCAAAGGAGGTTGATTTCAACTCATTAAGAAAGACCACGGAGGTAATAGCCCTGTGGTCTTTCTTTTGTGCCTAACCTGACAGTTCTGCCACTACTCCTGCTATTTCACCACCCGATTAATTTTCCAAACCTTCCTAACTTTGAGGCGTTTAAGTTGCAAGTTAAACCACCTGTCTATGCGTTTGAAAAAGAGGTTCTTTACCCAACCTATTGTTTTATTCTTTGTTGCCACATTACTCTCCGTTTCTTTACAAGCACAAAAACCAGCACGATACAATGGCGCTGAGCTAAAGCAAATGCTAAAGAAGCTCAATGTGCTGGGTTCGGTTATGTACATAGCGGCTCATCCGGACGACGAGAACACGCAGATGATCGCCTATATGGCCAATGAGCGGCTGTACCAAACCGCCTACATGGCTTGCACCCGAGGCGATGGGGGACAGAACCTAATTGGCCCTGAGATTAGAGAGCTGCTGGGGTTGATAAGAACTCAGGAGCTGCTGGCTGCGAGAAGAACCGACGGTGGACAGCAGTTTTTTTCACGAGCCAATGACTTTGGGTACTCAAAGAACCCGGAGGAGACATTTCAAATTTGGGACAGGGAGAAAGTGCTTTCAGACATGATCTGGAACATCAGAAAATTTCGCCCCGACGTTTTGATCACCAGATTCCCACCAGACGGACAGAGCCATGGGCATCACACTGCCTCGGCGATTCTGGCAGTCGAGGCTTTTAAAGCCGCAGCTGACCCAAAGAGATTTCCTGAACAACTGAAATACGTCACCACCTGGCAGCCGAAACGCATCCTTTGGAATACTTCCCGATGGTTTTATGCCAACCCGGGAGAGTACGACTCGAAGGATTGGATTGGCGTGGACGTGGGCGCCTATAGCACCTTGCTGGGAAAGTCGTACACAGAGCTGTCTGCTGAAAGCAGGAGTATGCACAAGAGCCAGGGATTTGGTGCCACTGGTTCAAGAGGAACAAACGTTGAATACCTTCAGCATCTTGGTGGAGAAGCGGCCAAAGAAGATGTGATGGAGGGTGTAGAAACCACCTGGAGGCGGGTAAAAGGCGGCGACAAAGTAGCGTTTCATACCGAAAATGCATTTATCAACTTTGACCCCGAAAACCCCACACTTATTCTTCCTGACTTGATGCAGGCTTATCAGGCACTGAATGGCATAAGTGATGTGTATTGGAGAGAGGTGAAGCAGGAAGAAATCAGAACACTTATCAAAGGTATCACAGGCCTTTTTCTGGAAGCGAAGGCTAATGACTATGCAGTGACTCCCGGCGACTCAATAAAAGTGAATTTTGAGGTAATCAACCGGTCCCCCGCCACGCTTACCCTCAAGGCGCTAGTTGTCAATGCTTTGAATGACCGTATATCGCTGGATCAAAAACTGGAAAACAATCAGGGGTTTCAACTGGAGAAGAGCTTCGTTATCCCGGCCAGCATGGCTTATTCGCAGCCTTATTGGCTGCAAAAGGAAGGAACAATTGGAATGTATGCTGTAGATGATCAACTAATGAGAGGGCTTCCTGAAAATCCGCCTGCTGTAATGGTCAACTATGTCGTGGCTGTTGATGGCCTGGAGCTGGACCTGGAAATGCCTTTGATCTTTAAAAGAAACGATAGGGTAGATGGCGAGGTTTACAGGCCTTTTGTGGTGACACCACCTGTATTTGCCGACATCAATGAAAAGGTTTACGTGTTTGCCGACAGTGAGCCCAGAATGGTTCAAGTAACAGTGAAGTCGGGCAAGGCTAATATTGAGGGATCTGTTGCCCTTAGTTTGCCAAAAGGATGGGAGTCGAAACCAGCCAGCCAGCCATTTAACCTGGCAGTAAAAGGGGCAAGTCAGGTGTTTGAGTTTTCAGTAACACCACCGAAAAAGCAGGGAACCGGCACGGTAACGGCTGTTGCCACGGTTGGTGGCAAAATTTACAGCAAGGGCCTGATCGAAATCAACTACGCACATATTCCTGTGCAAACGCTCTTTCCTGAATCTTCGGCGCAGGTGGTGAGAATAGACCTTGAAAAGAAGGGGCAGCTTGTAGGCTATCTGATGGGTCCTGGCGATGAGATTCCGGCGAGCCTAAGACAAATTGGCTATACCGTTGATGAGCTTACGGTGGAAGACGTGGCATCGAAGGATTTGCAAAAGTATGACGCCATCATTTTGGGGGTAAGGGCCTTTAACACAATGGATCAGCTTAAGTATGAAAATGAGAAGCTGTTCAAATACACAGAGAATGGTGGAACGGTGATTGTCCAATACCTGACTTCCGGTGGCATGGTTACCGATAAAATAGCCCCCTATCCAATCAAGATTGGGAGGGACAGGGTGACAGTGGAGGAAGCTCCTGTAAGGTTCCTGGATGAAAAAAGCGAGGTGCTCAGCTACCCCAACAAAATCACAGAAAAAGATTTTGAGGGCTGGGTGCAGGAGCGTGGTCTCTACTTCGCATCGGAGTGGGACGATCATTTCAAGCCAGTATTGAGCAGCAACGACCCGGGAGAAGAGCCTCTTTCAGGAGGACTGCTTGTGGCACAGTATGGCAAAGGATATTATGTATATACGGGGTATTCATGGTTTCGGGAGCTTCCTGCAGGGGTTCCGGGTGCTTATCGCCTCTTTACTAACTTGATTTCATTAGGAAAAAAATAACCTACAACTACTGTGATTGAAAAAAAAGAACTTCGGGAGGATGAGATGGATGACGCACCCTTTTTGGGCTCATGGAAGGCCATTTACCTTTTTGTAATGGCATTTTTTGCGGTACTGATTGGGCTGTTTTACTGGTTCACTGTCACGTATCAATCCTGACCCTAATTCCTACGCATGAGCAACATTGACCTGATTGTATTATTAAGTACCCTTGCGTTCATTGTAGGGTACGGCACGCTGAAATATAAGAGCCACTCCAATATTGACGGCTATTTACTGGGAGACAAAAGTTTTAAATGGGGAACCATAGGGCTTTCCGTGATGGCCACGCAAGCCTCAGCCATCACTTTTATTTCGACGCCAGGCCAGGCCTACGAAAGCGGTATGGGTTTCGTGCAAAACTACTTTGGATTGCCCCTTGCCCTGATTATCGTTTCTGCAGTTTTCATCCCGATCTACTATAAGCTGAAGGTATTCACTGCTTATGAATTTTTAGAAAAGAGGTTTGATCTTAAAACGAGACTCCTGGGTGCCTTCCTTTTTCTACTGCAGCGAGGCCTGGCGGCCGGTATTACCATCTATGCGCCAGCTATTATCATCTCCACGGTGCTCCACTGGGATCTTTCCTACACAATTATGCTGGTTGGAGGACTCGTGGTTATTTACACTGTGAGTGGGGGAAGCAAAGCAGTTAGCATCACGCAAAAACAACAAATGGCGGTAATAATGATTGGTATGTTTGTCGCCTTTGGTATTTTGATTTACCTCATTACTGAGCATATCAGCTTCAAAGAAGCCCTGAGCGTGGCTGGCAACCTGGGTAAGCTGGAGGTAGTGAATTTTTCAACTGATGGCAGTGTGCGTTATACATTTTGGAACGGCTTGTTTGCTGGGTTGCTTTTGCAGATGTCATATTTTGGTACTGACCAGTCGCAGGTGTCACGCTATCTTTCAGGCAAAAACATTGCGGAAAGCCGGATGGGCTTGATGTTCAATGCCATTTTGAAAATACCCATGCAGTTCTTTATCCTGTTTGTGGGGGTAATGGTGTTTGTTTTTTACCAGTACAATCTGCCTCCCGTTCATTTCAAGGTGTCGAATGTTGAGATGATTGAGGGATCTGCTAAAGCTGACGAATATCTGGCTCTGGAGGCAAGGCACCGGGAGATTTTTGATGAGAAAAAGGAAGCACTTGCCAGTCTTCAGGCTGCTCGCATGGCAGGAGATGAAAATCAGATCGAAGAAAGCGAGTCTTTAGTACGCCAGTATCAGGCGGAGACCGAGGCTACACGACAGGAGGTAAAGGATTTGCTGACGTCTGTAGACGAGTCAACAGAGACCAAAGATTCGGACTATATCTTCCTGTCGTTTATTCTTGAATACCTGCCAGTGGGGGTTATTGGGCTGTTGCTCGCTGTCATATTTTCTGCGGCCATGTCGTCGACGGCTTCGGAACTGAATGCCCTTGCTTCGACCACCACCGTCGATTTCTATATGCGGCTGGTGAAAAAAGACGGGGCTGAAAAACACTTTGTCCATGCGTCGAAGTTCTTCACCGCCTTCTGGGGACTTGTAGCCATTGGATTTGCCCTTTTCGCCAATCTGGTGGAGAACCTTATAGAAGCCGTGAACATCCTGGGTTCCATATTTTATGGCAGCATTCTAGGCATATTCCTGGTCGCCTTTTTTATCAAGGTTATTAAAGGCCCAGCAGTCTTTTGGGCAGCCGTCATTTCTCAGCTTGTCGTTATAGTGCTCTTCAAAACTACCGACATCGCTTATTTATGGTACAATGTCATTGGCTGCTTCGGCGTTATCGCTCTCGCTTTTGTTATCAACCTTGTTATCAACAAAGACTGATCACATAAATAAAAATGCCCGCAATCGATTCTTCGATTGCGGGCATTTTTATTAGTGGGTACTAATCTTCCTTTTTAGCCTCCGATAACGAGCCTTTTCTGGTCTTCACGTTGTCGAGCACCCAACTACCCACTTGCCTGCCCTGGGTAATGCCCTCAGTGATAGCTGGCATGTAGTGAATGCCTCCGTAGAGGCGGCTTATAGCGGCTTCTTCACTGGCAGCAAAGAACGAGTCGAAATTTCTGGGCTGCAGGCCATATTCCATCTCAGTGGTGTCGTGATAGCTGAATTTTTCGCCATACAGCTTGGTCAGCACGGAGGCAGCTGCGTTGGAAATAACGCTGTGTCCGCTGGTGTATTCCGGGAAGGGAGGAGTTTGCAACAGGGGTACCCAATCTTCATCCACAAATTGATTAATAACAGTCTCGGGCCTGATCAGTATGCTGCGCCACTTTTCATCCCAGCAGGCAATGAACCCGTCGAAGAGGCCGATGGTCACCATGGTATATGCCTCACTGGTTTGCATGAAGTTGGAGTTGGCTTGCTTGGTGGCAATGGCGGTAATCCCCACCCAGTGTCCGCCTGGCGTTATCTTCTTGGTGGCAAACATTGCGTGGCCTTTGTGGTGCGATACATAGGGGTTGCAGTCCCAGAACTTGGCAATTTCCGTTTGCTCTTCGCTTAGGTTAACGCCCGTTTCGTATACCTCCATCAGCTCCTTGTAAAACTGGCTGTTTTTTGCCATGTCGTAAGGAGTAGGTGGTTTCGGTACAAATTGATTACATGAGTCGAGGGCAAGAGTTCTGATTTTCATCCAGTGTGGTTCAATGCCTTCCATGTAGTCAGGGGGTGTCGGCTTCCAGTAGTCTGGGTTGTCCATCACAGTGTATTTAGGAAAGGATCTGGACTGCTTGTAGTTGTCCAGCGCCACCCAATCCATGATATGCTTGGCCATTGTTTCACCATACTCAATAGAGTTGTCAAAAACATCTGAGGGAATATCTGTCTCCTGTATTTTGTTATAAAGCTTGTTTCTGAAAACGTCCATTTTCTCCTCAGAGAATATCAGCGCTTTGCCAACGGTAAGAAAAGCATGTATTGAAGCCAGGTGCAGATCCATTTCTTTGGCAGGGTCTGGCTTCGGAGCTTCGCCCAGGCCGTTTAGTTGGCCAGCCAGCGACTGATAGTCAGGGTATTGGTTGACAAGCACCTCGTAGGCCGCAATGTTGGGGTATACATAAATACGGCTGGCGACGGGCGGCGAAAAAATATCATGAACGATAATGTCTGTAAGTTTTTTTACAGACGCATGGTAAAGTTGGGGGTCTTTCAGCACCTCCTTGTATTCACCTTTTGATGAATTGCAGCCATCTAGGGTTAAACCAATAATGACCAAACTGCATGTTCCTAGTAAAAAACGTTTTAACATCACTTTCTCCTTTGTTCTTCTGGGTGCAAAATTAAAAAATATTCTCGACTGTATTGTTTAACATGTAAATGACGGGCTTATCGTTGTTTCTTGCAATGACGAAAAGCAGTTTTCCTGGAAAATGTAGCGTTTTGATGTCTTTTATCTCACCGGCGACCTTTAGCCCACTTTTTCTGGCGCTCACAGAGGTGAACTTCCCTTTTCCGTCTCCTAAAAGTACCAGGCCCTGGCTGGCGTCGTAAGTTCCAAAATAGGGGGAGCTGCTGAAGCTGTTTCCACCCAGCAACATGTCGATATGTCCGTCACCATTGAGGTCAGCTGTTTCGATAGCCGCAACGGGAGCAAACTGCGCCTCTACAGGCAAGGCATGAATGGTAAAGCCCTGATTGTTGATGTTTTCAATCCAAACTGACTGAAAGTTAGTAGCCTGCAAGTGGAGGCTGTTGTTCAGCGCCGTTTCGCCAAAAATTTCCTCTACCGTTTTGCCCGCAAAGTCTGCGTGTTTTACGAAATTCTTTTTCAAAGAGGGGATCTGCTTGATCAACTCGTCTTTGGTATTCACGGTGAAAACCCCTTGCGGAGTAGAGTAGCAAAGAACCTGATCCAGTGAGCCGTTGTCATCAAAGTCGTTGCTGTAGAGATGCATTGGAAACTCCAGCGATGCTTTGTGACGGCTGTTTGTTCCCAAATTACCAACGATAAAATCAGTATCACCGTCGTTGTCTACGTCACTTAGTTTCAAAGAACTCCACCATCCATTCGAATGCGAAAGTCCTTCGAAATAGAGCCTGGTAAGCTGCCCCTTGTTGTTACCATAAATGGCAATGGGCATCCATTGCCCAACGACCACAAGCTCAGGATAAGTATCGCCGTTGAGGTCGATCCACTGTGCATCGGTTACCATGCCCACCTCGCTCAGGGCAGGAGCGATGTCAGCGGTTGCGTCGATGAATTTGCCCGTACCATCATTGAGAAGCACATAGCTGAGTGGCAGCGCACCGTACTGCCCTGGCACCACCCGCCCCCCAACGAATAAGTCCTGGTCGCCATCCTGGTCAATGTCGGCGGCAGCGGCTACCGAACCGTGTTGGTAGGCGTCTGGCAGCCCGTTGCTCTGATCGGTAAATCCTCCAACTCCATTGTTGATTAAGAGCCTGTCCTTTAGATTACTATTTCGTGGAGAGAACTCGTTGCCTCCTGAAACAATATAGAGATCCGGAAGACCATCCCCATTGGCATCAAAAAAGAGGCAATTGGTTTCCTCCATTCTCATGTTGTCGACCTGGCGAGGCAGTAGCAAGTTAGAAAAGGTGGAGTCGCTGGCCGAAATGAAGAAAGAGCCCAATGCACCGGATGCATTGCCGATGTAGAAGTCGTCCCTTCCATCTGCGTTAAAGTCCACTACTGCGACTTTGGGACCTTCTTTGGAAACCAAATGAGGGATAAGAAACTCTCTATTGAAATCATTGAAGTTGTTTTCTTTGTGGATAAAGTCAATACCCAGGCTATCGGTTACGTCTGTCAATAAGGGGCGTTCTTTTCGTTCAACGGCACGGTAAAACAACTTGGCTTCAGTCTCGTCAAGCTGAATTGACCTATTGACTTCAACCTTTGTCAGAAGCTGCGTTTTTCCGCCAGGCCAAACCACCCTCAACGAGTCAAGTGTTTTGATCTCCCCAAGGCCAAAATGTACCCATGGACTCACGGAAGATTGAAAACCTCTGGCGACAAAATTTTCCTGATAAAAGACTTTACCACCTGCGTACGCAAACAATTTGGCGCCTATCCCAAACGTGTTTTTCCCCTTACCCAGTGGAATTACTTTTAAATACGATAGTTTTGTTTTGCTGGCCGACTCAGCCGTAGTGTTTCTATACAAGGAAGCGACCTCATTGATGTTGTTGACTATGAGGTCAAGGTCGCCGTCATTATCAAGGTCGGCGTAGGCGGCACCGTTGGATAGGGAAGGAGTTGTCATTCCCCATTGGTCGCTCACATCGGAGAAAGTCAGGTCTTTGTTGTTTCGGAACAGGTAGTTGTGCACAGTTCCGTCAGGCATTTCATCCACCAGCCGGCGATCACTCAAATTTGGATTATTGACGAGCCCGTCTCTTAAGTCCCTATTTGAAAGAAAATTGATGTAGTCCATATCATTGGGCCTCCTTTTGATACCGTTCGATATGAACAAGTCTTTGTAACCGTCATTGTCGTAGTCGGCGAGCAGGGGAGACCAGCTCCAGTCGGTGGCGTGGATACCAGCCAGCTGCCCGATCTCGGAAAAGTTGGGCAGCCCATCGCTTTGGACACCGTTGTTGAGCTGGAGCGCATTTCTGGTAAATTGCCGACCGTACCCAAATTTGAGCTTGAGACTATAAATCTCGTACGAGTCGTCACCGGCTGATCGCTTGATAATTTCTTCATCCTCAGGGAGCATGTCCAGCGAGATGATATCGATCAGACCGTCGTTGTTGTAGTCGGCCAAATCATTTCCCATGGAGAATCGGCTGGTGTGTCCAATTGTCTGCGCTATTGACTCAGTAAAGCTGACCAGCCCAAGCGTGTCCATCCCATTGTTGATGTACAGGTAGTCGTTTTCATTGAAATCGTTGGAAACGTAGATGTCTGGCCAGCCATCGGCGTTGACGTCACTGATGCCAACCCCAAGGCCATAGCCGATATTGCTTGAATAGATGCCAGCCTGTTTGGTCACACTGGTAAACTTCCCATTGTCGTTTTTGAAAAGCCTGTCTCCGGCGTTTCCATCATCGTATTTGCGTAGGGTAGCCCTCCCGTAACTTCGTTCGGTGTGCACCGAATGATTGAGCAGGTAGGCATCGAGATCGCCATCGAGGTCGTAGTCGAAAAATGCGGCCTGCGTGCTGAAGCCACTGAAATCCAAACCATACACGGATGCCTTTTCGGAGAATGTAAGGTCTCCGTTGTTAATAAAGAGCTGATTGGAGCCCTCAATACCCTTGTATTTACCCAGTCGGCATTGGTAAATATCGAGAAAGCCGTCACCGTTGATATCAACCATCGTCACGCCGGTTTTCCATGCGCCTGAGGCTGCCACGCCAGCTTTGTCAGTAATGTCCTCAAACGTCCAGTCGCCTTTGTTGATATATAGCTTGTTATCTTCCTGATTGGCAGAAAAATAGATGTCGAGCAGCCCATCGTTGTTTACATCACCAATGGCTACACCCCCTCCGTTGTAGAAGTAGAGGTAATCTATGAGGTTGAATTCTTCGTCTTCTGTGAGGGTGTTGGAAAAGGCAATATTCGTTTGATCATGTGAAGCTGCTTCAAACAAATGAGTGGCCTTAGGCTGCCCATCGTTGCAGCCTGAGAATAGCAGGAGACAAATACAAATCAGGCCTGGTAGCCCATATTTTGGATGACGCAGGTACAGCATCATTTGTTAATTTCGATTGTTTTCTGCGGAATAATGACAGAGGTTGGATGGTAGACAAACATTTGCAGCGCATCATTGTTGTTGGCTACGAGGAGCATTTGCTGGCTTCCTACCTTCATGAAGGACATTTCCCTTGCCTGACCTTTTAGTGAGAAGCCCGACTGCTTGGCTGAAATGTTTTTGAAGCCTCCCTGCCCGTTGCCTTGAAGCATCACACCATAACTGGCATCGTATCGGCCAACTTCAGGTTTAGTATCATAAAGATTACCTGCTAAAAGAATATCCGTCAACCCGTCCTGGTTAAAATCGTTGGCAAGAATAGAGTAGATTGGTGAAAACTGGGCTTCCTGTGGCAGTTTCACGATTTCAAAGTGCCCATTCGATTTATTAATAAGAGCCACTGATTCCAGCATATTTGCAGTAAGCCTGGAGGCATTCGCTAATTCCTCTGTGGTGAAAATGTCTTCCATTTTCTGTCCTTTGAAGTTCTCGTACTTCAGGTATTTCTTTTTGAGACCGGGTAGTTGCATCACCAGGTCATGCTTAAGTGCCACGGGATACGAGAAATCACCATTATACTGAGTCAGTATTTGCTCCAATGAGCCATTTTGATCGAAGTCGCTCAAAAAGAGGTTGATGGGTTTTTGAACTGAGGCTTTGAACCTGGAGTTCAGTCCGTGATTGCCCACAATGAAATCGGGCAGTTCATCACCATTGAGGTCGGCCATTTCAATGGCGTTCCACCAACCTTCAGTATTCGCAAAGCCAGCTTCGGTAGAGGTATTGGTAAACTTTCCTCCATCGTTTCTGAAAAGGTTTATTGCCATCCATTCTCCGACAACCAACAAATCCTGGTCACCGTCTGCGTCAACGTCTGACCAAACGGCGTCAGTAATCATTCCGATATTTTTGAGACCCGGCGCAATTGTGCTGCTAACTTCTTGGAAATTTCCCTGACCATCGTTTTGCAGGAGATAACCATTGCCGGGCACTCCATAGAAATAGGGCTTTGTTCTTATGCCTACAAACAAGTCCACGTCACCGTCGCCGTCATAGTCAGCTGCATTTACCGTTGAGCTACTTTCAAACTTATTGGCCGGAAGCACCTGGCCAGTTCTTTCAAAGCTGCCACTGCCTTTATTTATATAAAGACGATCGGATAGGGAAGGGGAGCTGTTTGTCACTTCACTACCTCCGCTGGCCACATACAGGTCATTTTTGCCATCGCCATTGGCATCAAATATGACACAATCTATGTCTTCAGCGCTCTTATCTTTTTCAAAAGTCAGCTTGCTTTCGGACCGAAAGGTTCCGTCGGGATTCTGGATAAACAGTTCGCCGGTCATTTCTCGTGCGCCACCGATAAACACATCTTCTCTTCCGTCGCCATTTACGTCGCCCTTGCACATGCACGGCCCTTCTGTCGACAACATATGAAAGATCAGCCTGTCTCTATCGAAATCGACGAACAGATTCTCTTTGTGCTTATAGTCTATACTTGCCTTTACCTGATCTGCGGCAATGGCCTCAAACATCGTTTCTCTGGAATTTGCGCCAGTTTTCATCTGATTGTTTTGTGAACTCACTCCATCTTTCTGGCTAAGAGTCAGTGTCTGCCTGGTGGGTACATCTGTCAGTATACTAACAGATCCATCTGGCCATTGCACAATCACGGAGTCGGCTTTGGAGGCCTTGCCCAATCCAATATTAGGGCGAAAGTCGACAGTTGACTGAAACCCTCTGATAGGCATTTGCTCGATATAGTGCCTGTTTCCTCCGGCGACGACAGTTATTTTGGTTCCAGTGGCAAATGTATTGTTTCCAACACCTTCCAATTTGAATTTCAAAAAACCATTGTCAGGGTTGAAATCTTCATTTTTGTTTTCATACAGGAATATCGGCATGTTCACATTGTTGACCACGAGGTCAAGATCACCGTCGTTGTCCAGGTCGCCATACGCAGACCCATTGGAGAAACTGGGCTGGCCCAACCCCAACTCTTTGGCTTTGTTGGTGAAAGAATAATTCTCGTTGTTCATGAAGCCATAGTTAGGCACAGCCTGAGAAGGTATCAATTCCACCAGCTGCTTGTAGTCAACTCCTTCCGACGAAATAATACGCTGAATAGTACTCTCTTCGGTGACAAACTTGAGGAAGTCCTGATTGGTCAGGTCCTGATAAATGCCGTTGGCAACAAAAATATCTTTATAGCCATTATTATCGAAATCGAAAATGAGCGCCCCCCAACTCCAGTCTGTAGCCGACACATTGGCCAGTCGCCCAATCTCACTAAAAGTATCGTCTCCGTTATTTAACTGGAGCATATTTCTGTTGAATTGGTGCCAGTATCCGTTGTCAAGGTTAAGTTTATATTTGTCCCAGTTTTCGAAAGTGGTAACGGTTTTGATCCGTTCCTCGGCTTCAGGCAGCATATCAGTAACGAAGATGTCGGAGTAGCCGTCGTTGTTGATATCGGCAAGGTCAGCGCCCATCGACGCAGCACTAATGCTCCTCATTTCTGATTCAAGCACCTCTCTAAAGCTACCATTTCCATTGTTCAGGTAAAGATAGTCCCTTTCAAAAAAGTCATTAGAAACATAGATGTCCAGCCAACCGTCTTTATTGATGTCGCCGATGGTAACGCCCAGGCCAAACCCGATGACGCTGCCGTAAATACCGGCTTCAATGCTCACGTCGCTATAGTGGCCGTCATCATTTCTAAATAGCTTGTCGCCACCCACATCATCTCTTATAGGTCGCTCGTTTTTTCGAAGGTTGAAGCTTCCTATTGCCTGATAGGAGTTATTGAGGAGGTAAAGATCCAGATCACCGTCATTGTCGTAGTCGAAAAAGGCCGCATGAGTTGAAAACCCCTGATCCGCTATTCCGTATTCTTCAGCGCTTTCTTTGAAAACAGGAAGCCCTTCCGCATCAAGCCCCTGGTTGATAAACAGTTCATTTTGTTTGTTGTCGCCCTTTATATCGCCTGAGTTGCAAACATAGATATCTATAAGGCCGTCGCCATTAACGTCGGCAAGACTTACACCAGTAGACCACGCCTTTGTTCCAGCTACACCTGCTGTCTTCGTTACGTCTTTGAAGTTGAAGTTACCCTGGTTAAGGTATAACTTGTTAGGCAACATATTGGCGGTCAGGTAGATGTCAATAAGCCCGTCGTTGTTCATGTCACCCAAACCTACACCACCTCCGTTGTAGTAGTTCCTGTAGGTATATATGTTAAATTCTTTGGTGAAAGTCAGGTTATTTTCAAAGTCGATACCGCTTTCACTGCTTTTCACTGTTCTGAAGAGGGTAGGGGCCGCATTGTCCAATTCCGACTGACAGGCGACAGTAAACACCAGTGTGATGATGGGAGCCACACGGCTAAGGAAAAAACTCTTCGCTGTTTGATATTTGGTCATTTTACCGTCTTTTGAAGGGGACTAGTTCTCTTTCTGTTTTTCTAATTCTGTGATCACTTTCATGTCTGAAAATACAGCTTGCACAAACTGGTCGTCTCTGATAAACAAGTTGATTCTCCGGCGCCCGTCCATTTTTGCATACACTTTGCCCTGATTTGGGTGATTAATCACCTGAAAATCGTCGCCGTACCAGATCTTAAATTGTTCATACATCTCTTCCAGTAGAACGTCCGACCAGTATTGCTTATTCCACGGTGCCCAGGCCTCATAGGTGAAGGTTACGGGCATCTCATATATTTTTTCCTCGTGAAACGACGGGTAGAACCTCATTATCACAGGAGCCTTGAATTCATTTTTTAGTTCGTATTGTACGCTTGTTGCGCCCGTACCATGGGCAAAAAGCTTTTTCTGATTCATTTCGGCGCAATACCGGAAGAACTCTTTGCGATCCATGCCAAAATGGAAGCCCAGGAAGAGACTGTCATAGTTTTCCTTCTTGTTATTGCTGCCAACCGAAGAATCACATGAAAAAAATAATGTGGTACCTAAAAACATGCAGGTAGCTATTGCACCAATTGATCTAAATTTCATTTTTATCATTTTAATAACTATAAAATTCCGGGACGTCATTATTTTTCCCTATTACTATCATTTGTTGGTTTCCCACTTTGATTTTTTGTGCTGACCTGATTTCTCCTTTGGTATGTATGCCGGACTCGGCACCTCTGACAGTGGTCAGGGTTCCTTTTCCATCACCCTTAAGCATTAAGCCATAGCTGGCGTCATAAATCCCTGTCTCCGGCTTTGCCCTGTATTGATTACCACCTAAAAATACATCCAAATGGCCGTCATTATCAAAATCCTCAACGAGCAGGGTGTATACAGGAGCAAATTGAGCCTCCAACGGAAGCGGTTGCGAGATAAACTGGCCATTGCCTTTGTTGAGAAGTAACTGGGAGGAGAGGTCATTGACTTGCAGAATGATAGAATTTGAAATTTGCTCGGAAGTAAATGCTTCATCCATGCCCTGGCCAACGTAGTTTTTGAATCGCAGGTATTTCTTTTTCAGTGCAGGTATTTGCATCACCATGTCTGTTCTCATGACCAGCGGCAGCTCCTTACCGCCGTCATAGCGGGTAAGTATTTGCTCCTTAGAACCGTTTCTGTCAAAGTCATTGATATACATCGAAATAGGCTCAAGCTGACTTGCTTTGAACCTCGAGTTCAAGCCGTGGTTGCCCACTACAAAGTCAATCAGACCGTCTTCATTAAAATCACCGGCAGCCACAACCTGATACCAGCCACCGGAACCAGTCAAGCCAGACGTATTAGAGGACTCAACAAATTTCCCATCTCGGTTAAGAAAAACCCTTATTGGCATCCAGTCTCCAACGACCACCAGGTCCACTGCTCCATCGTTGTTCACGTCGCTCCAAAGCGCATCGGTGATCATACCTATGCTGTTGAGCTCTGGTGCAAATTCAACGGTGACATTCTGGAATATACCTTGGCCGTCGTTGTTGAGAAGGTAGCCATTTTTTGGTTCTCCATAAAACCCTGGCGTCATCCGCACGCCCACAAAAAGATCAGTGTCCCCGTCATTGTCATAGTCCATCGCTCTTACCACCGATGTGCTTTCCAATTTGGTGCTGGTAGGGAGAATTTGCTGGCTTTTCTCAAACTGGCCTTTCCCGGTGTTGATATAGAGCCGATCAACCAGAGAAAGAGAAATGTTGGGTACTTCGTTGCTTCCACTGGTGACATACAAATCGGGCAAATTGTCTCCATTGGCATCGAAAAACACGCAGTCGGTATCCTCAGCTTCTTTGTCGCCATCAAAAAGCTGACTCGATGTTTCCTGGAAGTTGCCGTCTTTGGTTTGTTTGAACAGCCTGCCACCTTGCCCTTTCGCACCTCCGATGTAGAAGTCGTCCCGGCCGTCGCCATTGATGTCGGCCACACAGGTGCAGGGGCCTTCATTGGAAAGCATGTTGAATAGCAGGCGTTCCTTGTCGAAATCTACAAACGAACTTTCGATATGCTTGAAATTCACTCCCTTAGGGGAAGTTTCCCGGGTGAATATCGTTTTATGTGGACCGCTAGTTGCCGCATTTGGTTTTCTTATTCCCTCTGCCTGGAAGAACTCAACTGTTTTGTCGGGGGAGAGATTTGTCGATACAGAAATCGTTTCATTGGGCCATTCCACCACCAGCGAATCGATCATATCGATTGGGCCGAGTCCGAAATGCAAACGATAGTCGACTGACGACATGAATCCTCTCATGGGAGAAAGCTCCTGATAAAACACCTGGCCGTTGCTAAAGATTGTTACCTTTGAGCCCACGGCAAAATAGTTTTGTTGTTCGCCACGCAGCGAGACGGTCAGGCTGTGATTTTCCTGGTGCTGTTCTTTGGTGTTGTTTCTATACACAAAGGCAGGCATGTTCACATTGTTGAGAACCAGGTCCAGGTCTCCATCGTTGTCCAGGTCACCATAGGCAGAGCCATTGGAAAAAGAGGGCAGGTCTAGTCCCCACTGGCTGGCGAAGTTTTCGAAATGCAGGTTGTTGATGTTTTTGAAAGCATAGTTAGGCACCTTGTTGGAGGGAATAGAGTCTATTAGCTGCTTTATCACATTGTTTTTCTGCTGAAGGATGCTCCTTACTACCTCCGGATCTCCGATGAAATTTACATAGTCCTGATCAAGCAGGTCTTTCCCAATGCCATTGGCAACGAAAATGTCTTTTAATCCATCGTTATCCATGTCAAAGATCAGCGCACCCCAACTCCAGTCGGTGGCATGTGTACCTGTTAGTCTTGAAACTTCGGAGAAGCTAAGCTTACCGTCGGGCCCGATGCCATTGTTAAGTTGAAGCACGTTTCGGCTAAATTGGTGGTAGTATCCCTGATCGACACTTACCTGATATTTGTCCCACTTTTCGAACTGTGTGGTGGTTTTAAGCCTGGCATCGCCCTCCGGGAGCATCTCCGTTACAAAAACCTCAGGTAGGCCGTCGTTGTTGATATCGGCCATGTCCGCACCCATCGAGCCCATGCTAAGCTCCCTGATATAACTTTCGAGATCTTCAGTGAAGGTGCCATCCTGGTTATTGATATAGAGGTAATCTTTTTCAAAAAAATCGTTCGAAACGTAGATGTCTGACCAGCCATCTTTGTTGAGGTCACCAATGGTCACACCAAGTCCAAACCCAATGGCACTGGTGTAAATACCTGCTTGCTGGCTTACATTGGTAAATTTCCCGCCATCGTTTCTGTAGAGCTTGTTTCCACCATCCAGGTCGGGAATGTCACGCTGCCCTTTTCGCAGGTCATAGCCACCGACAGTTCGGATGCTGTTATTCAGAAGGTACAAATCGAGGTCCCCGTCTTTGTCATAGTCGAAAAAAGCTGCGTGAACAGAGAGCCCAATATCTGCTAACCCATAAGCCACAGCCTGGTTAGTAAAATGAGGGCCGTTAACGGTATCTCCGTCGTTGATCAGCAGCTCATTGCTTCGATTGGGGCCTCCTGACGGGCCTGACTTACAAAGGTAAATATCCAGCCAGCCGTCTGCGTTGATGTCGACCATGCTTACACCAGTAGTCCACACTTCCTGGCTGGTAATGCCGGCTTTGCCCGAAATGTCATCAAACTTAAAATTGCCTCTGTTGAGGTAAAGCTTATTGTCCACCAGGTTGCCTGAAAAAAATATGTCGATGAGTCCGTCATTATTGACATCGCCAAGGCCGACGCCGCCACCGTTGAAGAAATTTCTAAACGTGTAGGGGTTGAGTTCTTCGGTGTAGGTTAGTTCATTGTTAAACTCGATGCCTGTGGAACTGGCATCAAGAAGCGAAAATAGGGGAGTGGTCTGGGTTGGCGCTTTTGCGGCCTGGTTGCAGCCATTTAAAAATACTGCAATCAAAATAAGATAAATAATTGTCGACTGAATTGATTTCACTTCCCCTCTGTCTGAAATAAGTTGCAAATTAAGCAATTGGCTATTGCCATGCGTTTTTTTGGTGAAAGGAATGCTAAAAAATAGGACTCCTGAGCAAGCAGCTCAGGAGTCCATATTTTTTGGATGATTTCCAGAGTGAGGAAATCGCCCTGATTTAATTAATTGTATCCAGGGTTCTGAACCAGCTTGTCGTTAGAATCGATTTGCTGCTGAGGGATCGGGAAGATGATTTCATGAGTGTCCGCAGGATCAGCTGCTTTTGCCCACCACGCATCGTGCCATTTGCCAAAGCGAATCTGATCTTGACGACGAGTCATTTCTACGTACATTTCTCTTCCTCTTTCTTCAAACAACATGTCGCTGGTTAAAGTAGTGAAAGGATCTACGCCAGCTCTTTCACGGATTTGGTTAACCAAAACCAATGCTTCACCTGTATTGCCCATCCTGAACTTGGCTTCCGCCAAAGAAAGAATGATGTCTCCCAACCTGAAAATAACGAAGTCATTGCTCATGTTGTTAGTACCACCACGCTCAATTTCGTATTTACCAATTCTGGCACCACCTTGTCTCCATCCATTGGGGAATAACTCATTCAAAGCAGGCGTGAAAGTAAGATCCGGACCGTCAGGGTCAGCGGCATCCACTCCCGGATCCTGTGTTCTCGTGCCATCAGGATTGAATTGCGGACCAACAAGGAAGTTAGACAAACGGTCATCCTGAGTACCAGTAGAAGGCTCCAATGCCAAGCCAGCCCAAACATCACCTTGTGGACCAGGGTTCTTTACCGGATCGATATAAGAATTGTAAAACTCTTCTACCGTTTGATAACCATTCCAGGGCTGCTGAGTCAAGCTGAAAGTAGTTTGACTAGCAAGGTGAAGGGTCATCATTACCCAGTTAAATCCGCCGGCAAACACCTTGTCATAAGGATATACATAGATGTTTTCTCCGGAATTCTGATTACTGATGGCGAAGTTATCTGAGTAAACTGGCTCCAGTGAGTAAAGCCCGCTGTTGATGATCTGCTCCGCTGCATCAGCTGCTTTGGCCCATTGGGCTGTTCCAGTGTACACTTCTGCGTTCAGGTACATCTTTGTTTTAATAGCAAGGGCAGCCCATTTGGTCATCCTTCCATAAGTTGCAGCTGTTTTCTCGGTAGGGAGCAGACCAATTACCGCATCCAACTCAGACTCAATGAAGTTGTATACTTCCTGTCTTGGTGCATTTGTCGGCGGCTCAGTGTCAGTAAAGTCAGTCACCAAAGGAATGTTGCCAAAGGCATCCATTCCCCAATAGTACCAAAGCGCTCTCACCGCTCTCAATTCTGCAATAAATGCGTCGGCCTGAGGTGTTCCCAGCTGCTCAAATGAGTAGATCAACCGGTTGGTGGTGTTGATGCCACCATAGATCATTCCCCAGGCACTGTTGAACAGCCCGTTGTTGGCAGGGAAGTTGTGCTCATGAAGCTGAATAAGTACACCACCATCGTACCAGTCACCACCCTTTTGGCTAATTGCAATTTCATCAGATGAAATTTCATTGATTGACCAAAGGTTGAAGTGGTTGCCCAGTCCGCCAAAGGCTGAATAAGCCTGGCCAAGTGCTGCAATGAATTCTTCTTCATTTTTGAAGAAGTTGTCCGCAGTAATATCGCTATATAACTCTTCTTCCAGGTCGGTACAAGACTGACTAAAAACTGTCAATCCCAGCCCAACTAAAAGAATACGTCTTAAGAATGATTTTTTCATTTTTTAATTCTTTAAAGTTTAGAATCCAAGATTGATGCCGAAAGTAAATATGCGAGTGGTGAAGTAGGTCACCCTTCTTTCAATACCGGGAGACAGGGGATCATCGTTGTTTGGGTTTGAATCGTCTCCAGAGTCAACAAATCTCACCTCGGGATCAATGCCCGTGTAACCTGTAACAACAAATGGGTTCTGCGCTGATAAATAAACTCTAAAGTTACTAAAAGCACTTCCAGGAGCCAGATTTACTCTGTAGCCAACCGTAGCGTTGTCAAGCTTGACAAAATCTCCCTTTTCTACATGTATGCTGTTTACTTTAGCATCTTTAATCTCAGGATCGAAATACTTGGTGTTTACTACATTGTAGTTATCAGTTGTAGTACCCTGAGTGTTCTCATAGAAACCTCTGTAGGAGTTGTAAAGCTCATGGCCCACAGCACCCCTGAAGAACAAGTTCACATCAAAGTTTTTATAAGTAAACGAGTTGTTGAAACCGAAAGTGAAGGCAGGCAAACCATTTCCAACAACGGTTCTGTCGTCATCGCAATCACAGAAAGTGCCGTCGCCATCGATATCTTTGAATTCCGGTGTGCCGTTGTCAAGGATACCCACTTGAACAGGCCCCCAAAGCTGACCCAGTTTTTCACCTTCTTTCACACGAACAAGGTTAGTAGCATTCTGACCAGGAGATCCCATGTTGGCTCTGTAAAGAACGCCTCCGCTACCAAAACTCAAATCACCAGAAGTCAAGCTAACCACCGTCGTGCTGAATGTTGAGAGGTTGATGCCGGGTGTCCAGCTGAAGTCAGAAGTGTTCACAGCTGCATAGTTGAAGGCAGCTTCGAATCCAATATTCTCCAACTCACCAATGTTTACCAACGTTTGTCCAAACAAGTTGGGTGGTACCGGCACGTTTACTAATAGGATGAGATCTTTGGTATTTCTTTTGTAGAAGTCTAATGTACCAGTCAATCTGCTATCGAGGGCGGCGAAATCCAAACCAAAGTCGATTTCGTTTTTAGTTTCCCAGGCAAGATCAGGATTGGCATTGGATACCGGGCCGTAAGAAGGTACGTAGGCTCCATCGATAAAGAAGTTGCCCTGACGCCCGAACCTTTGAAGAGATGCATAAGACTGACTTGGCTGGTTACCTGTGATACCCCAGCTAGCTCTGAACTTCAAGCTGTTAACACCAGGGAGGTCAAACAGATTTGAAAGCGTAACACCACCGCTTACGGCAGGGAATAAGCCCCACTTGTTGTTAGCCCCAAACCTTGTAGATCCTTCGTAACGAGCACTGGCTGAAAGGAAATAGGTTCCCTGATAGTTCATGTTGGCCCTGCCAAAAAATGCCACCAGTTTGTTGGAGTTCTTGTAACTTGAGATGGTACCAAGTCCATTGGCAAAGTCAAGTGCAGCTCCCATGTTATTGTAGGTAAAAGCATCAGTCAGGAAGTTGCCACCCTGCATGTAATTGCCTTCGTTCTGGAAGTCCTGGTAAGAATAACCACCCAATAGAGCGATGTTGGCATCACCTGCTGAGATGTCGTAGTTAACTGTTGTTTCGAACAGTTCGTTGAACCTGTCGTTACGTGAGATGTCAGCGAGACCAGCTCTACCAAATCCACCACCAAACTTGGCAGTTTTAGGAGAATAATTGCCTCTCCAGTCACTTTCCCACTGGCGAGAATAAAACACCGCAGCCCTGAAGTTGCTGGTGAAATTGTATTCGCCACGGATGCTTGTCAACAAACGAGTGTCTTTGCCATCGTGAATATTCTGCTCAGCAATAGAAAGAGGGTTGTACCAGTCGAAAATGTCCCTTTCTGCATAGCCTGCAAAGTTACCACCAGCAGTAGGGCTGGTTGTGGTGTTGTCATAGATAGGCATTGTTGGGTTGGTAATAATGCCATAACGGAATGAGTTGGCATCGCCATAAGTGGCGTCTTTCGAAGTGGACG